>NZ_NXIB02000031.1 GCF_002412335.2 Tychonema bourrellyi FEM_GT703
GCCCCATGCCCCATGCCCAATTCCCCATGCCCAATTCCCATTAAATTAATATGTCTCTTTCTGCTTTACCTCACAAAGTTATCGGCGTTGCTGTCATCTGGAACAAACAAGGACAAATTTTGATTGACAAAAGACGTAAACAAGGAATGCACGGCGGTTTTTGGGAATTTCCTGGCGGTAAAATAGAGCCTGGGGAAACGATCGCAGCTTGTATTGAACGGGAAATTATAGAGGAGTTGGGGATCGTCATAGAAGTTGGTGCAAGCTTAATGACGATCGAACACAACTACACTAAATTTACAGTGACGCTTTGTGTGCACAACTGCCGCTATGTCAGCGGTGAACCACAAACCCTGGAATGTGATGAAATTCGCTGGGTGACACTAGATGAACTTGACCAATTTACTTTTCCCAAAGCAAACGAACAGATTATTACTGCTCTCCGTAAAAATTTAACTGTTAACTAATAACTGATAACTGTTAACTAATGTTTATTTCTGGACTGGCAAAGTAAAGTGAAAACAACTGCCTTTATCGGGTACGGAATCCACCCAAATTTGACCGTAGTGGGCGCGGATGATGCCCTGACAAAGAGACAGTCCAATGCCATAACCGTCTTGTGATTTGTCTCGCTGCAAGCGGAAACTGTCTTCAAAAATGCTTTCGCAATTTTCTTCGGGAATTCCCGGCCCGCTGTTACCAATACTGACTTGAACTTTGTAAGCAGTGCGGTGCAGCAGGGAAATACTCACAGTTCCTTGCTCTGGGGTATACTTGCTGGCATTATCGAGTAGGTTGGCAATCACTTGTTTGATGCGATCGGGATCGGCATAAACTAAGGGCAAATCCGTGGGAATATCTGTCTCCAATTTCAGACTTTTAGCTTGAAATTTGTCTTGAAACTGAAGCAGTACATCTTGACAAATTGTCCCCAGTTGGATTTTTTTTGGTGCCATGTGCAGTTGGGCTTTTGTACCCCTAGCTGCTTGCAGGATATCTGTGATCATGCGATCGACAATCCGAATTTGCCGCCTAGCTTGTTTCATCAAATGAGCCGCCAGAGTTGGTGTCAAACGTGGTGTTTCCCCATCTTTCACCTTCTGATTTGACTCCAAAGTCTCCAAAGCCAAAGAAGCCGCCGTCAAAGGATTACGGAGGTCGTGAGCTAGCATGGCAATAATCCGGTCTTTCAACTGTAGCTGCTCTTCCAGGTGTTCTTTTTCCTGTTTTAGCCGAAAAACTTCATCAGCAAGTTGCACGAGTTCAACGGCGCAAGCAACCGAATAAATGGGTTTTGGATCTGCCAAGGTTTCAGCCAGAGGTGTAGCAGACTGTTGCTGGGCGGCGTATTCTTCTACCGACAACTGCCAACGGGGCCACCAGTGTTCCAATTGGGCGCTCAAATTACTGCCGGCGAGGGTTTGTCGCGGGTCGGGATGAATTTTGAGCAGCGAGGGAGTGGCTACGACTTTAAAGTGTTCGGCCAAATCAGGCTGTTCTCCGACATCAATGATTTGCAGTTCAAAGTCCCACTCTGCTTTTAAATCTTTGAGCGATTGGCGGATGTGTCTGGTCTGTTCCCTGGAAGAGGGACGCTTGTCTACGAATAGCAAAAGCTGTAGAACCGATTGGGAAGTCGCGGGCTGTTCAGGTGAACAGTCGGTGTCCTGACCGTGGGTCTGATTGACGTTATTCAATTTGTCGATCGGGTGAAAACAATTGACCATTACCAAGCCCAGTTATTTCACTATCCACTTTAATTTAATACTTCCTTTAGATTTATGCTAATCTCCGTTGACACTCCCCAGCCTAAAGGCGTGGGGATTCTTTTTTCTACGAGCCAACTTGCTCAGACAGGATTTCTCCAATCTGAGTAGAGGTCAACTCTCCCAAAGCGTTGCTTGCATTAACTGCAAGGGTTCCGGTATGCCCTACCGTACCTAATCCTCGACTCAGGATATTCCTAGCTGCGTTTTCATCTCTATCCATTACACAACCACACTGACAAACGTGTGTCCTAGTAGATAGCGTTTTCTTCACAATTGCACCGCAGCTAGAGCATTCTTGGCTAGTAGACTGCGGATTTACCGCAACCGTTACTTTCTCAAATACTTTCCCAAAATATTCAAGCCAGACACGGAACTGATACCAAGAAGCGTCGTTAATAGACTTAGCCAGACAGTGATTTTTCACCATATTTTTAATCCTCAAATCTTCGTAAGCTATCAAGTCGTTAGACTGAACTACGCACCGTGCAAGTTTGATTGCATGGTCTTTACGTTGCCTACTTATTTTGAGGTGGCGTTTCCCTAAAATCTGTCTAGCTTTGCCTCGATTCTTTGAACCTTTAATCTTTTTGTAAAGGCGACGCTGAAAACGTTTGAGGACTTTTTCACATCTTCGGAGGAACCTCGGATTTTCAACCGTGATTCCGTTAGAATCGGTGTAATATTCCTTTAAACCCACATCTAAACCAATGGTATTCCCAGAAGGTTCTATGTTTTCCGAACGGTTGACATCAATACAAAACTGAACGTATACACCATCCGCACGTTTCACCAATCTTACTCGTTTGATTTGGGTAAAGGAGTAGAAATGTAAGTCCCGTGTTCCTTTTAGTTTGAGTTTGCCAATTCCTTTTTTGTCGGTAAATTTGATTGATTTACGATCGTTCGCCAGTTTCCATCCAGTTGATTTGTACTCAACTGAGCGACAATCTCTCTGGAACTGTGGATATCCTTTTTTGCCAGGAATTCCTTTCTTGCAGTTTTCGTGGAATCGGGAGATGGCAGACCAGGCTCGTTCAGCACTGGCTTGTCTAGCTTGAGAATTCAGTTCGTCAGCAAACGGGAAATCACCAGCCAATACAGCGCAATATTTGTTCAAGTCGTACTTATTCATCTTTTGGTTGTCCATCCAATAGCGTAAACAACTATTGCGGACAAATTGGGCGGTACGAATCGCTTCATCTACTGCTGTGAACTGACTTGATTTTCCGTAAGCTTTGAATTCAAAAACTAGCATGGCATTCACCTCATATTTTATGCTACGCTATTTGGCACAATATACGTGTCGATGTCACAAAGGTTTACAATTAAAGCCGTCCTATAAGGACGGGGTTTTCAACCCAGTTTCCTGATAATTTGATGAGGGCGGACAGATGATATTTTTGAGCGGCAAGCAAAATTCGTCGCTGAATGAGGTGATGAAGGTGGCGGCGGTTTTTTTTGTGCTGTGCTTGTTGCTGACGCTGCATCGCTACTACAGCTTTTACGCCACTTACGACCAAGGCATTTTCAATCAACTTTTTTGGAATGGTACTCACGGTCACTTGTTTGAGAGCTCTCTCTCTTCGGCTTTGTCCACTAACGTGGTTCACCAAAATCAGATCCCAGAAGTATTTTACTATCGCTTGGGGCAGCACTTCACTCCGGCGCTGATGCTGTGGCTGCCAATTTACTCACTGTTTCCCTCTCCTGTCACTTTGACGGTGTTGCAGGTGACTTTAATTACGGCAGCGGGTTTAGTCCTCTACCCTCTGGCCAGACACTATCTAGAGCCTCGGCTGTCGGCGGCAATTGTCGTCAGCTATTACTGCGCTAACGCGGTCATCGGCCCGACATTGGGAAATTTTCATGATGTTTGCCAAACTCCGCTGTTTGTTTTTAGCTTGCTGCTGGCGATGGAGAAGCGTTGGTGGCCGCTGTTTGGGATTCTCGCAACTTTGATTTTGGCGGTGCGGGAAGATGGGGGAATTGTTTTATTTGGGGTCGGAGTTTACTTGATCTTGAGCCGACGCTATCCTCTGACTGGCTTGGCTGTGTGCATTCTCAGTTTTGGTTACATGATTGTCTTGACCAATCTGATTATGCCTTTGTTTTCTGATGACATCTCCCAGCGGTTTATGATGGAGCGCTTTGGTCAATATGCTGATGGAGAGGAAGCTTCGACTCTGGAAATTATTTGGGGAATGGTGAGCAATCCTGGGCGGTTGGTTGAACAATTATTTACGCCGTTTTTTGGTAAAATCAAATACTTGCTTGGTCAGTGGTTGCCCTTAGCTTTGGTTCCTGCTGTAGCGCCAGCTTCTTGGACGATCGCAGGATTCCCGCTGCTGAAACTATTTTTAGCGAAAGGAGAGTCGGTGTTGGCGATTAATATTCGCTATGCGATGACTGTGGTTCCAGGGCTGTTTTATGGGGCGATTTTGTGGTGGGCCGATCGCCAAAAGGAAGAAGATAAAATTAGGAGCGGAGAAAAAACTGTCTTGCGTTTTCCTTCTGCAATGTTTCCTTTTCCTTCGTCTGCCAAGTTTCGCCGATTTTGGTCGTTTTGTATCTGCTTGTCGCTATTTTTTACCTTCACGTCTAACCCAAATCGGACTTTTTCGTTTATTTTGCCCGATGCGATCGATCCTTGGGTGCAGGTTCCTCTGATCAGACAGTGGCAGCACGTTTCTCAGGTGCGACCTCTGTTGGCTGAAATTCCTACGGATGCTAGCGTGTCGGCGACAAATACTATTGTGCCGATTTTGTCAAGCCGCCGCGAAATTCTCCGGTTTCCGATGTTGGAATTGCGAAATGATGCGAGGGAGACGGTGAAGATGGAATATGTGATTGCTGATATGTGGCAGTTACAGCAGTATCAGACGGCATTTCGCAGGGAACGGGGACAGTTGCGGGCGATCGTCCCACAGATCGATCGCCTATCCAATTCTGGAGAGTATGGAATTATAGGCTTTGAAGATGGTGCGATTTTGATGCGTAAGGATGCTGCTTCTGACTCTCTATCGGTGGCGGCTTGGACTCGTTTTCGCCGGGAATTGGAGCCGATTTTGAATAAAAAGTAGGCAGGGAGGGCGATCGGTCTCAACCACCTATTTTCGTGCAGAAACCCGGTTTCTGCACCATTCCCCGGTGATTATTGCGACCAAAAAAAGTCAGTGATTGGTCACAAATTGGCGATCGAGCAACTAATAAAGTTGGCTATTATACAATAGATCTGTTAATCATAAACATTAAGATCTATAAATTCTGTGGAGGGAAGAGAGATGAAAATTTTGGTATTAGCATGGGAGTTTCCTCCCAGAATCGTCGGCGGCATTGCCCGCCACGTATCGGAATTGTACCCAGAATTGGTGAAGCTGGGCCACTCCATTCACTTGATTACAGTAGAATTTGGTAACGCGCCGATGTACGAAGTGGTGGAAGGAATACAGGTGCATCGGGTGGTGGTGGGACACGCCCGCGACTTTTTTCACTGGGTGGCAAACCTCAACCAAAGCATGGGCCATCAGGGGGGCAAACTGATCCTGGAAGAAGGGCCCTTTGATATTATCCACGCTCATGACTGGCTAGTGGGAGATGCCGCGATCGCCCTCAAGCATACCTTTAAAGTACCCCTAATCGCCACCATCCACGCCACTGAATACGGACGCTTCAACGGCATTCACAATGAGGGACAGCGCTACATCAATACCAAGGAAAATAGCCTCGCTTACAATGCTTGGCGGGTAATTGTATGCAGCGATTATATGCGACGGGAAGCAGAACGGGTACTATCGACTCCTTGGAACAAAATAGAGGTAATTTATAACGGAATCAGGTCGGAAAAAAAGCCACGCTTGAACGAATTAGACGCGAGAGATTTTCGTCGTAAATTTGCAGCAGACGACGAAAAAATTGTGTATTATGTGGGCAGAATTAGCTATGAAAAAGGCATTGCTGTATTTTTAAATGCTGCACCTAAAGTAATTTGGAAAATGGGAGGAAAAGCCAAGATTGTAATTGTTGGTGGTGGCAATACAGACTATCTCAAATATCAGGCTTGGAAGTTGGGAATTTGGAATAAGTGTTATTTTACAGGCTTCATGTTTGAAGAAGATCTCGACAAATTTCAGACGGTGGCTGACTGTGCTGTTTTCCCCAGTCTTTACGAACCTTTTGGGATTGTAGCTTTAGAAAGTTTTGCTGCAAGAGTTCCCGTGGTAGTTTCGGATGCAGGTGGACTTCCCGAAGTCGTACAGCATACCAAAACTGGGGTTGTGACTCAGGCAAATAATAGTGATTCTTTAGCCTGGGGGATTTTGGAGGTGTTGAACAATCCGGGTTATGGACAATGGTTGGTTGATAATGCTTATGAGGATTTGGAACGCCGATTTAGCTGGCAGAAGTTGGCGATGGAAACGGAGTGGGTTTATCAACGGGTGGTGGAGGAAAGGGCCGAGGTTGATTGGTAAGAATGTTGACGGTTGACGGTTGACAGTTCACGGTTGACAGTTGACAGTTCACGGTTGACAGTTCACGGTTGACAGTTCACGGTTGACAGTGAATCGAATATCAACTTTTTTGATCGCAAATCTTAATGGTTTGTAACATAATGATATGGATGCACTCGATCTTAGATTGAGTGTAGTCGGAAGATTTCACAGGAATTAGCATCTTGAATATTTTTAGGGATATCGAGCCCCAACCCAGACGCAACTTGCTGACTTTATTCGCAACAGGTCTGCTATTCTGGTCTAGTTTGGCTTCACTGCTGCCAACTTTGCCACTGTATGTCCAATTTGTAGGTGGTACAAAACAGCAAATTGGCTTTGTCATGGGTGCATTTGCGATCGGGCTTTTGTTTTCGAGACCGCAGTTAGGTAAAATGGCTGATAGCAAGGGTCGAAAACAAGTTTTGCTTTTAGGTACTTTGGTCGCTGCGATTGCACCTCTCTGCTACTTATTTGCTAAATCTATTCCTTTACTGTTATGTATTCGGGCTTTTCACGGCATTAGTATCGCCGCTTTTACCACTGCTTACAGCGCTTTGGTAACAGATTTGTCGCCGCCAGGGAAGCGGGGCGAATTAATCGGCTATATGAGTTTGGTAAGTCCGATTGGGCTGGCATTTGGGCCTGCTATGGGCGGATTTTTGCAAGCTTGGGTTGGTTATACTCCTTTGTTTGTGATGTCTGCTTCTTTCGCTACAATGGCTGTACTTTGTACTTGTCAAGTTACGGAACCAAATTTTGTGGAGTCAACAAAACCTGACTCATCATCTAATGAAAAAAATGGCAAAAATTATTGGCAAATGTTGTGGAATCCCCGCGTTCGGATTCCGGCTTTAGTTTTATTAGTAGTAGGTTTGGTATTCGGAACTCTGAGCACTTTTATGCCTTTGTTTGTACAGGAAACTAAGGCTGATTTTAATGCTGGATTGTTTTATTCAACGGCGGCAATTGCTAGTTTTGCTATACGATTAGTGACGGGAAGGGCTTCGGACAAATACGGCCGTGGCTTGTTTATTTCCGGTGGCTTAATCTGTTACTGCTTGTCTATGTTGTTGTTATATAATGCTCAGAATACGAGTAGTTTTTTAATCGCAGCTTTGGTTGAAGGTTGCGCTGGCGGTACTGTTTTGCCGATGATGGTAACGCTGATGTCGGACAGGTGTGAACCTCAAGAAAGGGGTCGATTGTTTTCGCTTTGTATTGGCGGATTTGATTTGGGTATTGCGGTTGCGGGGCCGACTTTAGGTTTTGTGGCTGAACAAGTTGGCTATAGAAATATGTTTGGTTTTGCAGCCGGACTCGCTAGCTTGGCTTTGGTGATTTTTGTCACCCAGTGTAGCAAGGATTTGTCTCATTCGGTCAGGTTTGCGATCGGGCGAGGCACAGATGTTTATGCTTTGAATCGGTGATTTGGTAGGAAAACAGGCAAGATGCCTGTTCCACAAAGAGTAAATTTTTGGGTTGTGGGGTGGGCATCCTGCGATTTGGTAGGAAAACAGGCAAGATGCCTGTTCCACAAAGAGTAAATTTTTGGGTTGTGGGGTGGGCATCCTGCGATTTGGTAGGAAAACAGGCAAGATGCCTGTTCCACAAAGAGTAAATTTTTGGGTTGTGGGGTGGGCATCCTGCGATTTGGTAGGAAAACAGGCAAGATGCCTGTTCCACAAAGAGTAAATTTTTGGGTTGTGGGGTGGGCATCCTGCCCGCCATTAAAAGGCCTATTGAGTATAAAGATACCAATTGAAAAAGTTATGAATCTTAAATCTTGACTTGGATTAATTTCTTAATTCAAGAATCAGAGTTTAAAACTCATAACTTTTAGTAGTGGGCTTGGAGGGATTCGAACCCCCGACCTCATGGTTCGTAGCCATGCACTCTATCCAACTAAGCTACAAGCCCCTGTTGAGTTGAGATTTAATCTAAGATGGATTAAGTTCTTTTCCCACAGAATCTAACATTAACACCTTTATCAAAATAATGCAAGACATTTCTCAAACTTTTTCTGAATTGCCCGATCGCGCACTGCTAACTCACCTGAATAACAGCGGTGAAGCCCAAATGGTGGACGTTTCAGCTAAGGTGGCAACGGTGCGTCAAGCTGTGGCCGCTGCGAGAGTGCGGATGTCACCGGAGACTTTTGTGGCGATTGAAGCTGGGAATGCGCCCAAGGGTGATGTTTTGGGTACTGCTAGGTTGGCTGGAATTATGGCGGCGAAGCAGACGGCGAATTTGATTCCTCTATGTCATCCTCTGCCGCTGAGTAGTGTCGAGGTGCAGGTGATAGCGGATGCTGAGTTGCCGGGGTATGAAATTCGGGCTACGGTGAAAATTAAGGCGGAAACTGGGGTGGAAATGGAGGCGCTGACGGCGGTTTCGGTGGCGGCGCTGACTTTGTATGATATGGCGAAAGGGTTGTCGAAGTCGATCGCTATTGAATCAATTCGACTCGTCAGTAAAACTGGTGGCAAATCTGGGGACTATCAGAATGTAGAGGCATAAATTCATGTCTTGAGAGGGATGCAGCATTCAAAAAGCTGCATTTATGATTAAAATAGGCATTGAACTACTAACAGAAAGTGAAAAGCTATGCCTCCTCGTTGGCCCCGCAAACCCGATCGCAATGATCCAGAATACCGCCGTTTAGACGATCGGATGAATTTTGCGATTCACGTGGGTCTTTTTTCGGCTTCTAATTCTGGTTTGTGGTTTGTTCACAATTTGCAGAAGGCTGATTGGCCTTGGGCTGTTTCGGTAACTGGTGGATGGGCAGTGTTGGTGTTTGTCCATGCAATTTACCATTTTGCGATCGCCGATTATTCGCCCTTGACTAAGGATTCTGGTTAACCGTTAACCGTTAACCGTCAACCGTCAACCATCATTCCGGTGCAACCGGAATTGATCTAATTTTCTGGTTTTTAATATGGCTAATACTACACAGGCGATCGAATCTTTGGCGGCCGAAATCGGTGAGAATGTCTTTATTGACATTGCTAAGTGGCATTTGTATCTGAGAGATGCCCACCTGCATACAGTTGTTGCTGAACAACTTTATTCGATGCTGGAAGAGGGCAATTTAGATGCCGACAAAGTTGAACAAGTTTTGCAAAGTATTCCTGTCAAGTTGGGTGGTGGTAAACGGGAAGTGCCCTTAGCTGATTTGATTCCGATGCAGTGTCAAGTTAAGTTGATGGATGTTTTGGAGGAATTTCAGCGGAAGATGTGATCTCAATTCTGGTGCAATCGGAATCATATAGAGGATACCGCACTGCCGTATCCCTACCGTGATTAATTGTAGGAACTAAGGGCAAGCCCAAGGAGTGTCAACTTAAGGTACAACCAATAGTCCGGCAGGGGTTGAAACCCCTGCCTCAAAGCTAAAGTCCTCTAAAAGAGGACTAATGAGTTGAGATTCTTCTCTTCAGTCCTCTTTGAGAGGACTTTCGCTATTAGACAGGGGTTTCAACCCCTGGCGGACTTGATGGATGACTAACGGACTTGGTGGGCTGACAGCTTAAGTTGACACCAATGGGATCTTGGAGTGTCCTCTATATCATCATTCCGATGCTACATTTGGGGACTGGGTGGGGAGTCTTGAATTTTAGCGAGTGCTGCTTTCATTTCGGGAGTGGCTAAGAATTTTTGAGTGGCTGCGATCAATCGATCGCCCCACAGGTTTTCTTTGAGAAACTCTGCCCCCGCATAGCGTATGTCTAGTTTCAAAGCTGCTTCTCCCATTGCCAAGCCTTTTGCTTTGTCACCTTTGTTGTATAATGCTACTGCTAGAGCTAGCATTGATTCTGCTGCTTTGTTGTCGATCGCGATCGCCTGTTCCCAACGTTTGATCGCACCATCAGCATCTCCCATCTCGTATTTGACCAATCCGATATTATTGATAGCAGGCCAAAGGTTTTTTTCTAAAGCAAAGGCTTTTTCATATTGGGCGATCGCATTATCAAACCGTTTGAGCTTATAAAAAGCATTGCCTAAATCAAATAATGCACCGGGAGTATCTGGTTTCAACTTCAACCCTGCTTGTAAGTATTCAACTGCTTTTTCATACTTGGCTTGCCGAAAATAAGCCTCTCCCAAGACAAATTTAATTGCAGGATTTTTCGGCGACAGAGATTGAGCTTTTTCCAAAGCATCAATGCCTTTTGGAAACTGTTCGAGTTGAAGGTACAAGCTGCCTAACAAAGTCCAATTTTGAGCATTTTTGGGGGATAATTGTGTGGCGAGTTCGGCCCTGGGTACAGCGAGTTCGTACTGCTGGAGTCTGACTAGCTGGACGGCTTCTTCTGCAAGGCTCAAAGCTGTTTGTTCGAGTTGGGCTGAGTCGATTTGCAGGGTGTAAGGCAGAAGTGCCTGAGCCACAACAGGTTTGGGCATTGTCCACAAACCGACGGTGAGCAGCAGAAATATTAGAGGAAGGCGATTAGGCACTGTACAGCCCCAGCAAAAAATATAAGGGTTTCTCGATCGTCTATAATAACCTATAATTCTCCAAATAATCATCGCAGGACTAGATTAGACATCTCCGATAATTATTGTGGAACAGGCATCCTGCCTGTTCTTGACAAGCTTTTTGGGAGATGTCTATTGTATTAATGGCGATCGCCCTAGCTTTCACCCCTAAAATAGTTGCCAAAGGTTCGTCGCTGCTCAAACTAATAAAAGTTCTGCCTTCTCCGTAATCTTCGGCACTTACAATTCCTCCGCGTAGGGTGCGTAGGGGCGAATGGCCATTCGCCCGTACAAGGTTTTCCGTTTCAGCATAAGGGTTCTAGCTGACGCACCCTACTAGCCTCGTTACTGGTTTAAATGGAGAACAGCTTAATCTTCAGCAGTTACAATTCCAAAGTAATCAACTGAGCAATTTCATCCGTTTGAAACCCCAAAGCCATCGGCTTTTGTACTTGAGGAATCACCTGCACATCATACAGTTCTGTGACAATTCCTTCAAACCGCAACCAATGAACGATCGCACCAGTAGTCAAATCAATCACCATTATCCCACACTGAGCCTCAGCATCTTTAGCTACTAACAACTCATCCAATTCTAAACCGCTAAAAGTGCGATCGCCACCCCTCGGTTTGGACAGTCCAACAATTGCCCAATTTTGCCAAAATGCTAAGCCTCGGACATATCCCGGACAAAATGCGATCGCGTTAAATTTCCCTGTATCTAAATCCACATAACCAAATTCTCCCCGCCCCGAATTCAACAACCACAACTTATCTCGATACCAGCGAGGTGAATGCGGCATCGACAATCCTGTGACGATGATATCATTAGATGCGACATCAATCACGATACCGCCGTTTTTTCGGCGATCGCGCCAACCATCCACCACATCCGACTGACTCGACGCCGTGACATATTTCGCTTCCCCATCCACCATCGCCAAACCGTTGAGATGACAGCGGTCTTCGTTGATGTATTGTGAGATAAACGGCGGTTTCCAGAGAGGTTGACAACTGTGGCGATCGCTCAAAGTAGCGATACAATTAAACAACGTGCTAATAAAAATGATTTGGTTATTTTTATCTACAGCAATGTCGTGAATGTCGATATCACCTGTAGTGTGGGCAATTCTTGGTATGTATAGTTTATCGTAACCTTGGTAGAATTTCCCGGATTCTAAGACATTATCTAATTGCCAAAGTTGATATTTTGAGCTTAGGTAAATGCGATTATGGGTGCAATAAAGTCCCATAGCGCGATCGAATATTCGCCAATATCCAGAAATAGTATTAGTTTCGGGATTGCTACCAATTAACATTAACCTGCTAGTTTGATAGGTAGTGCAAGCAAGGCTGATTTGTTGTTCGGTTAACCAAGATGGCAAATCGCGATCGCCAATCAAATCCTGTGGCGAATCCGCACCAGCAATCCCTTTCCCATTCTGATTTTCCTCCATATTTTTATCCCTTAAATCCCTTGCTTTTTCCACTTTTTCGTCTCCTAAATTCCTGACTAAATTGCTTTTGAAATCAGGTTTTAAATCATTTTTCAACCTGCCCTCTGCTTCTTTTCCGATTCCTTCTGCCTTGTCTATTTGTATCGCTTCCGGCGACTCACGCGGGTATTGAATGTTGGCTAATTTTCCAAAGGATGGAATCAAGTCTGGTTGAATTGCTAAAGCTTTTTGATAGCAAATTTTTGCTGCTTCTAGGTTTTCTTGTTTGGTAAGTAAAACTCCTAGACTATTGTAGGCGATCGCATAATTGGGATTGTAGGTAACAGCTTGTTGGTAAGCCGCGATCGCCTCTTCATCTTCCCTGATATTTTCCAGCGCTACGCCTAAATTATACCAACATTGAGAGTAGCGCTGTTCGCAATTTAAAGCTTGGCGGTAAAGCGCGATCGCCTCTGGCCATTCTTGCTTAACTAACTTAGCATTTCCCAATTGAAAATAAGCAGGTGCATAATTAGGTTGCAGCGCAATAACCTGTAGATATTCCCTACTGGCTGCTTCCCAGTCGCCTTGTTTTTGCATAGCCCACGCTCTATCATAGAGGCTTTCCACAGAAATTTCCTGAGACATTTTCTTACTCGTTCAAAATTACATCTGCATCATCATTTTATCTCATTCATGTTAAATTAGAGCAATTAGTTTCTAGCCAACTGGATAAATCAGCTAAACTAGAAAAGTCAAAAATAGCCTCCGCCAAAGCCGATAACTGCTCTGATGATAGCATTGACAAACGAGCTTCTATCTCTTGATTTAGTTCGCCTAATTGCCGTTGTAATTGGCGTTTAATCAGATTTATTTGACCAATTTGTATGCCTTCAGTTCGCCCTTGAGTCAACCCTTGAGTCAACCCTTCAGCCAACCCTTCAGCCAGCCCCTCAGCCAGCCCCTCAGCTTTACTCAACTCAAGAGCACCTACTCGTTCCCGTTCAAACTGTTCCCGCTTTTCCAAATCATCCACTTCCTCTAAACTGAGATTTACGCGATCGGCAATGGTAAAAGCCTTCTCAATTTCCGGTACAATTGACATAGATGCTGGCACTACCTCTAAATCCGGTGCTCTGCGTAAAAAATAAAGCCATTTATCCGTAACATTCGTCAACTCTTCCAGCGTTTTATTAAACTTAGGCAACTCCACAAACACTAATTTTAACGGACTATGCTGATAATTCAGTAGTAACTCATCTTCCTTTAGTATAAATTGTGAAATCACTTTACTATGTTCATCAAACATGATAAAATCCGTCACCGCCACACCAATTGCCGCTCTCAATTCTGGATAAACTTCCCCTAATTTCAGTTGATTTACATACATTTTCGCTGTATTATAAAGAATCCTTTTGCCAAAAGCTGGCACATTAAATGCCTGCATTTCAATTAACACATTTTCCCCATTATTCAAGAGAGCTTTCACATCAAAATAAGTGGTTTTTAAACCAGAAATTCTACCGGGTGCGTAGGGGTCGATAATTTCCAAAGAAGTGATGAAAGTTTCACCTTGATAGACAATTGCATTCAGGAAACTAATTAAAATATCTTGACTTTGATCCGAACCAAAGATTTTTTTAAAGGCGTAGTCTGTTTTGGGGTTAATGAATTTCATAGTGTCATAACCATTTCAGTTCAATTCGGAAAATTATATCATAATATTTTTTGTAGGGGCGGGTTCGCCGACAATAACTGCCTGAAACCAACAATCTCATAAACCCGCCCCCACCCAACCAGAAATCGCCATCTACCTCTTGAATGTAGGGGCGGGTTCGCCTTGATATTTAATAATTATCAACAAATTATATAAACCCGCCCCGGCCATATAATTCCAATGCACTGAAGTATTGACACTGAAATGGAACTTTGGTAAATTAAGAGTCGATCATGTCATCTACCACAAGGTAGAAATACCCATCGCACTCAAATCGGGCCACAGAACCACAACACAGTACACCACTAGAAGCACAAAGCCATGATAACTCTACCTCAAGTTAACCACACCCCCCAAAAAAAAAATTTGAATTGGGATTTTTGCTAGAGCAAAAATCCCAATTCAATCATCATCATTGACCCCACAATACCAGATAGCCACCACATAGCAAGCGGCATCAAACCAGGCACTGCCACCTACATCCTCGAAAGCCAGCCTAATGCCCTAGAGCAAATCACCACAATCCTCGCTCAACATACAGGCATCGCAGACCTACACATCATCTCCCACGGTAGCCCCGGCAACCTGTACTTAGGGACAACAGAACTAAATAGCAAAAACCTAGAACAATTGAGCCCTCAGCTAAAACAGTGGGGAAAAGCCCTAACAGAAAACGCCGACATCCTATTATATGGATGCGAAGTAGCCAAAGGAGAAACCGGCCAAAACTTCCTCAAACGACTGAGTGAAATCACAGGTGCTAACATCGCCGCCTCAGCCACCCCCACCGGAAGCGCCGAATTAGGGGGAGACTGGAACTTAGAAGTACAAACAGGCCCCATAGCAGCAGCAATCCCCTTCAACGCCAAGGCCCTCAAAACCTACAGTGGCGTACTAGGCTTAGCCCCCAAAGTGACTGCTGTCACCGCTACCACCGCTGACGGCAGTTACGGTGTTGGTTCTACCATCGCCATCACCGCCACCTTCGATGCTGCTGTCACCGTCACTGGCACACCCCGACTGCAACTAGAAACGGGCACAACTGACCAATTTGCCACTTATGCTAGTGGTAGTGGCGGTACTGCACTCACTTTCAACTATGTAGTGCAAACCGGGGATTCTGCTGCTGACTTAGAATATCTCGCCACAAATGCCCTTACTCTCGATGGTGGCACAATTAAAGATAATTTGGCTGCGGATGCTGTTTTAACTCTTCCCGCCTTAGCCACAGATAACTCCCTTGGTGGTAGCAAAGCCATAGTTGTTGATACCGTTGCACCCACTGCTAAGTTGGGTATAATTCCTAATCCTAACATTATTACATCGCCAGGAACCAGTAAAAGTTTGACTGTCACTTTCAGCGATAATAATGCTGTCGATGTTTCAAGTTTGGACAGTTATGATATTTTTATCAATGGGCCTGGTGGTGATATTGCTGCACAATTTGTCAGTGTCGATACTAATAGTAATGGTACGCCGCGCACAGCGACATATTCGTTTACAACACCGTTCACATTGGGCAGTACAATTTATACTGTTAAGTTGGAAGGAAGTCAGGTTAAAGATAGTCTTGGCAATTTTGCTGTTGCTGGTAGTTTAGGGACTTTTAACCTTACAGGACCAATTCCGCCAACACCAGTAACTCCCACGCCAACCCCAGTCACGCCAACACCAACTCCTACGGCAAATCCTAATCAAGCGCCGATCGTCTATAACCCAGTATGGACTCAAAGTCGTGCTAGAGGATGGTCTAGCAATACCACTTTTGAGTTTGCGTCTGACACTTTTATCGATCCAAATCCAGGCGATACTATTACCTATACAGTCACCGCCATAGATAATAATTCTGTCACCGAGGGAGAAGATTATATCTGGAAGAACGGCGAAAATGGCGGTTTATACAAGCAGAAAACAAACAATGCTTCCGTAACTACTATTCCAGAAATATTTGACGGACCTAATGCTTCGCTAAAATTTGACCCCACTACCCGCACTCTCAGTCAAGTACCAGGAAAGAATTTATCTTTACCCCAATGGGTAGAAGTGAAAGGTACTGATAATAATGGAAAGAGTGTCAGTGAGTTATTGAAGCTTGTAGGCTCGAACCGCACAGGTTTCGTGATTGACGACTATATTGCCGGTGCGAATGTCTTCTTTGATGCTAACAAAAATGGCATCGCCGATCCGAACGAACCCAAAGGAACAACTGACGGTAAAGGCGCCTTTGCTTTTGATATTCCTTTCAGCACTTTTGACACGAATAAAAATGGTAAACTCGATCCGAATGAAGGTAATTTAGTCGCTTTTGGCGGTACTGACATCGGTACAAATTTACCCCTAGAAACTCCGCTCAAAGCCACACCCGATGCAGAAATAATTACTTTACTGACTAGCATTGTAGCTGAATTAGCCGATCGCGGTTTAACCGTGAATGAAGCTAATGCCAAAGTCACCAGCGCTTTCGGTATTCCCAGCGATATACCGCTGAATTATGTCGATCCGATCGCCGCTACCCAAGGCGGACAACCGAGCGCTAAAGCTGCATTAACGACGATGCTGGTAGCCCAAAACTCGATTACTCAAACAGCAGGATTAATTGAAGGTGCGAGTAATCTAACTGTGGGTGATGCTGTCAAGCAAATAGTTAGTACGATCGCCGATCGCATCCAAACAGGAACGTTAGATTTCAGCAAATCCGAACAAGTGGGGGCTTTAATCGTCCAAGTGGGCGATCGGGTAAAGGCGATCGATCCTAATTTTAAAGCCCAAAATGTATCAGACGCTAAGACCGAACTAGCAAAGGTGATAGCAGCGTCTAATCAGCGAGTTGTGGATGCGATCGCAACTAATACTGATCCTACACAACTGCAAAAACAAGTAGCAGTAATTCAAAAAGTTGCTTTAGGTGAAACAACTCAAGACTTTAAGGCCTTTGGTGCCGGTCAAAAAACCATTGATTCTCTAGTTGCAGAAAACACGGGTGCTGCGTTAGAGAAACGAATTTTGACTGCTACTAATACCTTACTAACTCCAACACCAACACCGACACCCACACCCACACCAACACCAACACCCACACCCACACCAACACCAGTGGTAACAACTCCCACACCAGTGGTGACAACTCCCACACCGATACCCATACCGGTGACAACACCCACACCAGCGGTGACAACACCCACACCAGCGGTGACAACACCCACACCCGTTTTCACTCCCACACCGCCTCAAACGATCGCACTGCCGATCGCATTCACAGTCACAAACGCACCCGCACCGACAGGCTTAGCGTCAGGGAATATCGGCAGCAGCAGCAATGACGTGATTGTGGCGATCGATGCCAACAGTCCCGTCTACGGCAACAAAGGCAACGACACCTTAATCGGCAACAGCGAAAACAACACCTTCTTCGGAGGCAAAGGTGACGATGCCCTATTTGGCGACGACGGTAACGATCTCCTATTTGGCAACGACGGCAATGACACCGCGATCGGAGGCAGCGGTAACGATACCGAGTTAGGAGGAAAAGGTGACGACTTATTGTATGGCGGCGACGGCAATGATGTCCTCAGCGGCGATCTAGGCAACAATACCTTAGCCGGCGACGCTGGTAATGACTCCCTGTACGGCGGTGAAAATAATGATGCTTTACTGGGCGGTAATGGCAGCGATTTCCTCTATGCCAAAGAGGGCAACGACATTCTGACTGGCGTTGACGGCACTGCTGCTAACCCAGGGCTGGGCGAAATCGATACGCTGATTGGCGCAGAAGGCAATGATACTTTCTTGCTGGGAAATGCCACCAAGTTCTATTACAGCGATGGTGTCGATACCGCCACTGGCGCAGGCGATTACGCTTTGATTGTGGGCTTTAACCCGATCGAAGATATCATCCAACTTCAAGGTGCATCTAGCACATACGTCTTCGGTGCTTCTCCCACAGGTTTGCCTGTTGGAAACGCTATTTTCAAGAAGACTGCGGGTGCGGATGAATTAATTGCGATCGTGCAAGCAGTTTCTACCTTTGGCCCTGACAGCACTTCTTTGCGCTTCGTCTAAGGGTAAAGCCGATCGATCCACAATCAATCGGCGGTTGAAACCGCTTCTTGTCAAACGAAGTCTGCCTCCGCAGACTAAGAAATTTCAGTAGATTTTGTAGGTTGGGTTGAGGCTTTGGGAAACCCAACTCTTTTGAAATAATGTGTTGGGTTTCGCTGACGCTCTACCCAACCTACAGAATCTATGCTAAGTAGAGGGCAATTCATGAATTGCTCGTACTAAATTAAGTCCTGCACTAAAGGCAGGACTTTTTTTTGTCCGCTGGATGGGCGATCGCAGCGATGCAAAATTTACGATCAAAATGGCATGATCAAAATCAGAAAATAGGTGTACAATGTTTTTCTAGTCAATTTTGACCCCAATTCAAAAAAACTAAAACAGACTAAGCGCGGACGTAATTCAGCGGTAGAATGCCAGCTTCCCATGCTGGACGTCGTGGGTTCGAGCCCCACCGTCCGCTTTAAATTGTAGGTGGATTCTCTTAGTCCCAACCTACGAAATCTTAGATAGTGTAGGTTGGGTTGACGCGAGAGCGAAACCCAACTCTTTTAAAATAGTGTGTTGGGTTTCCCAAGGCCTCAACCCAACCTACGAAATCTATGTGAGAAACACCGCGAGTGCTGGTTTCAGAGATGAGGGGTGATGCCCCCACGAATTGGCGAACAGTCTCTTTCAATTGCCGAAATTTAAAGGTTTTCAAATATGATTGATGTTGGTTCCTTGGTCCGATCGCCCAAAAACGATTTGGGAGTCGGAAAAGTGGTCGAATTCTCCCGCACCGAAGCCCTAATTGAATATTTTTGCTCAGTAAAAAACCGCCTTAGCAAAACAGTACCCCTAGCTTTACTCCAAGAAGCCAGACTTCAGCGCCAAACTCGATGCTACCTCTGGAGCACTACCCAAGAACGCTGGATCATTGGTCGGATTTATGACTGGGATGAAGACAGAATGCTGTACGACATTGACTTGCCGGATAGTCAAAGTATACAAGCAGATGAAACGGAAATTTATGTTCGCTGCAATATCCCGATCGCCGATCCGATCGACATCCTAGCAGTCAAAGGTCAAGAAACACCCTATTTTCACGATCGCCGACTCGCATTCGTGCAATCTGCGATCGCCCAACGAGCCGTCAGTCGCGGTATGACAGGTTTAATTTCTGCCAACATAGACCTCTATCCGCACCAAGTTGAAGTCGTGCGGCGCGTCCTAGAAGACCCAATCGGACGCTATTTATTAGCAGACGAAGTTGGATTGGGGAAAACTGTAGAAGCTGGGACAATTCTCCGCCAATATCTCCTAGATGAACCAAGCGGCCGCGCTGTCGTACTCGTTCCGAAATACTTGCTCGAACAGTGGCGCGATGAGTTAGAAAATAAATTCTATTTGTCTCATTTTGCTGACAGAGTGCAACTTGTTTCTCTGAGCGAAATAAATCAAATTAGTCGCAATGCTAATCTGGATTTTCTGATTGTGGATGAAGCCCATCATGTCGCTGCAATGGCCAATTCGGGCGATCGCAGTCAGAAGCAATGCTTTGAAATCTGCCAAACTCTCGCTCACAAAAGCAAAAATTTACTGTTATTATCGGGGATGCCAGTTCTGGGTCACGAGCGGGATTTTCTGACAATGCTGCACTTGCTAGACCCCACAACTTACCGTATTGATGATTTGGCAAATTTCAAAGAACAGGTGCAAAATCGTCAGGAAATCGGCCACGTTTTGCTCGATTTCCGATCGGGAGCAAAGCCTGTTGTTTTGAAACCAAAACTTGCTGAAATCCGCACTCTTTTTGCAACAGACGATTATTTAATCGGATTAGCAGATGAGTTGGACAGTTGTTTGGAAACTGAAAAAGCTACAGAGTGCGATCGCATTATCCGAACTATTCGCACTCACATCAGTGATACCTACCGCCTCTACCGCCGAATGCTTCGCAACCAGCGGGATGCAGTCGAAGATGTGATTTTCGATCGCGATGCTATCCCCAAAGTCGAGTACGATCTCAATGACGAACAGTGGTCGGAAATTCACACAATCCTCGAAAAATGGCGCACTCTCGCTCCGCAAAAGACCGCCTATCAGAGAATTTTTCTGCTGTTTTTCCGCACTTCTGGTACTTGGTTGAATGTTTTAGAACGAATTGTCAAAGCTCGTTTGCAAAAGAAATCGACTGCGGAACTCGATCGCGAATTTGGGTCAAAGTATATGGGGATTGTGACTCAAACTGCGCTGTTTTCAGGAGAAAGCGCCATCTTAGAATCCTTGCTGAATGCCGTCGAAAAGCCCCAGGAAGGAGCCGACAGACTGAGTTTGTTGCGAATCGCCGTAATCCGATTCCTCGGCGTTACTCTGAAGATTCCACCGGAATATCACAACAAACCTCGCGATTTGTTGTCCAGAATTCAACAGCAAATTAAAAGACCGCTTCCCGGTGATAAATTCCCAAAGATTGTCATTTTTACCAGTTTTACAGGAACTTGTCAAGCCATTGCGGAAAATTTAGTGAAGATTTTGGGTAAAAATGCGATCGCCAGCCATGAAACTAGCAAATCTGCCGCTGATGCAGAGGCGAATCTGAAGCGCTTTAAAAATGAACAGAATTGCTTTGTCTTAGTTTGCGATCGATCCGCAGAAGAAGGGCTGAATCTACAATTTGCCGATTGGTTCATTCACTTCGATTTACCCTGGTTTCCCAATCAGTTAGAACAAAGATTGGGCAGAGTCGATCGCATTGGTAGCAAAATGGGATTACAATTCTGTTTGTTTGCTGGCCCAGATTTACCAGACAGTCCCCATGAAGCTTGGTACCAAGTTTTGAAAGATGGATTTGGCATCTTCAACAAGTCTATTGCGAGCCTTCAGTTTTATGTTGAGCAAAAACTTCCTCAACTTGAAGAAAAGTTGTTTGCTGAAGGAGCAAAGGGGCTAGCAATCGAAATTCAATCAATCAAAGCTGAAATCGAACAAGAGAAAATCAAAATTAAGGAACAACAGGTTCTTGATGAAATTGACTTGCTGGATGAAACCGCATCTCAGTATTTTGAATCTCTCGATGACTGCGACGCCAAACATAAAGAAATGCAGCGGGCTACGGAAGGTTGGATTTGTCAAGCTCTCAATTTCAAACAAGTTGAACATCCGACTATATCGGGGTTGATGCGCTATCAACCTAGTCAGAAAACCTTGATTCCCTCCAATGATTTGAGGACGAGATTGATTCCCTATTGTCAGCAGTATGGTAGTTACAATCGCCGGGTTGCTCATCAAAATTCTGATGTCGCTCTTTACCGGATTGGTGAGGGATTGATCGATGCTCTTGGCTCTTATATCCGCTGGGACGATCGGGGTCAAGCTTTTGCATTGTGGCGACATGATGAAAGCTGGGATGCTGAGGAAGGTAAGGAGTGGTTTGGATTACAATTTAACTATTCTATCCAGACTGATTTGCAGCCGGCTGAGCAAGTTTTGCAGTCACAAAATATCGAAAATTACAACTTGAAAGCTTTGCAGAGACGCGCAGATGCTCTGTTTGTTCCGGTTTTTGAAACGGTGTTTGTTGATGCTCGGAATGAGTCGATGTTGTTGGTGGAAGATGGGGAACTTCTGAAGATTTTGCAGCGTGCTTATAAGGGGAAAGGCGGGCCGAATCGGGATTACAATTTGTCGAAAAATCGGACTGTGATTCTTGACAATTTTGTCGATCCGTTGGAATGGGATGATTTTTGCCAACGGGGGCGGGTGGTTTCGGAGGAGTTGCTGCGCGGGCGAGGGGATTTTGTTGAAATGTGCGATCGATCGGCTGTGAGTGCTGCAATTCAACTGGAAAACCGGGTGAATCAATTGCAATTGCGTTTGAATCGGCTGTCTCAATCGGAACAACTTTTAGAGTCGGTTTTGGCTGATGAAATTAGCACGGAAAGTGTGTTAAGTCAAGCTGTTTTAGCGGGAATTCGTCAGCCGCGTCTGACTCTGGAATCGGTGGGATTTATTGTGATTTCTGGGCGTGCTCCTGTGAAGTCGGAGGATGAAGGATAATATCAATTCCGGTTGCACCGGAATGATGTTAACGGTTGACTGTTGACTGTTAACGGTTGACTGTTCACAATGATTCTGATAAATTTGTAGGGGTAGTGCCCCCCGTGCCTACCCCACGAATTAGGGCAACCACGGGGGATTGCCCTACAACAATTACGCGAATGATTTAGGATTACTATATACAACCTCTTAACCCCAACTCACTAGCCATGACAGCAGTTCAAGAACTAGCCCCTTCCCAAGATATACAACAAAATGTTATCTTTCCTCCTGGTGACTTATATAGTGACGAACCTCCTATGGAAACCGAACTTCATCTGCGACAAATGATCCTGCTCCTCCAGTGCTTAGAATGGCTGTGGAAAGACAGAAACGACTTCTACGCTGCTGGTAATATGACCATCTACTACAGTCCTCGCCAGCTTAAATCTGAATTGTGCCGAGGCCCAGACTTTTTTGTAGTTTTGGACACAGAACGAAAAGCTCGTAAAAGTTGGGCTGTCTGGGAAGAAGATGGCAAATATCCTAATGTAATTGTCGAAATTCTGTCGCCAAATACAGCGTCAATTGATAAAGGCTTCAAGAAACTCCTTTATCAAAATACGTTTCGCACCCATGACTATTTCTGGTTCAATCCGTATAATTTAGAACTTACTGGGTTTCATTTGGTGGATGGGGAATACCAACCGCTGGAACCCAATTCGCAAGGACTTTTGTTTAGTCAACAACTCGATTTATGCCTGGGAATATATGAGAAAAAATTGCGTTTGTTCACAACACAAGGAGAACTTCTCCCTACCCCTGAAGAGGTAGCTCAAAGAGAGACTCAACGTGCTGAAGAAGAGACTCAACGTGCTGAACAAGAGACTCAACGTGCTCAAAGAGAGACTCAACGGGCCGAACAAGAGACGCAACGGGCAGCACAAGAGACGCAACGTGCCGATCGCCTGGCCGCCAAACTGCGAGAATTAAATATTGACCCGGATACAATTTAGCAAATTTTATTGATGGAGTAAGGAGTATGACCCAAATAAATCCCGATCGCACTACTGGAACAATTGCGATCGCCAATTTCGGCAAGCAAATTTTCGTAGGTTTGCCAGGTGATACCCGATAGGTGGACAATTTGTTCGGGCGGGGCGAGAGTTTTAGCGGTCATATGATTTTAGATTTTAGATTTTAGGCTGTAGGGGCGGGTTCACCATTAGCCGATCGGGGTACAAACAGGTTAAATAAACCCGCCCTCCCCCATTAGAAATCCCTTTATTGACATTAGACTTCTCCCAAAAAGCTAATCTTGAACAGGCAAGATGCCTATTCCACAATAATTATGGGAGATGCGGTGCCCTGAGCGAAGTCGAAGGGTCTATTGGTGCAACATCTCAGATCGAGCCAACATCTTTATTCACGAGTCTGCACTGGAAATACCAAAGATAAATCCAGAGACAAATCGGGAAAACCCGGAATTGCGACAATCCCATTTGGCAAAACTATTCGTTGTAATTGATAACCGAAATCCCCTGGTATTTTATGATAAGGTTCGCTGTGCATTTCCAATTGAATATCTACTAAATTAAATATCCAATAATTAGCAATTCCAGCTTCAGCATAAAGAGACAACTTAGTGTTCCGATCGTACTTCAAAG
Source organism: Tychonema bourrellyi FEM_GT703 (assembly GCF_002412335.2). Lineage (GTDB taxonomy): Bacteria > Cyanobacteriota > Cyanobacteriia > Cyanobacteriales > Microcoleaceae > Microcoleus > Microcoleus bourrellyi. Next base: position 23,635 of record NZ_NXIB02000031.1, read on the forward strand.
TAGAATCGGAAACCTCAATTACCAACAAAATATCAGCAGGCTCTGGGTGAGAAGATAAATAATTGTCTGAACGATTGAGTGCGATCGCAACATCAGGCTCTGGTTCGCTATCAGCAGACAAAATAATCGGCTCTTGACCCCGCACGATCGCTCTTTTTGCCAGCAGCGTATACAACTCTCCAAATAGCGTCGAGTTGCAAACAGAGTGAAGCCTACCTTTAGCAGCCATTTTAATAATTTCTCCACGAATTAATTCAACTCGCTCATCCGGGGCGAAAAACCCCAGTTCTCCCAAACGGTGATATTCGGCGATCGAGAATCGTTTTGCAGTTACGGCATTCATAGCTCTTCTGACCTTCTATAATTACCAATACTAAGCTGTTACGCATTTAAACCACTAACGAGGCCTGTAGGGTGCGTCAGCCCACAGCGTTTACCTTAGCCTTTGGGGCGATCGAGCTGACGCACCCTACAACTAACATAATCCATTCTACTCAAAAATCCCGCCTCGCTCAGTCAACTCAATTTTGAGACCCTCAGAAATACCCAAACAACCAGCAAACTTCGCATCTTTAACCACTATATTTTTTAAATCGGCGCGGCTCAAATCAGCACCATTCAAAGTTGCACCGCTCAAATTAACACCGCTCATATCAGAATTTCTGAAATCAGTATTTGTCAAATTTGCACCAGCCAAATTTGCATTCGGTAAATAAGCACTACTCAAATTAGCATCTGTCAAGTTGGCGTTTTGCAAATTCGCTCGCGGCAACTTTGTCCGCAAATCAGCACCGCTCAAATTAGCATCATTGAGTTCGCTATCCCGCAAATTAGCATTGCATAAAGTAGCATCAATTAAAATAGCACCGCTCAGCAGAGCACCGCTGAGATCCGCTAGGGTAAAATCAACACCGCTGAGGTTTGCATCTCGTAAATCTGCTCCGGCAAAATCAGCATATTGTAAGTCAAAATTGCTTAAATCTACTCCGGCAAAATCTTCAGCCGGATTCAAACCAACCATTTCTGCAAGTTGGACAAAATCGCTATTTTTCTCAGTTAAAAATAGTTGCCGCACGATCGCCAATTGTTGCTGTCGGTAGTAGTTAGCTTGCTCATAATTGGCTAAATACTTGTAAGCTAGCTTCAAACTCTTGAGGGCTTTGCGTTCAATGCGATCGTCCGATCGCGCCCGCCCGATCGCCAATTGCCGATCGTAGCATTCGATCGCACCACGCAAATCTCCTTTCGCATCATAAGAAGCGGCTAAATTGCCCAAAGCTTCCTCTTCCCCGCGATTGTCAGCAGTATCGCGCGCGATCGCCAACCGCTGCTGTTGATAATTAATCGCACCGTCAAAATCCGACCGAGCACAGCAAGCATTGCCCAAATTTCCCAAAGCATTCGCCTCACCCCGGCGATCGGCAATTTCCCGCGCTAACACCAAATGTTGTTCGTAACAGTCGATCGCACGGGCCAAATCTCCCAGCGCTTCATAAGCAACCCCCATATTTCCCAGGGCTGCACCCGATCGGCGCTTGTCGTCAACTTCCCGATACAACGTCAGCGCGTGTCCCCAAGACTCCAGCGCTGCTTCAAATTCGCGTAGCTGATATTGGGAAATTCCCTGTTTGATTAGGTCATTAGCTTGTTGGCTCATAATTATTAAAATTAGTCATTTCACTAAAGTCGATATTAATGGGTAATGGGTAATTCGTAAAAAAGCCAACAAGGAAAAATGCCAAAAAAATAGAGAGTCGCCTAAGCGACTCTCCTTGCCATCAGGGTGCATCTACATAACACAATATATCATGTCTGCCATGAGGGGTCAACCCCCTTTATCAAAAAAATATAAAAGCTCAACAGCCCCGGCGGTTAGAAACCGCGGCTATACAGACAAAACCCGCCTTCGCGGGTTGAAGAATTATTTCGGAGTCAGCGGTTTAGCCGTTGAGCTTGTTGGCTAGCAACTCATTGGTCAATTTGGGATCTGCCCTACCGCCAGTCTCCTTCATCACCTTACCGACAAAAAAGCCCAACAGCTTTGTTTTGCCCGCGCGATACTGTTCGAGTTCCTTGGGATTGGCGGCCAAGACTGCATCGATCGCACTTTCGATCGCACCAGTATCTGAAATTTGAATCAAACCCTTACTCTCCACTAACTTTTGCGGAGAACCACCCTTTGCTAGCAACTCCGGTAAAATATCCTTAGCGATTTTGCCACTGATTGTCCCAGTCTCAATCAGTGCAATTAGTTCCGCCAAATTGTCTGCTTGGAAAGGAATTTCGGCGATCGCCAGTTGTTCATTTTTGAGATAAGCAGTGATATCGCCCATCACCCAATTCGCAGCTTGCTTCGCCGGAGCACCAGCCGCGATCGCCTGTTCAAAATACTCCGCCACCGCTTTGTCATCAGTCAACACCCGCGCGTCATAGGGAGAAAGACTCAGTTCAGTTTCATAGCGATCGCGCTTGGCGGCCGGCAATTCGGGCAATTGAGCTTGCCAATCTGCCAACTGAGCGCTAGAAACTTCGATCGGAGGCAAATCCGGTTCCGGGAAATAGCGGTAATCGCTAGCCCCTTCCTTCATCCGCATACTGAAAGTACACTGTTTACCTTCATCCCAAAGTCTTGTTTCTTGGAATATGGTTTCGCCGGTTTCCAAAGCTTGGATTTGCCGATCGATCTCATAATTGATCGCACGTTCGATCGCATTAAAAGAGTTCATATTCTTAATTTCCACTTTCGTGCCGAACTTTTCACGTCCAACCGGGCGCACTGAAATATTCACGTCACACCGCAGGGAACCTTCCTGCATATTCCCGTCGCCCACACCTATATAACGGATGATCCGGCGCAATTCTTGACCGTATTCCGCAGCTTCCGCGCCCGATCGCAAATCCGGTTCCGAGACAATTTCGATTAAAGGTACACCAGCGCGGTTATAATCTACCATTGAATAATTAGAACCGCTAATGCGATCGCTACCGCCGTGCACCAATTTTCCCGCATCCTCCTCCATGTGCAAGCGAGTGATGCCGATTTTTTTGCGCGTCGAATTGCCAGATTGGTCAACCAATTGAATTTCTATCGAACCATTAGTGGCGATCGGCAAATCAAACTGAGAAATTTGATAATTTTTCGGCAAATCCGGGTAGAAGTATTGTTTGCGATCGAACTTACTGTAACTTGCGATTTCGCAGTTGAGTGCTAGCCCTGCTTTCACCGCATATTCCAGCACTTTCTCGTTTAATACCGGCAACACTCCGGGCATTCCCATACAAATTGGGTCAATGTTAGTGTTGGGAACACCACCAAATTCTGTGGAAGAACTAGAAAAGATTTTAGTCTTCGTACTCAGTTGGCAGTGAGTTTCCAGACCAATAACGGCTTCGTACTGAATTTTAACTTTTGCAGCAGCAGTCATCATAAAAATGGGTTGAAACCCCGTCCTTTTAGGACGGCTTTACAGTTTTACTACCGCCTTGGAACTGCTTGACTTGGTGTACTTTTGTAGTGTACTTTCAACGGGACAATTGCCGTTTCAAGCCTTGCAGCCCGCGATCGCATAGTATTTGGCGGTAAGCCTAGTTGTATAAATCCCTTCGACATTCAGTAACTAAGAGGTAGTGGATTAGGGAGGCGTCTACTACCTTGTTTGGGATGCCATTCCCTGTCACCTAATTAGGTTTCTCAACCTGTGTCTAGTCCTACTTACGCTTGTGTTTCACCTATGGCTTGGCTTCCCTACAAGCCCCGTCCCTTTTAGAGCGGGGTTAGTGACAAGGCGTATACATAGCTTTTTGACATACTCCCCGACTATCAGGTGCGGGGATTCTTAACACTTCATCGACCAATACTACCGAAGTAGTTTTACTCAGTCGATTGGTCAAGTTTAAACTTTATTTTAGCTTGTTATTAACCAAACCGATTGACCAGACCCAAGCACAACTCGCGCCCGCACCAGGCGCGATCTGCGCCCTGAGCGGAGTTGAAGTGTCTAAGGGTGGAAGGGTGGAAGGGTCTAAGTGGACACTTCGACTACGCGAGCGTGACCGATCGGGATAATTGCGTCAATTAATCATAAAAAATGTAAAATTTAAGCATAGGTTTAATTTTTAAATCGACACGCCCCAGTTTATCATTCACTACCAGCCGATCGTCTCGATCGCCACCAACAAAATTACCAGTTTTGAAGCCTTAGTGCGCTGGCAACATCCAGAACGAGGATTAGTTTCCCCTTCCGATCCCCCTAAATCCCCCTTAAGAAGGGGGACTTTGATTGGACTCTTGTCCCCCCCTTCTTAAGGGGGGTTAGGGGGGATCGAATTCTATGCAGCTTCATAAAAAATTGGTATAACAGCAATGTTGGTGGAACTCAGAGCCCGCAACATACACCTGTGCATCGACGACTTCGGCACTGGCTATTCATCGCTTTCCTACCTGCACCGCTTTCCGACCAATACTTTAAAAATAGACCGTTCTTTTGTGAGCAGAATGGGAGTGAAGTTTGATGTCAGTAAAGGAGAGATTGACCCGACAGAAATCGTGCGATCGATCGTGACTTTATCGCACAATTTAGGCATGGATGTAGTAGCCGAGGGTGTGGAAGAAGCATCACAACTCAACCTACTCAAAGGATTAAAATGTGAGTACGCCCAGGGATACTTTTTCTCAAAACCCATAGACTCTCAAACAGCAGCAGTCCTGATCCAACAGCAACAACAAAATCAGAATTTGCTGACAATGAGGTAGTTCGCAAACGGCAACTGAAAAAACACGGCACTTTGTGCGTCCCGTTTCACCATAAAATCTTAAAATATTGTAAAACAGTTCCTAACTCGTGTCAGTTAATAAACTGCTGGATCAAAATCATTATGACTACTGGCTACCTCGCCCTCGTTCTCCACGCCCATCTACCTTTTGTCCGCCATCCCGAAAGCGACTACGTTTTAGAAGAAGAATGGCTGTTTGAGGCGATCGCCGAAACCTACATTCCCCTGCTACAAGTCTTTGAGGGGCTGCTTCGCGACGGCATCGACTTTAAAATTACCATGAGCATGACACCGCCCTTGGTGGCCATGCTGCGCGATCCCTTGTTGCAAGACCGTTTCGACGAGCACTTGGCAAAACTCGAAGAATTAATCGAACTGGAAATGGTGCACAATGCCGGCAACGGACATCTCCGTTATTTAGCCGAACACTACGCCACCCATTTCTCTCAAGTCCGCAATTTCTGGGAAAAGTGCGATCGAGATTTAGTCAAAGCATTCAAACAACACCAAGACACCAACAACCTCGAAATCATCACCTGCGGCGCAACCCACGGCTACCTACCGCTGATGAAAATGTACCCAGAAGCAGTTTGGGCGCAAATTCAAGTAGCCTGCGACAACTACGAAGCCAACTTCGGCCGCCGACCAAAAGGCATTTGGCTACCCGAATGCGCCTACTACGAAGGCCTAGAACGGATGTTAGCCGATGCTGGCTTGCGATATTTCCTCACAGACGGTCACGGCATCCTCTACGCCCGTCCGCGGCCTCGCTACGGTAGCTACGCCCCAATTTTTACCGAAAGCGGAGTGGCAGTATTCGGTCGAGATCATGAATCTTCGCAACAAGTTTGGTCATCGGAAGTCGGCTATCCCGGCGCGGCAGAATACCGGGAATTCTACAAAGATTTGGGCTGGGAAGCTGATTACGACTACATCAAACCCTACATCATGCCCAACGGCCAGCGGAAAAATACCGGGATTAAATATCACAAAATCACCGGTCGCGGATTAGGTTTAGGCGACAAACAGTTATACGATCCTTACTGGGCAAGGGAAAAAGCCGCCGAACACGCCAGCAACTTTGCTTTCAACCGCGAACGCCAAGTCGAGCACCTGAACGGGATTATGCAGCGCCCACCGATTATTGTTTCCCCCTACGACGCGGAACTTTTCGGTCACTGGTGGTACGAAGGCCCTTGGTTCTTAGATTACTTATTCCGCAAGAGTTGGTTCGATCAAAACACCTATGAGATGACTCATTTGGCTGATTATTTGCGAGGGAATCCGACTCAACAAGTTTGTCGCCCGTCGCAATCTAGTTGGGGATATCGGGGTTTCCACGAGTATTGGTTGAATGAGACGAATACTTGGATTTACCCGCATTTGCACAAGGCTGCGGAACGGATGATTGAGTTGGGAAGTATGGAACCTGAAGATGAGTTGCAGTTGCGCGCTTTGAATCAGGCGGCGCGGGAAGTGTTGCTAGCTCAATCTTCTGACTGGGCATTTATTATGCGTACAGGGACGATGGTGCCCTATGCGGTGCGGCGGACGCGATCGCATTTAATGCGCTTTCACAAGTTGTACGATGAAGTAAAAGAAGGGAAAGTTGATTCCGGTTGGTTGGGGAAAGTTGAGGAGATTGATAATATTTTCCCTGAAATCGACTATCGCGTTTATCGATCGCTTTAACGCAGTTATATAATTTCGGTGACATCGGAATTATTAGTAGCTGAAATTAGGAGACGGCAGTGCCGTTTCCCTACAATATTATTTTCGGTAGGGACACTCCAAAAGCCCATTGGTGTCAACTTAAGCCTGAAACCCTTGGTATCTCTCGCTTTTACCTAAGTCTAGATCCCCCTAAATCCCCCTTAAGAAGGGGGACTTTGAAAAGACTCCTGTCCCCCCCTTCTTAAGGGGGGCTAGGGGGGATCTAGATTTAATAGTCAAACAGCCATCTCTGACTGGGGTTGAGCTTAAGTTGACACCAATGGGCTTTTGGAGTGTCCTCCGCTTATATAATTCCGATGCTAACGGATTTGATATCATTCCGATACAACCGGATTTGATATTACTTCGAGATAAAGTGAACCCAGAAATTCCCGTCGGGCATACAAACGTTGCGGATTAAGCGTTCGGAATAATACAAGTAGGAACCACTAACACTTGTGTTGTAGCCTTCGGGAAACCACTCTCCATAGGGATCGTGAACAAAGAATCCTAGGTTGTCATAGCCTGCTACAACTATAATATGACCGAAAGATGTGAAATATCCGTGGATCACAGCCGGATTGCCACTAGCCAGCCAATCTTTAACGTCCTGAATAGTTGCACTTTCTGTAAAGTAATCTTGTGCTCCGTAATCTTTAACAATCTTTGCTAAATCCAACGCTTCCCAGCGACTGTAATTCTTGGCGATCGCATATTCATAGAGTTCGTCCTCAAATTGCCCGGTTTTTTTGCGTCGCGGAATATTCAAAAAATCTAGACACATTGCTATGGAAGTTACATTGCAAGAACCAGTAGGATTGTAAAAATTATCCAATTGAGATCTGTAAGGAACCCCAAGTCTGACAGTGGGCGGATTTACTTTGGGATAAAGCACAACGCCTTCTTGAGTAACTTGAGCCTGTGTTCCCAAAACATACCAAATCCCCGAACCTTTAAAAGACTGGTTGCGGAGAGCAATTCTCAGGTGGCCGCGAATGGGAGCAAAAGCAATCAGTTCAAACTCTTTTCCCGCTGGTATTGACTGTTTTTCTGCGTCGAGAAGTTGAGAAGTTGCCAGGGGTTTTGCTTTAAAAACGGTGTCTTTCAGGATTTTGAGGACGATCGGAGGTGTGGGAATGTCTCCTTTTTTGGTCTCGATCAGCTTTTCGGCTGTGATTGCTCCCAAAAAACCAAGTTCGCCACACTTCATCAGGGTTTGAAACCGATGGAGGGCGGCGGTAGAGAGGGGGCCAAATATGCCGTCTACGGGGGGTTTCAGTAAACCTAAGTCAATGAGGCGAGTTTGGACTTGGCGACTAAGTTCGTCGTCAGCGGCGATCGCCTTGGCATCATACCTAATTTTCGACTTGAGAAAGTTTTGTAATTTCATCTTTGCCCACCTAAGTCAATCGATTTTAGATTTGAGATTTGAGATTTGAGAATGACGATCGCGATCGATCCGGTAGTTTTTAACTAAATTGCTCGATCGTCAACAATTCTCAGCTTATAATCTCATAAAAATACGATTATTTTGTCGATCGCCCCTACCTTAAAGGCTTTGTATTAATTCGATACAAAACCTTCAAGGCGGGACTATGAGGATCAGGAAGGGCGAATCACGACTACCCCGATCGCATCAGGAGACAAATATTTGACAGCCGCATCCCGAAGCTGGGTGGGAGTCAGGGCTTGGATGCACGCCGTATAGTTGAGGGCGGGAGCGATATCCCCTACCATTGACTGATAATAGCCGTACAAACTTGCCCGATCGCTCGGAGTCTCATTTCCAAACACAAACCGATTTGCCACTTGGGTACGGATGCGGGAAATTTCAGCATCAGTCACCAATTCAGTTTGCAGAGTGCGGATGTGTCGGATGATGGCTGCTTCGACTTCTGGCAAGTTTTCCGCCGCCAAATGAGCGGAAATTGAGAACACGCCACCCAGTCGCTGAGTCATGTTGCTGACGGAAATTGACGAAACCAGCCCCTTATCTTCGCGCAACTCCTGAACCAAACGAGTGGTGCGCCCGTGGCCCAAGATTGTCGCCAAAACGTCGAGGGCGTAGGTTTCGGAGATGTCAACAAAACCCGGTGCACGCCACATCATCATCAGTCTGGCTTGTTGGAGGGAAGCATCGACAAACTCGCGACGGATTGTTTCTGTAAACGGCGATTCTTTTGAGTATGTCGGGGTTTGGGATTCTGACTGAATTTTGACAGCAGCCAGATCTATGTTGCCATTTTGTGCTGTGCTTTTTGCCGAAAAACTATCTGCCACAATTTGAATTAATTGATCTACTGGCAAATTACCGACAGCGACTGCTGTCATCGCACTGGGCTGATATCTGCTGCTGTGGAAATCCCGCATTTGTTGGGCTGTCAGGTTTTCGATGACCGAACTAGGGCCGAGTACGGGACGGCGATATGGTAGGGATTCAAAGGCTAGTTCGACCGATCGCTGATAGGTACGGCGGCCGGGATTGTCTTCGGAGCGTCTAATTTCTTCTAATACTACCAGTCGTTCGCGATCGAAGGCATCGTCGGGAATACTGGCATTTAGCAACACATCGACTTGCAGGGGAGCTAGTTCAGCAAAGTCTTTGGGGGCTGTGGTGATGTAGTAGTTTGTGTAATCTTGGCTGGTGGCTGCATTGGTGACTGCGCCGCGTTGTTCGATCGCAGCCTCAAATTCTCCGCTCTTGATACTGGGAGTTCCCTTAAAAATCATGTGTTCTAAAAAGTGAGCCATCCCGTTGATTTCGTCGGATTCGACGGCGGAGCCCAAGTTCACCCAAATGCTGAGGTTAACGGCATCGACGGGCAAATGTTCGGCGATGACTGTCAGCCCATTGGGGAAATGGCGGATGGTTGGGGCGTTGATGGGCGATCGGGCTGAGGGTTTGAGCAGGGTTGATGTCATTTGGCTTTTGGTTTGATCTTATTCTCTCTATCTTAAATGGCTTTTAGGGAAGTCATCCGTCATCGGATTCTAGATTTGAGATTGGGGATTTTGGATCGATCGGGCTTTTGGTGGCTGGTGGGGATGTTGTTTGGGGCGATCGTAAATCATTACAATCTACCAAAAAAGTTGATTTGTTAAAAGTTACAAGTTATAGTCGTGTGTGAATTTAGCCTTTAATCCCTGCTTTTCGCATTCAAGTTTCGGAGTTGCAAATGCAATTTGAGTTTCTGATTCCAAAACGCCCCGTATCTTTACAAACGAGGCAGAGAAGCAAGCTACAGAATTGGCAAGCATTTGTGCGTGCAGAAGCCTTAAAAACTTGGGTAGGAAATCCTTATTCAGGAAATGTTCATTTAACTTTAGTGTACCTTTATGATGCTGACCCAGTTGACACAGACAATATCATAAAGCCCATACAGGATGCACTAATTGGGTTAGTTTATGAGGATGATTCACTTGTCACAGATGTGGAGTCGCATCGTCGCTCGCTTAGCGACACGTTTGATGTTGCTTTATGTCCGTTATTGTTGGTCCGTGGCATAATATCTGGCAGCGACTGCGTTTACGTTAGAATAAATTCAGCAAAAGCATTAGAGAGTTATCTATGAACGCCAAATTAATACACGACAAATCAGTATCTAAAATTGCCGAAAAATACCGACAAGAAGGCTATACAGTATTGGTTGACCCTGAACCAGCAGACATCCCTTTCGATTTAGGGACATATCGTCCAAATTTGATTGTAAAAAAGAACGAAGCCGAAGGTTACATAATCGAATTCAAACGTTCTGCCAGACAAACATCCATAGACAGGTTGAAAGAAATTGCTGAAATAGTCTCTGAAAATACAGGCTGGCGTTTCTTGTTAATTACTGAAGATGCTTTACTGAAAGACGAAGACAATGAAGTAAATCTCTTATCTTGGGAACAAGTTTTTAGTAGAAAAACACAGGGTGAACGTCTAATTTCATTAGGAGAAAATGAAGGCGCGTTTTTATCACTTTGGGGAACAATTGAAGCACTCCTGCGTAGACGAGCTGAGGAAGTTACTATTCCAATTGAAAGATTTCCAACTCTATCTCTAATCAAACATATGTATTCCCAAGGAGAACTTTCAATCGAAGAGTACGATCGCGCAATGCTACTTTTAAGCGTTAGAAACCGATTTATTCATGGATTTCAGACCCCAGAAATCAATGAGTCTGTATCTGAATTGCTCGTCCTTGTCAATGAATTGATCAGCTTATGGGCACCTTCAATCTCCTTGCAATAGCCGTGAAGCCGTCAACTCCAACACGCCCAACACCGGAGATACGATCGCCTTCTCACCCGTATACACAACCTCTTCATACAAACCCTCAACCCACTCCAACACCGTCACCCGTTGCTGGATTGGGTCAACAATCCAATACTCTGGAATCCTTCGCGCCGCATACTCAGAACGTTTGTAGCGATAATCTCGATTTTCTTGATGAGGACTCACCACTTCTACTACCAGCAATGGCGGTGGCATATCCATCATAATAGTCGATCGCCTACTCCCCTCCAAAGCCGTAGCCAATTCCTCCGATAGCACCATCAAATCGGGAAAACGAGTCGTCGCCCGCGCACCAAGGACAACAATTTCAGTCCCAATTCTCAATCGATAAGTTGGAATACCGAGTTGAAAAAATAGAGTCAATAGAAATGAGCCAATTCGGCGATTTAGATCGCTTTCTGGGGGCGAAACAATTAGTTCTCCATTGTCCAGTTCGTACTGAGTCTCTGTACCATCATCAAAGTTCAGATACTCTTCAAGGCTCATTTTTTGGGATGCAACGGTCATAGCAACCAGGCCTCTGCTAAAAATTGTTCAGGTTTACTCATCATTTTAACAAAATCTCTAGCTCCTCTCATAGCGTGTGAAATCTAAACTTAATTGACAATATTGACAAATAGTGCATTGTTTCCCTCGCTCCCAGGCGATCGCCTCTCAAATCTAAAATTTAAAATCTAAAATCTAAAATCCCATTGACTGATGTCACAAAGTACGCGAAACTTTACACATAACTGACGCAAAGCTTCTAGATATTAATAACTTTTGTAAAGTTGTGACTCGCAACCTATCAATTCGTCAAAATTGATTTAGGGGTTTGCGAGGAACGCCAACCTCCAGAAGCGACGCCCGCAGGCATCATCGCTAGCCTACTGCTACCGATGTCTAATCCCACCGTTCCTATTGAGTCAGCCACTCTTCGATAACACACTATGGAAACACTAGAGTTTGTGATTTATCCAGATGGCCGGGTACAGGAAACAGTCACCGGCATTATTGGCGCATCCTGCGCTGAAGTAACGGCTGCGATCGAAGCCCAGCTTGGAGTTGTGCTTCATCAAGAGTCTACATCTGAATATTTCGCCCAAGCGCTCAATCAGTCAGCCGAAGCGACAACCCAAGTGGCTTTTAGCGATTGGTAATTTTTTTTGTTGAGTTCACTTAAAATTTTTTGGAACAACTATGTCACACTTTAGCCAAATTAAGACCCAGATCCGCAATTTGAATTCTTTGGAAGCTGCTTTAACCGACTTGGGTATCGACTGGAAGTCCGGCCCGACTGAGGTGCGGGGCTATCGCGGCCTAACTAGCAACGCTGAAGTAGTTATCGAGCAAGAAAATGGCTATGACTTAGGTTTTAGCTGGAATGGGACTGAGTATGAGTTGGTGGCTGATTTGCAATTTTGGCAGCAAGCTTGGTCTGTAGACCGTTTTCTGAATAAGGTAACTCAGCGCTATGCTTACCACACGGTGGTGAATGAGAGCGCCAAACAAGGTTTCCAAGTTTCTGAACAAAAGCAAAATCAAGATGGTTCGATTCGCTTGGTGATGCAACGCTGGTGCGCTTAGATGCGTTAAACCTGACATCTTGCCCAATGTCAGCAACAGGCAAGATGCCTGTTCCACAAGAAAATTCAGTCTTTGTGGAACAGGCATCTTGCCTGTTCATAAAAGGCTTATTGAGAATGGTACAACATCTCAGTTAAACCGGAAATTCGCTAAACACATTCGACTTCGCTCAGTGCTTTGTCGGAGTGCATCCAGGACTTATTGTTATTGGAAGAGGTCGAAATGTCTGAAATTTCAGCAGTTGAAATAGAGACTGGGGAAAATCGCACTGGTTTAGAACCAGAATTAGGCGGTTTTTTGCGAGATGCGCCCGATCGCACTGGTTTAGAACCAGAATTAGGCGGCGTATTTCGCCAAAAAGGTGTCTATGTTGACGAGATTACCTGTATTGGCTGCAAGCATTGTGCTCATGTCGCTCGCAATACGTTTTATATTGAACCAGATTACGGGCGATCGCGTGTGGTGCGACAAGATGGTGATTCTGAAGAGTTGATTGCTGAGGCGATCGATACTTGTCCAGTGAATTGCATCCACTGGGTTGACTACACCGAACTCAAGAATCTGGAAAAGGAACGCCAGGATCAGGTGATTCCTGTCGTTGGCTTCCCCGCAGAGTATGCGACGATTCGGGCCCGTGGTCGCCGCGATCGCAACTCCAAACACGGCCATTAACATTACACAATCAGAATACAAAAACAAAGCCCGCCAGTGCGGGCTATTTTTATTTATTTTATTCCCTTCGACTACGCTCAGGGAACGGTACCCTGAGCGTAGTCGAAGGGTCGAAGGGTCGAAGGGTCAACAGTCAACATCACCTGACGATGCTACTGGATTTGATATTATTTCAAAGGATGATGATCCGCGAGAATTTTCTCAACTCTCGCCTCATCAATTCTCGCAGTCAATCTAGTAGCCTCATTATTATCCCGAATGGTTTTTGCTAAAGTAAAAGAAGAACCAACCGAGAAAGTTAAACCCATACCCATAAAACTTTTGACCCAGATATCTACGGGCAGATAAATGACACCTACAGCCGTAGTCGAAATCGCTAAAATAAAGGAAATCCAACACTGTAAAATCCAAGCATTAGTATCTTTTTGACGTCCAATTTGTTGCTGCATAGTGCCTCTAGCTAAAATATATCTTGTGGTTGATTAACTTCAAGAATAGAGAGTATCAATGAAGCGATCGGGAGAGATAGGGACAGTTTGGATAAGTGCACAGGGCGATCGGGCTTTTGACTAAAAACGCGATCGGCACAAATAGGGTTTCAGCCTCAAGCAGCCCCGATGGGAGCAGACAGTTGGGAAACTGGACTAAGGGAGATTGATGGAGTTGGATTCGTTTTGTTAATTACTAGGCCCAGAGTCTATGCTTTGCTGGTTTATTTGTTGTAGCAAAGCTTGATAACGTTGTCGCTCTAGTTCCAGTTGGGCGATCGCTTCATCCGCACGTTGTCGTTCGCGTTCAGCTTGAGATTGAGCAAGTTCTTTCTCTTGCCGTTCCTGTTGGGCTTGAGATTGAGCCAGTTCTTTCTCTTGTCGTTCCTGTTCCCTGAGTTGATCCATTTCCACAGGAGTGAGAAACTTCCGGCCATCTGGACGATAAATTTCCAGAGTATTTTCTGTCAGTTGAAAACGAATTTCCAACAGCGGACTAACCCAGCCATTCATTTCTGCGATCGGTTCAAACCAATCTTCATCGCGAACAAAGCCACTCAATTCGATATTGTCTGGATCGTAAATGTAATATTCTTGAACTCCATAGCGCTGATAAAACAGGAGTTTTGCTGCCATCTTTCCGGGACGGTTCCCAGGGGATAAGATTTCAAAAGCGACTTGAGGAGGGATATTATCTTCTTTCCATTGCTCGTAAGAACCTCTGTCACCTTTTGGCCTACCAAAGACTACCATTGCATCCGGTGCTTGGCGAATTTTGTTATTTCCTTGAACGGGATACCAAAGCAAATCTCCAGCGACGAATACATCTAGGATGTTGGCAAACAAGATTTCTAGATTTTCTTTAATAGTGACAATCCATCGGAATTGTTTGGTATTGTCTGACATTGGTTCTCCGTCGCTGTCGGGGTAGATGATTTCTGGTTTGGTTTCAGGGGTGAGTTGTTGTACCATGCTGTTTGATGGTTGGGGTACTGATTTTAGTATAGCTTTTGAGGGTGAGAGAGGTGAGAGGGCGATCGCTTTTTTGGGATGGAAATGAGAAAGGCGATCGCCTTTAAAAGAAAAAATGAAGTTTGCTAATGTGTTAATATTTCCTCTAAAATTGCACTCATGGTAGCTTTCATCCGATCGCTTATCTCTTTTTTGATTTCTGGCTTGATATCGGCTATCTCCAGAGCTTTTAAATCTTTCACGAATCTTGCAATTTTCAATCTAATCCCGCGAATTCTCTCTGGGTTATCGCCAACCTGATTAGTTACTATTAAATCCACAATAACCGCGCCAAGATTTGCACTCTTATCTTTGATTACTAAATCCAAATCATAAAAGTTGTCATCATCAGAAAATTTTTCATCTTCTGTATCAACGCTTTCTATGATTAGCCGATTTCCTGATGGTGCTTCTGCCATTGCAAATCGATCGTCTATTCTAGGAGGTTTAGGATTGTCAAGAATGGGACTATTCCTCTTTATTTCGATAATTAATTGACTCATATGGTCAGTAATTTTTTCTAAATCTGTTATCATCATTCCTGTCACAGCTTTACACGCTGGGCTATCGGGTTGTCCTATACACATATTTAGTCCTCCTTTTAGATTACTTTAAATTTTGACATATATTGGAATAAGTAGACAAAAAGTTACAACTTTTTGTTAGTAATTCATCTAGCTTATATCTTTTATCAAGTTCCATTCCCTTTCTTGGAATTTCCCAGATTATCACTGTTCCGTCGCTACTGGCCGAAGCAATTGATTGAGAATTTAGGGGATTAAAGCTTACTCGGTTGACTGTTGAAGTATGTCCAGCCAAAATGGTTAATGGTTGTGCAACTCCTCTTTGGCTATTTTTCCATATGTTTAATACCTCGTCTACATTCCAGATTTTGATAGTTTTATCAAGGCTAGCAGAAGCAATGTATTTACTATCATAACTAAATTCAGCATACAAAGTTATATCTTTATGGCTATTGATAAGACCTATTAACTTTCCTGTTATATCCCATATTTTTATGTTCCCTTTGTTGTCACAAGATATAATCATATTTCCATTTTTATTAAATCTTACTGACATAATAAGTGATTGTGTCTTCCCTATAGTTTTGATGCCTTTATTGCTTTTATTTTTTAGATCCCAGAGTGTAAGTTCATAATCTTTGTTCCCTGTATAAACGACAACATGATTTTTTAATGGTTCTAAATCCAAACCCAAAATATCGTATTCACTCTTATTTAAAGAATTTGGATTTTTGAAGGTTTCCAGAGATCTGCCAGTCTTGACATCCCATATTATTATATTTCCATCTCGACTAGAAGAGTAAATTCTATCGCTATTTTTACTAAAACTGACATCATAAACATTACCTTTATGACCTTTTAGGATCTGTATAAGTTCTCCTTTCTTACTCCAAATTTTTATTGTATCGTCAATACTTGCTGATGCGACAAATTGACTGTTAGGACTAAATCTTACACTCCAAATAGTTTCTTTGTGTCCTTCACTTGGAGAAAAAAGCATTTTTCCTACTTGGTTCCATATAATGATTTTTTTATCTACTCCACCAGAAGCAATCATTGTCCCGTCAGGACTAAAACTAACACCATATACTCCTCCCGGATGCGCTTTTAATTGATTTCGCTCTTGTACGTTGAATATAACTGACTGAATTTTTTGTAATTCCTTTGGGTTTTCTCTCCCTTGCTTTTTCATTTCATTTAGCGCTTCCACACTCGCTATCAATGCGTCAAGCTGAAGATTGCTTTCTAAAAGCTGTTGAGCTTTGCCAATTAAAATTCCCACTTTACTTACTTCCTGTTCTCTCTTCTGACCTACAACTACATTAGTAAGTAATCCTAAGCCAAGGGTAAATGTTAAAAGAATACCAGATACGATCGCCAACCTCGTTCTTTGCTTTTGAGCTCGATATTTTTCATCAGTCAGTTGTATTTCCCTTTCTAGTATCTTTATTTCATCTTGAATCTCCCGATCGCGCCTACCAACACTTTTTACCAAAAACTCCCTCTCATCCCCAGTCAAATTCGGCAGCACCCTCCTCTCCCACTCCTCAACCTCCGCCAAGCGCGCCCCCGTCAACAACGCCTCATCCGACTTACCATAAGTCTCCTCCCACTCCCGACAAGCTATCTCTAACCGCCGACAAATCCGAATATTTTCCAGATCCTCTTCAATCCAATTACTCACTAACTTCCACCGACACAACAAAGCTTCATGCGCCACTTCTACCGTGTTTTCATCCACAATAATTAAACGCTGCTGCGCCCCAGCCAACAACCCAATTACCCGATCCAACTGCTCAGCAGAATCTGCGATCGCCCTTAATCGATCCCAATCAACCCGCCGGCGCGTTACCTCCGAACCCTCACCCAACTGCACCAACTCCATAAACAGTTGGCGTACAAAAAGCCGATCGGCCTCACTCAGACTTTGATAGATCACATTAGCTCGATTTTCCAAAGCCCCTTGAACACCACCAATATCTTCATAGCCCTTTCTCGTCAGTAACGGCTCTGGAAATTCCGGTTTTTCAATACAAACTCGCCACAACTCCTTCAAAGCATATTGTAGCAAAGGTAACGCACCCGGTTGACCCGCCACATCCTGAGCAATTTGTGATACCAACCCCCGCTCAAAATTTACCCCATGCAACTGGGCCGGTTTCTCGATCGCATCTGGCAACTCTTCCATCCCTAGCGACTTGACAATATAAGTTCTAGGCGGAATGTGATTGATCAAATTTAAAACGTCTGAATAATCAGCGCAGCGAATTAAAAAATCTCCACGAAGTGCAATAATCATCCGGCTCTTTCGCTCAGAATCATTCATCTCCTCTGCAATCAAACGGATAAAACTCCCTCGCTCAGATTCATCCTCACAAAGCGTAAATACCTCCTCAAACTGATCGATAAAAATCACAAAAAGCTGGTTCTGATCTCGATACCGAGCTAAAATATCCACCAATTTTCCAAGGGGATGCTTCCCAGGAGTAAAAGATTCAACAGGCCAATGACTACTACCAGGAATTCTATCCCGACTTAACTCCGGCAACAAACCCGCTTTAATTAAAGAAGATTTTCCCGAACCAGAATAGCCAATAACCGGAATAAAACGACTATTAGTTAAGTGAGTAATCAGCATCCGAACAGCTTCTTCCCGCCCACAAAAATACTTTTCTTGTTTAGCTTCAAAAGCAGAAAGTCCTAGATAGGGATTTTGGCGATCGAAACTAATTTCAGTAGCCGGCATTTCTGACTGCGGATACGTTACCAGAGTAATGGAGCGGCCCCAGCCCATGCGAATCGGTTCTTGCACAAAACTCTTAAGTTCCCCACTGATGTAATCGAACAAAAGATCTCCACTAACACGACGATTGCGACCCGCATTTGCTGATGCCAATCCCTTCAGCACAGCACCTGTAAAATAACTATTTGGTTCACCTTTTAAAGATTTGGCAGTCTCAAATGTTCGGCAAGCCGCCATTAAGTAGTAATCTCTTTGTGTACTGAAAGCCCCCAGAGTTTGCTGCACAAGCTGGCTTTCTAAAAAATAGCCACTATGACAACAATCCAACAACATTACTAAACTGCTCAAATCGGATTGCTGAATTAAATCGTTGAGACTTGCTAAAGAAATACCATATTTATAGTCAATAACTTCCTTCCCAGCCATTTCCACCTGACAGTCCGAAGTCGCTAAAACTCCCTTTTGCTGTCCTAAAGTATCGCAGAAGGTAAAGCCATGACCAGCAAAATAAATCAAAGCTTCATTTTTAGTAGCTCTATCTAACAGTAAAGTTCTCAATTCTTGACCGACTTCAGCCGCTGTAACTGTCTTATTTCCGCTGATTTCAAAACAATTTTTTTCGGCATTCCATCGTGCCGGCAATCGCTTCACCTCAAAACCGCCATACTGCTCTAATACTTGCGCCAAAATCTCCGCATCACTAGCCGCTTTCGGGAGACGGGACATTTGTGAGCTTTGATACTCAGTAATACCAATAACCAGGGCATAACGAGCCATTGAGTTTCACCTAAACTTAAAAATACTGGCTTAATTGACAAACACCCTGAACCGTTGTTTTCCTTTAAACGCTATAATAACTAAACTTGCCGGAAGCAAGCTCAATCTTTAAGCAAAATCTACATAAACTTAACAAAAGGTAACATTATGTCCGAATTAGAGCGTTTCGCTTTTCAAGAAAAGGGTGAAGTATACGAAGTCACAATTGACGAAGCTACAACCTCAGACGACGATAGTCCTTTTGATGAAGAGAGGGGCCTGGGAAGCGATGCGCTTAACCGGATGCAGCAAGCTCGCCTGCTCATTCGCAATTATGCTATGTATGCTGTGACGGCTTTTAAAGATTTTGGTGCGGCTGAGGTTGAAGAAGTAACACTAAAATTTTCTATCAAAATGGGTGGCAAAACTGGCATTCCCTACATTACGGAAGGTTCAGCAGAAAGCAACTTAGAAATTGAGGTAAAGTGCAAGTTTCCTAAATCTCCTGCAAACGAAAACTCTTAATCTGTTCTTAAGCCTTAATTCCAGCTAAGTAAACCCACCTAACAAAACAGAATACGCACTTTCTCTTAGTCCGCCTCGGCGGACTTCGTTTGTCTATTTCAATGTCAAAAAGTTTCAATCGTCGAGTGATGCTTTTTTAGGGAGCTTTTTCAAAAGTTCCTTTTGGTTTTTGCAGGAAGTTACTTTACCAGACTGGTGTACCTTAGCGATGAAAGGTGCTTGATTCCCCCGAATAAATCGTTGCATATTTTCTAAGCCATTTACAAAAGCTTGTGCGACTACAACTCCAGAAACATCGCCGCCCACAAATGCAAAAAGCCGTACATTGCCTTGAGCCACGGCTAATAACTCCTGCATGACGGCTAGCGATTTTCTTGTCCTTTGTTAATACCACCCAATTGCGCTCTCCAACTATCCTCAGCCAATCCTCATCATTGATATCTTGACTAAAATGATCGTCGTGAATTTCTACTGTAGCCCCCACATTTCGTAGTGAATCTGCCAGTTTCTTTCCTAAACATCTGTCTATGAAAAATATCTCATTCATGCTGCCAACAGCGGAAGTTCGCAGCGAATACCTTCCTCAATTTGGAGCCGATCGCAATTGTAGTCTTCGGCAAGTTCATCGATGGAATCCCCAGCTTTGTAACGTTCCGCCAGCATAGCTGTGGGAATGCCAGTTCCAGCTAAAACTGGGCGGCCAAAGGAGATTCTGGGGTCAATCATCACTGTTTTAGGTTCATCGGCACCTGGTAGCTTCGTGAAAGGGTAGAGTTTGAGGGGTAATCCAGCTTCATCTCGTACAATGCGATCGAAATAAGTTTTTAGAATCTGTCTTGCTTCCTGTTCCCTGTCGGATGCTGCAAGCTTCTGTCCGAATCTCTCAAACAAAAGAGCTATTCCCTCGATTTGAAACTCAATTCCACCGTATAATTGAGGAGTCGAAAGATGATCGTTGATGTAGTCGAGTTCAGTGCTAAGTTGTTTTCGGGAGAAGCCAGTAGCCTTAAAAATGGCAATCAAGACATGAGCCTCTACCAAATTTGTGAAAGAAAGTAGTGTAGTTTTGGACTGGGGAAGCAGTTCAAAATTTTTGGGGTGAGGTAACTTAATCAGTGGCTCAAAGAAGCGCTTTTCCGCTTTTGTTTTCGAGAACCAGCCACCAACCCAATCTCGCAACCTATCCTTCCGCAGCCTGAGATATTGCGCTGCTTGAGGGATAGAATATATAGGAATGTCGCGCGGATCGAAGTAGTTAGTATCAAGCATAGCAGTTGTCCTAATCCTAAATACTTATATATTTGCACAGTTCGCGGGCGATCGCAAAAATCTCTCCCTTCCATACCCCGATACCCGACTTCTTCAAGAAATCGGGTATCTAAAACTGCTACGAATTACTTATTTTTCTGCTGAGTCTTAGCTTGTTCGATCGCAATTTCCTTCACAGCCTGAAACGAATTCAAATTCGACGCACCTTCAATCGCCTTCACCGCCAAATCTTGCACCTGTTTCAAAGCAGAATCAAGCTGTTTCGACAAACTAGCAATCCGAGACTCTTGATTTTGAATAGTCTGCAACATACCTTGGATTTGCAACTCGTAATTTTGCTTTTGTCCTTCCAAATCTTTCGCAAACAAATCAGACTTAATCTTAGCTTGATAATTGCCGATATTGCGACCAAGATCCTTCCCATTCTTGATATTAGCTTCCAGTTCCTTCGGAAAAGCTTCCACCTTAGCTTTTACCTCAGCAGAGAGTTTTTCCCGTTCCGAAATAGATTTCTCCCGTTCCGCCCACTGTTTCTCCTGTTCCTGGTTAAATTCTTCGATTTCTTTGTACAGGGTTTGTTGGCGCTGTTCATATTCTTCGACATCTAGATTGCGCTGAAGATTCAAATCATAATAATATAACTCTTCATCGCGATCGCGAGTTTTTTGATCACCATCATTGCGTTCTTGAACTGCTACTTCTTGCAGTTGTTGTTCTTTCTCCCAAGCTTGTCGCCGTGACAGCAAATCCTGTTCAATAGTTTCACGCTGCTGGCTGATTTCTTCAGTAAATGTTTTCGCACTTTCTTCGTATTCTTGGATTAAATTATCCAGCGTATCTTCTGCAACATCTTCTAAACTATGCAACTCTTGCAGTTGTTGAACTTCCTCACCGACAGTTCGTTGCAATTCCTCCAGTTTAGACGCTTCCGAAGTCAGTTTTTCAGACAATTCGCTGACAGCACCACCAAAGCCAAATTGCAGTAAGATTAAATTGTCGATCGTAGACTGCATCTTTTGTTGATTTTGAACTAAAGTCATTGGTTTATTTACCTCCACAATTTGTTTTTCTGGAACTACTGTTTGGTTGGGCGAAGCATTTGCTGGTAGGTTATTATTAACCTGCTTTAGTTGCGATTCCAAAGCAGCCTTTGCTTCTACTGCTTCCTTGTATGCTTCCAAAATTTCAGCCTTGGTACTCTTGTCACTCACTTTTTTGTTCACAACTTTCCATCTCCTAATAATTGGGTAAATTTTATCTCATTTCAATTCGTTTCGTAGGGGCAATCCCCCCGTGGTTGCCCGGTTTTATTCCTAGGGGCAATCCCCCCGTGGTTGCCCGGTTTCAACCGCCAAGTAATCTTTAATCTTTGCTGGCAAAAGCCTTCATCGCCAAATCTTGCGATTGCTTCATAGTAGCTTGCAATTGCGCCGAAATTTCCGCAATTTGTTCGGCTTGTCGCCCAATATTCTGCTGCAAAGATTGTACCTTCAATTCATATCCCTGCTTCGTTCCTTCCCATTCTTTATCAACTAAATCAGCCTTGACTTTAGCTTCGCGAGAAACTTCTTGAATAGCTTCTTCTTTGGCTTTGATATAAGCCTGTTTGAGTTCTTCTTCAAATCCGGCAGCTTTAGTTTGATTCTCGGCAAACTGAGCTTGATTGTCACTCAGGACTTTTTCACGTTCTACCCAATTCTTTTCTTTTTCGCGAGTAGATTGTTGTAATTCCCGTTCTAATTTGCGTTTCGTTTCTTCATATTCGTCAGTTGCAACTGTGCGGGTGCGTTCTAATTCGTAGCGATAATCTGCTGTCTCCTGTTCGCGTTCTTTGATTATTAGCGCAGTTCTTTCTTGAACTATAATATCAAATTCTTGCTGTTCTTTTTCCCAGATTTTGCGTTTTTGGATCGTGTCTTTTTCGATGACTTCGCGCTGACTGGCTGCACTTTGCTCTAAAGCTGTGATTTTTTCCTGATGTTCTTGAGTTAAGATGTAGAGCGCGTCTGCTACAACTCGAATTCGCTGCAATTGTTGCAATTGTGCAGTTTCTATTTCAATACCACGCTTTAATTCATCTAATTTTGATGCTTCAGCACTCAGTCTTTCCGAAAGTCCGTTGATGACGCTACCAAAATCTAATTGTAAGTCGGCTAAACCTTTGACTATACTATCAACTGTATAGGTTGAAGCGACTTCGAGGAGTTGTTTGTTTTTGGCTTTTTCTGCTTCTTGTTCTTTGGTTTCTACTTTGGACTCGATCTTTTTGTTTTCAGCTAAAATTTGCTGGAAGTTTTGCAAAATCTTGGCTTTGCTTTCTTTGGCGGTTCCTAATGTCATAATATTTGTTGCTCCTGATTGCTGTAACTTTTTGGGGAACGGTTGTAGTTATCCTAACTTGCGGATTTGGGTAAGGATTGCTTTGTATTTCAGGACTGGATCGAGTTTTTGTTCTGGATTGTCACCTGCTAGAATTTGGAGGATTCGCTGACACCGATCGCACTGATTTCCTTGCCGGCATTCGCACTCATCAATTATACTCAAAAGTGTGCTTTTTAGCAAATGATTTTGCGCTAACAAAGCTTGGTAATTTTGCTGAACTGATTCGGCAACTAAAGTCATGTGTTGGAAATTTTCTGTGAGACTTTCGATATCGTTAACTGCATCTGCTCGGATTTGATCGAGCAGATCTAAGTTCTCTCTTAAAGGGTTTTCCAGCAGGTTGGATGGTTTTTTTCTCTTGGTTACTTTCTGCATTTTATCCAAGGAGTAAAAGTTATGGTAAAGGCGCGATTAAATCGCGCCTTTATAACAGGATTAGAACAAGTCAGCAGTTGATTTGTCTTCGGCTGATGGCAGGGACATCGCGCCGTTAGAATTCAAAGTGATAGCATCACTTTCGCCGCTAGCATGAGCGGCCATCAAACAGGCAACTTCCTGGGGAGGAAGATTATCCAAACAGATCATTTGCCGCGTTCCTTCCAAATCAATCATGCGAGATTGATTGCTCATATCGGACAAAACTGCGGCGGCTTGGTCGATAATTGCCCAGTCTTTGCGTTCTATCCAAGACCATTTTAAGCTGTAGTAATTTATGGGTTTGACGACTCCACTGTCGTCTGGTTTCTGGCCGGAATGTTTGGTAAATTCTGGAATGAAAATACCTGTAGCTGGCTCGATTCCGCGAGATTGGACAGAAGCAACTAAGCGGTTAAAGTCGTTCAAACTGCGGTTTTTGATGTATGTCACCATGACTACTCCTTGGGGTAGTTCTCCGGTTTCGGCTATAAACCAGAGTTGTCCCCAAAGTGTGTGGGAAGTTTGACCTAAACTGCCGAAGAATTTGGAGAATTTGAGAATTGTCATCGAGCATTTGCTACCATAATCGGTGTCGCCGATTGTCCATTGGCCACTTTGACAGTTGTTACGAACTGCGATGGGGATTTCTGGTACTAGCAAAGCGTTGCTTGGTTTAGCGCCAAATACTGAAAATGCTGGTCTTTCTTGTATTTTAGTCATTGTCTTTCCCTTTAATTATTGTTGGCTAGTTGTTGCTTGTTAGTGGGTAAATGGATATAGCAATAAATTTTATTTGCCAATTCCCAATGCCCAATTCCCAATGCCCAATTCCCAATGCCCAATTCCCAATTACCTAATGAGATGTTTTGCTTTTTGTGGTTCTGGATATGTGTATTCAAGCATCGCTTCTTGTTGAGCTTTAATAATCCGCAGTGCGGTGACTAAATGCTCTAACATTTCTAAGTGCTCTGGGGTGAAGTGGATGCTGAAGCCTTCGCCATCCCGCGCGTAACCGGGACAAACCAGTGAGGCTGAGCTTTGTTCTTCGTTGGCGGCGATGTATAGCCAGTCGTCGTCTTCGAGCTTGTAATGGGTGTCTGTCCAGGTTCTCAGCATTGGTTGTCTGTTCCTCCTTGTTTGCTCAATACAGTCCTGGCGAGGGGTCAAAAACCCGGTTTCTGCGTGAATATTTGTCGGAGAATCGAGGATTTTTGGCAGAAACCGGGTTTTTTGGTCTTACCCCTGTAAAAGCGTTTTGCCCGATCGCGCTTCCGACTTTTTTGACAATCCACAGGCTGTATATAGCGTGTGTTGTCGGCGGTTTAGCCATTTCAACTCTACCTGTGCGGCTAAAGTGTTGATCAACCCGTCAACTAAACCT
The DNA here is from genome assembly GCF_002412335.2 of Tychonema bourrellyi FEM_GT703. GTDB lineage: Bacteria > Cyanobacteriota > Cyanobacteriia > Cyanobacteriales > Microcoleaceae > Microcoleus > Microcoleus bourrellyi. Next base: position 48,137 of record NZ_NXIB02000031.1, read on the forward strand.
AGTCTAACCTATGTTGATTTTCCCGTCAAGTATTTTGTTGAATTTTTAATCAAAACAGGCTAGAATGCTTGACAGGAGGCGAAAAACCGTGGAACAAACTTTTGGAAAACTCATCCGTCAAGCTCGTAAGGACAAGGGATACTCACAACGTGAGTTAGCAGCTATGCTCAGTGTGGATTTTACTTATTTGTCGAAGTTGGAGAACGATCGCGCGGATTATGCGCCCAAAGAGGAGGTCATCCGATCGCTAGCGCGGAATCTAGACATCAATGAAGAGGAACTAATTTTCTTAGCTGGTAGACTGCCTCAGCAGTACGAAGCGCTGCTGAAGCAGAATCCGAAGGAAATGCAGGCTCTTTTCCGCCGGATGCAAGAAAATCCAGATTGGCTCAAAAAATCATTCCAATCCTAAGAGAGGGCTTTCAAAGTGAGTATTTTTAAGCCGTATTGCTTCTATCCCAAAGAATCGATCGAGGGTTTGGCAAATGACATTTTGATGCGGATGCAAAAGACACAAAATTTTGCTCCGAAATGGCCAATTGATGCGACAACTGTTGCTGATTTTCTGGATTTGGGAGTGGTTTGGGAGTTGATTGAGCCGGATGAAGAAGGTGCGATCGCGGCGAGGATTTTGCCACAGCAGCGGTTAATTGAAATCAACGAACAGATTTTGGAAAAGCCGCCTGGGTTCATCGAATCGACGATCGCCCACGAAATCGGACACTGGGTGCTGCACATCAATCAGGATGAAGCTGACGGCGTTGTCGAACAATTGGAGTTAAATCTGGAAAATGGGGGAAACACAGCTCAGGATGTCGAGGAACCGTTTGTTTGTCGGGGTGCGAGTGCTGATACTAAGGTGGCATCAATCGAATGGCAAGCACAATATTTTGCCAGTTGTTTGTTGATGCCGCGATGTATTTTGGAGGATAAAAGACAGGGACGGGATTTAACTAAATGGTCGCATTTATACAAAATGAGAGATGAGTTGGGAGTGAGTATTTCCAATTTGACTAATCGTTTGCAAGAGTTTGGCTGGATTTATATTCCGAAGGGTACTCGCGAGATTTATGCGGGGAAAGATGCCGCTAATGGACAGCAGCGGTTGTTTGGGTGATCTAGTTAGGCATTAGGCATCGGGTATTGGTGATTTATTTTTCATAGAAAAGAATCGCAAATTGCTAATCTTCAATGGGTTTAAGTGCTGTTTTGTTGTCGCAAACTGCCGGAATCAGTTCATTGAGAGAGGGATCACAGCCGAAAAATCACCAAAAAACTACTTCTTTTGGCAGTGTCGCGATCGCCCAGACTTTGATAAGCCAATTGAGCGATCGCTCGACTACAATTAGGCAAGGGCAATACCAGCCAAAATCCACACCCCCGCAGACATCATGGACTACAGCCAACTGCTCACCGACAAAACCGATACTATCCTCACAAACTGGATTCAAGCAGTACGCTTGGATCGGAAAATAGAAAGTGCGGACACTTTACCGCACTCAGCAATAATTAATCACATACCTCACCTACTATCGGCGATGGCAACTGTGCTTTCCTACTATCAAGACAGTGAAATCAAAATCATTATTAAAGCCAGTTTGGATCATGGATTTCTCAGAGCAGAACAAGGCTATGATGCGGCAGAAGTAGCCCGCGAATATCATTTATTGCGTCAAGTCATATTCTCCAATATAGAAGCCGAATTGCTAACAGGAACAACCACAGAAGTAGTCAGAACTTTTCGATTAATAGATGCCGTAGTAGACGAAGCAATTGCCCAGTGTTTTAACAGTTACGTTGCCCAGCGGTTGAGCGAACTTCAACAAATCCAAACTCAGTTAACACTCACCAATCAAGAACTCAATCGCCTAGTCAACGCTAATCAAGAAAATCTCTCCTATTTAGCTCACGAACTCAAAACACCTCTTAACTCAATCATTGGTTATTCTGAACTGTTTTTGCGTCAAGAAAAAAAGCAACCTGAAATCAAAGATACCCTACCGGGCATCGAACACATAGAACGAGTTTTGCGTAACGGCAGACAATTGCTACGCCTGGTTAACGATGCCCTAGAACTATCCCGTGCCGACGCTGGAAAAATTCAACTACGCCTGCGGCCAACTAATGTGCAATCTATCATTAGTACAGTAGTAGAAGTGATGCAGCCAATGGCTGATGCTAAGGGATTAAAGCTGGTGATAACTACCGACTGCGCCCCAAAACAAGTAATCGGCGACTCCCAGCGATTGCAACAAATTATTACCAATCTTCTGAGCAATGCTATTCGGTATACGGCAACTGGTAGCATCGAATTACATTGCCGTCAAGTCGGATCTGAAAAATGGGCGATCGCAATTACAGACACCGGCATAGGCATCGCCCCTGAAGATAAAAATCGTATTTTTGACCCTTTCTTTCAAGCAGGAGAAGCTGGGAAACAGCAATTTTCATCAGAGAGCACAGGCTTAGGATTAGCGATAGTATCCCGACTGGTCAAACTACTGCAAGGCAAAATAGAGCTAGTATCAGAAACAGGAGTCGGCTCCACTTTCACAGTGGTTTTACCCCTGGAAGTTAAAACTTTACAAGAAGTATAGCGGAAGGAAGAAGGAAGAAGGAAGAAGGAAGAAGCAATAAAATCAATCTAGTAGTATGATAAATCTATGAATGCCTTTTAACAAAAGATTATTTTGATGTCCGCCCTCTACGCAACCCCTACTGTGACAGCCTTTCCCCTAACAGCCGTTGTCGGCCAAGAAGCCATTAAACTAGCCCTGCTCTTAGCAGCAGTTGATCCCGGATTGGGAGGTGTTGCGATCGCAGGTCGTCGCGGTACCGCAAAATCAGTAATGGCCCGCGCCTTGCATTCCCTCCTGCCACCCATTGAAGTTGTTAAAGGATCTTTCTGCAATGCCGAACCTGAAGAACTTCTTGTGGAACAGGCATCTTGCCTGTTACCAGAAAATAACCTGGAACAGCCCTTAGCAGAAAATAGCCAGCAAGATACTTTAGCAGAAAATAACGGGCAAGATGCCTTCGCAGAAAATAACGGGCAAGATGCCTTCGCAGAAAATAACGGGCAAGATGCCTTAGCAGAAAATAACGGGCAAGATGCCTTAGCAGAAAATAACGGGCAAGATGCCCGTACCACAAATACTAATCTCGCAACCGAAATTATTCCCACACCCTTTCTCCAAATTCCCTTGGGTGTCACCGAAGACAGATTATTAGGTTCAGTAGATGTCGAACAATCGGTTAAATTCGGCAAAACCGTCTTTCAACCTGGACTGCTAGCTCAAGCAAATCGAGGCGTACTTTATGTAGATGAAATTAACCTCCTCGACGACAATATTTCCAACCAATTGTTGACAGTCTTAACAGAAGGTAGAAATCAAATAGAGCGCGAAGGTATCAGCTTTCAACACCCCTGTAAACCTCTATTTATTGCCACTTATAATCCCGAAGAAGGGCAGCTTAGAGAACATTTGCTCGATCGAATCGCGATCGCACTTTCAGCCGACGCCGTACTCGAACTAGAACAAAGAGTCCAAGCCGTAGACCAAGCCCTATCCTACTCCAATTCTCCCCAACAATTTCTCAGTCAATACGCAGAAGACACAGACAACCTCAAAACCCAAATCATCCTAGCCAGAGAATGGCTCAAAGATGTCACCATCAAACACGAACAAATTAGCTACTTAGTAGAAGAAGCTATTCGCGGCGCAGTACAAGGACACCGCGCCGAAATATTCGCAGTCCGAGTCGCCAAAGCCTGCGCCGCCATCGAAGGACGCACAGAAGTTAACGCCGAAGACTTGCGCCGCGCCGTAGAATTAGTCATCGTACCTCGCGCTACCGTCATCCAATCTCCCCCAGACGAAAACACTCCTCCCCCTCCCCCGCCACCGCCTCCTCAAACCAACTCAGAACGAGAACAAGAAGAAGAACAAGAACCAGAAGACGAAGAAAAAGACGAAAATGAAGACAAAGAAAACGAACCTCCAGAAGAGCAAGACGAGAATAGTATTCCCGAAGAATTTATCTTTGACCCCGAAGGCGTAATTCTCGACCCCAGCGTCCTTTTCTTCACACAAAACACCAGCCGTCAAGGTAAATCGGGAAGCCGTAGCATCATTTTTTCAGAAGATAGAGGCCGTTACGTCAAGCCAGTATTGCCCAAAGGCCCCGTCCGCCGCATCGCTGTTGACGCGACACTCAGAGCCGCCGCACCCTATCAAAAAGCCCGCCGCGAAAGGAGTTCCAACCCCCCCCCATCCAGGGCGGGCACAGGGGCACCGCCCCTACAATTGGGGGGGCAAGAGGCGAGTCAACCCCCCCTTAACAAGGGGGGGCAAGAGGCGAGTCAACCCCCCCTTAACAAGGGGGGGCAAGGGGGGGTTCAGCGCCGCGTATTTGTCGAACAGGGAGATATTCGGGCGAAGAAACTGGCTAGAAAAGCTGGGGCTTTAGTCATATTTGTCGTCGATGCTTCCGGCTCGATGGCCCTCAACCGGATGCAGTCGGCGAAAGGTGCTGTGATGCAGCTACTGACAGAAGCCTATCAAAGCCGTGACCAAGTTGCTCTGATTCCGTTTCGCGGAGAACAAGCAGAAGTGCTGCTACCGCCGACACGCTCCATAGCCTTAGCCCGCAAGCGTTTGGAAAGGTTGCCTTGCGGCGGTGGTTCTCCTCTGGCTCACGGTTTGACGCAAGCGGTGCGGGTGGGGGTAAATGCGCGACAATCGGGAGATATCGGTCAAGTTGCGATTGTCGCCATTACCGATGGGCGCGGGAATATTCCTTTGGCTCGTTCTTTGGGTGAACCAATGGTAGATGGCGAAAAGCCGAATATTAAGGCTGAATTGTTGGAAATTGCTGCGAAAATTCGCGGTTTGGGAATGCAGTTGCTGGTGATAGATACGGAGAGTAAGTTTATTTCTACTGGGTTTGCTAAGGAATTAGCTAAGACTTCTGGGGGGAAATACTATCATTTGCCGAAAGCTACGGATCAGTCGATCGCGGCTATGACTAAAAATGCGCTCCGTGACGCGATCGGCTAAAATTATTCAAGTCGCATTTATCTGAGATGTTGCACGATTCTCAATAAGCTTTTTATGAACAGGCAAGATGCCTGTTCCACAAGAAAATTCACTCTTTGTGGAACAGGCCGGAAAGCCTGTTACTGACATTAGTGCCTGTTATAAACAATTGCCCGCTCCACCGCATAATTTTTTCCCACTTTTTATCAAATCTTTAAACTCTTCACCCAAGACCAGTATTTTCTGATTTTGATTGCTAACTCAAAACTCAATTATTGTCAACAGTATTTTCTCGGAACTATCAAACCTTAAATAAAAATTGCTAGGTGGGCTCTACGAGCCAGCGCGCTCACTTCCATATATTTGAAAATCCTAAGTTAATTAAAAATTTTATGAAGGTGATGGATAAGTGTTTACATAAGACATCTCCTAAAAAGCAGGTTTAGAACAGGCAGGATGCCTGTTCCACAATAATTATGGGAGATGTCTATAGTCGATCGCAATTTTGTTATTCTATTAGCAAGTTTCACTCGATCGCCTAAATTTTTGTACCATAGTCCTACAACCTAAACAGAACGGCAGTTTCACACCATGAGAATTTTAGTCACAGGCGGTGCAGGTTTCCTCGGTTCCCACCTAATCGATCGCCTAATGGCCCAAGGACACGAGGTAGTCTGTTTGGATAACTTTTACACCGGGACTAAACGCAACATCCTCAAATGGCTCGATAACCCGTACTTTGAGCTGATCCGCCACGACATCACCGAACCGATTCGGTTAGAGGTAGATCAGATTTACCATCTAGCCTGTCCCGCTTCCCCAGTACACTATCAGTACAATCCCGTCAAGACAATTAAAACAAATGTCATCGGCACGATGAATATGTTGGGATTGGCTAAACGAGTGAAAGCCAGATTTTTTCTCGCTTCCACTTCCGAAGTGTACGGAGATCCTGATGTACATCCTCAAACAGAAGATTATCGTGGTAACGTTAATTGTATCGGAATTCGTAGTTGTTACGACGAAGGCAAACGAGTTGCTGAAACCCTATCTTTTGACTACCATCGTCAAAATGGTGTAGACATTCGAGTTGTCCGAATTTTCAATACTTACGGCCCGCGAATGTTAGAAAATGACGGCAGAGTTGTCAGCAATTTTATTGCTCAAGCTTTACGGAATGAACCGCTGACTGTGTACGGTGACGGTTCCCAAACCCGGAGTTTCTGCTACGTTTCTGATTTAGTCGAAGGATTTATTCGCTTAATGAATTGTGACGAAATCGGGCCGATGAATTTGGGGAATCCCGGCGAATACACCATTTTGGAATTAGCCCAGAAAATTCAACACATGATTAATCCAGGGGCGGAAATCATCTTTAAACCGCTGCCCCAAGATGACCCAAAACAGCGACAACCGGATATTACTCGTGCTAAAACTTGGTTGGGATGGGAGCCCACAGTTCCGCTGGATCAAGGTTTGGAGTTAACTATCAAGGATTTTCGCGATCGCATTGAGGGAAACAAAAAGTAGAGAGTGGGAGAGTGGGAGAGTGGGAGAGTGGGAGAGTGGGAGAGTGGGAGATGGAACAAATATGCCCAATGCCCAATGCCCTATGCCCAATTCCCAATTCCCCATTCCCCATTCCCCATTCCTATCTAATTTATTTACTTTGAGGATATTTCTATGCGTGTATGTGTCATCGGTACTGGATATGTTGGCTTAGTCACCGGCACTTGTTTAGCTCACATCGGACATCATGTGATTTGCGTAGACAACAACGAAGAAAAAGTCAAATTAATGAAGTCTGGACAATCACCAATTTTTGAACCAGGATTGTCTGAATTAATGTCTTCTGCATCTGCTTCAGGCAATCTAGAATTTACCTCAGATTTAGCCGCCGGAGTTGCTCATGGAGAGATTTTATTCATTGCCGTGGGTACCCCTCCTTTGCCCACAGGAGAAAGCGATACTCGTTACGTGGAGGCAGTTGCGCGCGGCATTGGAGCTCACCTCGATGGCGACTACAAAGTATTAGTAAATAAATCCACTGTGCCCATCGGTTCCGGGGATTGGGTGCGAAGAATTGTCCTCGACGGTTTAGCGGAACGCCAAAAACCTCAAAGTAGCGAGGGGGCTACAGGTGAAGAAGTAGTAGCAAAAACTCGTGTTCAATTTGATGTAGTTAGTAACCCAGAGTTTTTGCGAGAAGGTTGTGCCGTCCATGATACCTTTAATCCCGATCGCATTGTTCTCGGAAGCAATTCCCAGCGGGCGATGGACATGATGATCCAATTGTACAAGCCGATTGTCGATCGCGAATTTGCCGAAAATGCCTCATTACCACCAGTACCCGTGGTAACAACTGATATCAGTTCAGCCGAGATGATTAAGTATGCTGCCAATGCTTTTTTAGCAACAAAAATTAGCTTTATTAATGAAGTGGCTAATATTTGCGATCGAGTTGGTGCAGATGTTACCCAAGTCGCCAAAGGAATCGGTTTAGATTCACGAATTGGTAGCAAGTTTTTGCAAGCTGGTATTGGTTGGGGCGGTTCCTGTTTCCCCAAAGATGTTTCAGCCTTAGTTCACACTGCTGACGATTACGGCTACGAAGCACATTTAATGAAAGCAGCAGTAGAAGTTAACGAACGTCAACGGTTAATTGCTATTGAAAAATTGCAGCAAGTTTTGAAGATTCTCAAAGGCAAAACAGTCGGACTTTTGGGTTTGACTTTCAAGCCAGATACTGATGATTTACGCGATGCTCCTTCGCTGAATTTAATCGAGAATTTGAACCGATTAGGGGCTAAAGTTAAAGCTTACGATCCGATTGTTTCTCAAACTGGAATGCGTCACGGTTTATCGGGAGTATTAGTAGAAACTGACCCTGAAAGACTAGCTGATGGTTGTGATGCCTTGGTGTTGGTGACTGATTGGGAGCAGTTTCGCAATTTAGATTATGGGAAAATGGCTAAGTTGATGAATCATCCAGTGATGATTGATGGCCGCAATTTCTTGGACAAGAAGGGTTTAGAAGCGGCTGGTTTCCAATACGTGGGAATTGGCAGGTAAAAAAATAGTAACGGAGGAGACGGCAATGCCCATTGGTGTCAACTTAAGGTCAAACCCAGTCAGAGAATGTTGTTTGACGATTAAGGCCAGATCCCCCCTAACCCCCCTTAAGAAGGGGGGGACAGGAGTCCGATCAAAGTCCCCCTTCTTAAGGGGGATTTAGGGGGATCTAGACTCAGGTAAAAACCAGATTTCTCAGGGCTTTCAGGCTTAAGTTGACACTAATGGGCAATGCCGTGTCCCTACAATTAATCACGGTGGGAGACGGCACTGCCGTCTCCTCATTTCCGCTAATATTAATTCCGATGCCTTGCAGGACTACCAGCTATTTTTTGCTCAATTGAGGCGATCGCACGTTAGAATGTTTCCATCAAATCTTTTTCCTCAGCATAAACATCTCGCAATTGTTGCAGCGCTATAGCAGACATTACCGATTTCACCGTACCCACCAACACGCCCCACTGAAACAAACTGTCAACCGAAACAGCCTCTTTAAAGTTGTAAGTATAGAACTTAGTCCAAAATGCTGGTGCCTGCTTGCCTTTCCAACGTTTGTACCATGCGAGATAATCTGGAAGTACGGGGGGATTCACTTCCACAATTGGGGGGAAATCGGCGTAACTAAGGAAACGACTCAAGCCTTTTCCATGAACATACACCATGTTGTGACAGCATTCGATCCGGTAAATTTCGTCTGGTGAGATGTTGAACAAAAGTGCTACGGTTTCTTCAGTCACAAATCTCGATCGCGGATTGACCACCGAAGACTTATGAATAATTTTAGATGCGCCGATCGCCGAAGATCTTGACTGACTTTCATATATCATAATAGTTACAGACCCTGGTGGTACGTCAATTTTTTAGACACACTGATTATAAAACGCAATTGCATTATTGTCAATTATGGGATTAGTCAGAATCAGAGTTCGAGAACTAGCAGCCGAAAGGGGCTGGACATTCAAAGAAGTTGCTGAGCGTTCAGGTGTAGTATACAGCACAATTACTACCTATGCTCGGCGATCGGAAATATCAATGGTTGACTTTACCGCAATCCACAAATTAGCGCGGGCTTTTGGTGTGATGATTGAAGATGTAGTAGAGATCATTAAAGAATAAGTTAACAAAAAAACAGTCCCGTCTGGAATTTCCATTTCAGGCTTAGACGAAATAGAATTGCTGCTTTTCTCAACTCAAATACCCATTTAGAGTCATCTGGAACTGCGCCCAAAATATTACTTACCCAGTGCGATCGACTACCACATATAATCGTACCGTAGGGAGACGGCACTGCCCATAGGTGTCAACTTAACGTCAAACCCTGTCAGAGACTGTTGTTTGACGATTAGGCCCAGATCCCCCCTAACCCCCCTTAAGAAGGGGGGGACAGGAGTCTGATCAAAGTCCCCCTTCTTAAGGGGGATTTAGGGGGATCTAGACTCAGGTAAAAACCAGATTTCTCAAGGCTTTCAGGCTTAAGTTGACACCAATGGGCAGTGCCCATAGGTGTCAACTTAACGTCAAACCCTGTCAGAGACTGTTGTTTGACGATTAGGCCCAGATCCCCCCTAACCCCCCTTAAGAAGGGGGGGACAGGAGTCTGATCAAAGTCCCCCTTCTTAAGGGGGATTTAGGGGGATCTAGACTCAGGTAAAAACCAGATTTCTCAGGGCTTTCAGGCTTAAGTTGACACCAATGGGCACTGCCGCCTCCTTCTGCCACCAGAAACGGCACTGCCGTTTCCTTCTGCGCCTCCCTAAGACCCTCCCAAACCATGTCTAAGCAAAAAAAGACCCCCGCTAAAACCTACACTGAAATCAACCTCAGTGACCCCCAATACTACTTCAACCGAGAACAAAGCTGGCTAGAATTCAACAACCGAGTCCTTCACGAAGCCCTAGACCCCCGCACACCCCTCCTAGAAAGACTCAAATTTCTGGCTATTTTCAGTTCCAACCTCGACGAATACTTCATGGTGCGAGTAGCAGCCCTCAAACAACAGGTAGAAGCACAAGTCAGCAAACTTACCTCCGATGGCAGCACACCTCAACAACAACTAGACGCTATTAGCAAACGACTTTTGCCGATGGTTTCCCAGCAACACTCCTACTTTGAGCAAACCGTGCGACCCAAACTGGCAGCCAGTGGCATCCACATTCTCGACTACATCGACCTCAATCAAGAACAGCGCACTTACCTACATCGCTACTTCAAAGAACAAGTATTTCCCGTACTCACACCCCTAGCGGTTGACCCCAGTCACCCATTCCCCTACCTTTCCAATCTCAGCCTGAATTTAGCAGTCGTAGTCAGAGACCCGGACACTCAGGAAGAACTATTTGCCCGCATCAAAGTACCCCAAGTCTTGCCCAGGTTTTTGGTACTACCTACTGATTTGCAGTGGCAACAAAAAGGCAAATCACCTGTCTGGACAGGAGTCCCCCTAGAACAGGTAATTGCTCACAATTTAGAAGCCCTATTTCCGGGGATGGACATTCAGGAATATCACCCATTCCGCATTACTCGCAATGCAGATTTGACCGTGGAGGAAGATGAGGCAGACGATTTGCTGTTGGCGATAGAACAGGAACTCCGTAAACGTCGGTTTGGAGGTTCTGCGGTACGCATGGAAATCCAAGCGATTATGCCACCTGCTCTGCGAGATATGCTCATGGACGAGTTGGTGCTCGGTGAGCAAGATGTTTACGTCGTGGAGGGGCTGCTAGGCCTCAAGGATTTGATGTCTTTCGTCGGACTGCCAGTGCCGGAACTGAAAGACGCGCCGTGGACTCCCGTAGTGCCGCCCCGTTTGCGGAACTTGGAAGCGGGAAGGAGTGACGAATCCATCGCCCATGCTGAGGAGAGTGAGGATATTTTTGCCGCCATCCGCCGGGGGGATATCATGCTGCACCATCCCTATCACTCTTTTGCTGCTACGGTGCAGCGGTTTATTACTGAGGCGGCGCACGATCGCTCCGTGTTAGCCATTAAGATGACTTTATACCGCACTTCTGGTGATTCGCCGATCGTCAGTGCTTTAATTCAAGCAGCCGAAAATGGCATACAGGTAGCTGTTTTAGTAGAACTCAAAGCTAGATTCGACGAAGAAAACAATATTAATTGGGCTCGCAAGTTAGAACAGGCCGGAGTTCATGTTGTTTACGGTTTGGTGGGACTCAAGACACATACCAAGATTTTGATGGCGGTACGCCGGGAGGACGGGTGCATTCGCCGCTACGTCCACATCGGTACCGGCAATTACAATCCCAAGACGGCGGGACTTTATACGGATGTGGGTTTGTTGAGTTGTCGGGAGGATTTGGGTTCAGATTTGACGGACTTGTTTAATTATTTGACTGGTTATTCGCGGCAGGTATCTTATCGTAATTTATTGGTGGCACCGGTCAATATGCGCGATCGATTTTTGGCCCTCATCCGTCGCGAGGCTGAATTTTGTCGCTTGAATGCTGAAACTGGCAACGGTAGCTGTGGCCGGATTGTCGCTAAAATGAATTCTTTAGTTGACCCTCAAATCATTGTTGCTTTGTACGAAGCTTCCCAAGCCGGGGTGAAAATTGATTTGATTATTCGGGGGATTTGCTGTTTGCGTCCCGGCGTTGAAGGTGTTAGCGAAAATATCAAAGTTATCAGTATTATCGGTCGCTTTTTAGAGCATTCTCGGATGTTTTATTTTTTCAACGGTGGCGACGAGGAGGTTTATATTGGTTCTGCTGATTGGATGCAGCGAAATCTTACCCGTCGGGTTGAGGCGATAGTGCAGGTGGAAGACCCGACAATTGCGATGGAGTTGCAAGAAATTTTGGGGGTGATGCTGGCGGACAATCGCCAAGCTTGGGATTTGCAGTCTGGGGGTGACTATTCTCAGCGGCGTCCGCCTGCTAATTGCCCGGAAGTGAGTTCTCAGCAAATATTGATGGACATGGTTTTGAATTAGTTATTGGGAATGGGGAATTGGGCATTGGGCATCGGGCATTGGTAATTGGGCATTGGGCATTGGGCATTGGGCATTGGTAATTGGTAATTGGTAATTGGTAATTGGTTAACAGTTATTAGTTATTGGTTATTGGCTATCTTTGAAATACTCACCGTCTTGAAAGACGGGGCTTGTACCCATTCTTTTGGTCAACAGTCAACAATGCCCCATGCCCCATGCCC
>NZ_NXIB02000032.1 GCF_002412335.2 Tychonema bourrellyi FEM_GT703
GGAGAGGGGGAGTGGGGGAGAAGAGGGGAGTGGGAAAGGATTTTTGATATGAGCTTGAAATATAGAACTTAAATGGACAACGGACAACGGTCAACGGTCAACGGTCAACGGTCAACGGACAACGAACAAATTTAAAACTCGTCCAGCAGCCACTCAGAGGCTCTTTCGCCCAAATCTAGGGGAATGCTGACTGCTTTGCCCAAACGGGGGCGATCGCGAGTAGTTACAATATACTCTCTTACCTGCGCCGCGCTACCCCAGCCGTTCAGGTAATTTGCCACTGCGTCTAAATGCTCAAAATAATCAGCCTCTGTCATCGGGAAAGACACCTGTTCCAGATACTTCCACATAACTTGCACAAAAATCTTGCCCCGCGTCCGCCGCAATCTGATATCGTAAGATTTTCCCCATTTTTCTAGCAATAGCTGGTGTAAATCCTTGCCCGTCATGGTTGCTCCTGGGTGAATTCCTTAAACAATAAAAGACAAAGTTCAAAAAATGTAATAATACTCTAATAAAGGCTGAAAAGTGCATTCTTAAAAGGAATTTTCACAGCCGAGATTTTGTGAAAGCAGATTAACCGCAATTATTCCAGTTATCTGCACGTAACAGATTCACAGCTACAGCTCGCAAACAAACGTAACTAAAAAGCGCAAAGGCAGGTCATGGCTCAATCTTCTGCTGGTAATCCCGATGTTCCCGATATGGGGCGTCGTCAATTTATGAACTTGCTGACGTTCGGTACCGTCACAGGTGTGGCACTGGGTGCACTCTATCCAGTTGTCAACTATTTTATTCCTCCTTCGGGTGGGGCGGCTGGCGGTGGAGTCACTGCTAAAGATGCTCTGGGTAACGACATCATAGTTAGCACATATTTGACTTCTCATCCTGCGGGCGATCGCACCTTAGCCCAAGGTCTCAAAGGCGACCCCACTTACATTGTGGTCGAAAAAGACTCATCTCTGGCCGAATACGGGATCAATGCAGTCTGCACCCACTTGGGCTGCGTCGTGCCTTGGAACAACAGTGAAAACAAATTCATCTGTCCATGTCACGGTTCTCAATACAACAGTGAAGGCAAAGTAGTCCGCGGCCCCGCACCTTTGTCTCTGGCCCTCGCCCATGCCACTGTCGCAGATGACAAGATCGCTTTTACCACTTGGAAGGAAACCGATTTCCGCACCGGCGAAGCCCCTTGGTGGTCTTAAACGATTTTGGATTTTAGATTTTAGATTTTAGATTGGGTTCGGTGGTGAAAATTAAAGATAATTGCATCCGTAAAACAGTCTAATCATCCAAAATCCAAAATTCAAAATTCATAATTCAAAATTCACGTATTGTCTGACCTTTGAGATTGAATACTCTGATGCCACAAACTAATTTATTTGCGATTTTTCGCCGCAGTGTCCAAACGATCGCCAAAACTGCCATAATTGCGATCGTCGCCACCGCATTTTTCCTCAGCAGCGACATCGCACTTCCCCAAGCAGCACTTGCCTATCCTTTCTGGGCTCAAGAAACAGCACCAGCTACTCCCCGCGAAGCAACTGGCAAAATTGTTTGCGCCAACTGTCACCTCGGCGCAAAACCCACCGAAATAGAAGTACCGCAATCTGTTTTGCCAGACACAGTTTTTGAAGCCATTGTCAAAATTCCCTACGATACCAGCGTTCAACAAGTAGTTGGCGACGGTAGCAAAGGTGGCTTAAATGTCGGCGCTGTTTTGATGTTACCCGAAGGTTTCAAAATTGCTCCCGAAGACAGAATTCCTGAAGAAATGAAGGAAAAAGTCGGCGACCTTTACTTCCAACCTTACAGCGAAACCCAAGAAAATATTATTTTAGTGGGCCCACTGCCAGGGGAAGAGTACAAAGAATTGGTATTCCCAGTTTTGTCGCCAAATCCGGCAACAGACAAGTCAGTTCACTTTGGTAAATACTTGATTTATGTCGGCGGCAACCGTGGTCGCGGTCAGGTTTATCCTACTGGTGATAAGAGCAATAATACTGTTTATAATGCTTCCGTAGCCGGCACAATTTCTAAGATTTCTACCCCAGAAGATGGCGGTTATGAATTGACAATTCAACCGACAGAAGGTGCGGCGGTTGTTGAGACAATTCCTGCTGGTCCTGAACTGATTGTGACTGAAGGACAAACAGTTGCAGACGGTGAACTTTTGACAAACAATCCTAATGTGGGTGGCTTTGGTCAAAAAGATGTCGAGATTGTGCTACAAAGTTCGACTCGCATTCAAGGCATGATGGCTTTCTTGGCATTGACCATGTTGGCTCAAATCATGCTGGTTCTCAAGAAGAAACAGGTCGAGAAAGTGCAAGCTGCTGAAATGAATTTCTAACAGCGTTTGTAACTAGATTTTAAGTAAGGTGCGCGCGGCGCACCTTATTGTTTGACAAATAACAGATAAAATAATGTCAATTGATGAGAAAGTAATTGAAGTCGGGCCGCTGCAATGGTTTTATCGAGAAACAAATCCGGTTAGCGAAACTGAGAAACCTCCTGTGCTGTTACTGCACGGTTTGCCATCCCAAAGTTTTACCTGGACTGCAATCATGCCTGATTTGGCGACAAACGGGTTTCGGGCGATCGCACCAGATTGGATCGGTTATGGGCGATCGACCAAACCAGACAAACGCGACTTTGCATACACACCAGATGCTTTTGTTGAAGCACTCGCTGGATTTATTCAAGCTTTAGAAATAGACAGATTTTACCTAGTTGTCCAAGGATTTTTAGCTTCGGCTGGCATTCAATATGCCATGCGAAACCAAGATAAAATTGAACGTTTAGTGGTCATAAATACACCAGTTTCAGCAGATATCAAATTACCTTGGAAAATGCAGCAATTAGGACTGCCTTTTATTGGCGACATGATCACCCAAGATCCACTTTTGGTGGACAGAACCTTAGAAGGTGGCTGTCGCCAAATCATATCAGACAATGATTTAGATGTTTATCGCCGCCCATTTCTTAAGAGTTCCGATGCTGGGCGATCGCTCATGAATACAGTCCGCAATATTCAATTGCCACAGTCAATGGCAGAAATTGAATCGGGCTTTCCAGGATGGACTCGACCAACCTTATTTGTGTGGGGATTAACAGACCCTTGGCTGAGTGTGGAACCAGCTCAAAAGTTAGTCATTTCTATGCAAAATGCAGAGTTACTTACACTAGAACAAGCAGGGCATTATCCTCAAGAACATTGGTCAGAAAAAGTTGGTGATGGTCTAATTGATTTTCTGCGCCGGAAAGAGGTAAACTAATTTTTTGTACCTCACTTTCGGTACTGGGTTAGCGAGGCTGAGCCTTTGGATCTGCGTTCCCCGGCTCTGCCTGGGAACAAGAAAGCCTTTACCCACCTGGTGTCTGCTCGTTACGAGCAATCTAAAATCTAAAATCTAAAAATCTAAAATCCATATGACACGTTCCCGTTCATTTTTTGCCTTGATCATGTCATTTATGATGGCATTTCTCGTTAGTTGCAGCAGTGTGGAAGCCAAAGTTCCAACCACTTACACAGCAGCACAGGTTCAGCAAATTCAGCGTTATGTTCCTAGTCTGACAGAATTGCGATCGCGCATGGATAACCTAGGAACCCTAATTGAAAAACGCAATTGGATTGATACCAGAACATACATTCACGGGCCTCTCGGCGACTTGCGCGGCGCAATGAAAACCGTCTCTGCAAGTTTGTTGCCTAAATCCCAACAACAAGCTGTTGATTTAACCAAAAGTTTGTTTGCCGATTTGGTTAACATTGATCTTGCTGCCAAAGATTTTGATTATGCAAAAGTCACCAGCAGTTATCAAAAAGCAGTCAATGATTTTGATGCTTTCTTGCAGCTAATTCCTAAAGCTTAATCACTTTCGAGTCCAGAAATTAGGATACGGCAGTGCCCATTGGTGTCAACTTAAGGAATGTTGGGTGCGATCGCACTGCATGATTTTGTAACGATCCATAGGTGTCAACTTAACGTTAAACCCATTCAGAGACTGCTGTTTAACAATTAGGGCCAGATCCCCCCTAGCCCCCCTTCTTAAGAGGGGGGGACAGGAGTCTTTTCTCTCGTCCCCCTTTTTAAGGGGGATTTAGGGGCATCTAGACTCAGCTAAAAACGAGATTTCTCAAGGCTTTCAGTCTTAAGTTGACACCAATGGACACGGCGCCGTGTCCTGATTGTGGGCAATATTAATTCCCGTGCAACCAGAATTGACATCAATTAATCTTTGCACCAACACTGGATTTTTCCGGTGTCATCTCTGCTTTAATCCCTGAAATTGCCTTGCGACTAAAAATTTGGAAATAAAGAGAAACAAAGAACTCTTTGACAGGAAAAAGTATAAATGTCAAAGGATTAATGGTGACGATGATATTGCGGGCATCGGCTTTAGCTTGGTTGACAATTTGCTGGGCTACCCAATCTGGCGACATAATGCCGATCGGGTTTAAATTGCTTTTAAACGGCCCTAAAATTAGTTTCCGAACAATGCAAGGTGCATCCAGTCGTCGCAGGGTTACTAAGTCTCCCAAGGCCCGTTTGCTGAGTTCGTACAGGGGACTGACAGCCGGAATTACTTCGGCTTCTGAGGTATTGACCCAAACTTCTTTATTGGCTATGTTTTCGTTAGTGCGAACAGTTAGCAAAAATAGTTCCATCAGCCGCCATGCGGAAAAAGTGTTAATCTCGTAAGATTTGGCGATCGCCTCTGGGGTTCTTTCTCCCTGCACATTAATCCCGTGATTAATCACCAGAATATCAACTTTTTCTAACAATTTTGCTAAGTCTGCCTCTTGACCTATTTGCCAAGTTATGGTTTTAATCGGCAAATTTTCGCCATCAATATTCAAAGTAATTGTTTGATTTCCAGAGGTGAGAGCAATAACTTTTGCACCCGCTTTGTGGAGATGTTTTAGCAGCAAATGCCCTAAAGTTCCCGATGCACCTGTGACAGCTACAGTTTTGCCTTTGAGAGAAAGTGCTGTACCCATAAGTTTATCTATTAAGGTGAAAGTACCGCAATAGTAAGCATTTTGATTATCGAAGTGATGCTTCCAGTGGTAAGGTTTATTTACAAACCAATTACCAGGCGGAGTTAGGAAGTTTCCCGGTTGATGGGTGATGTCGGTTAATTCGTCTGCACCCTTGATTCCGCAACCACGGGCGATCGCACTCAACAAAAAGCCTAAAGTATAAACACAACCGGCTGCTGCGCCCCAGTGATATTCCGGCATCCCAAAATAGGCTGCCACCCACAACAACAAGCCTAAAACCATCATAGAAGCAGCCTCCGGCACGTCATTACGCCAGTGTGCTTGCTTATAGATTGTCTCGCTGACGGGGGTCAAATTCGGGCGGAAAACGCGGTGGTGCCAAGCGTGTAGCTTATACAGTGGCGGCCAATAATGGGAGGCGACGTGATAAAAGTCTCGTATTATTTCTGCCCAGCAGACAGAAGCTATTGCCAAAGCGCCGACTATCCAGTAATTTACCATGCTCGCACCAATTTGAAATTTGAGATATTAGATATTGTCTGTTTTGAAAGATAACTCAAAATGGTTTTTTTAGCTAGTCTGGAACTTGACTCAGGCATCGGTTCTAGGTTTGCTGACATCATCAAGGGAGTATTGTTCACCCAAATCTATGTGATAAATCCCCAAAAATAAGTTTCAGTTCTGGTTCACAAACCCGCTTAATTGCTTTGGGAATACTCACCCACTGCCGCTTTCTCTTATGAGCTTCAGGCCAATTTTCCAAAACAGTTTTTACTTGTAATAAAAATACATCAACCTGACAAATATAGCCAGACTTATAGTATTCATAAGTTCCCATTGAATCAGGAAACACTTGACCTAACAAACCAGCTTCTTCCCAAGCTTCCTTGGCTGCCGAATCTTCGGGAGTCATGTCATGTTCAATTAAACCTTTTGGAATTACCCAGCGCTTGCCGGACGACGAAGTGATTAGCATTACTTCAATTTGTCCGTTTATAACGCGGTAGGGAATCACCCCGGATTGCTTGACTAACACTATGCTTCTCGTATTCATGATCTGTAAATATATTTTGGTGCAAAGGCTGATTCAACTTCATTGACAGTTGAATTAAGGCTGAAAAACAAAAAATCGATGCACCCATATTTAAGATCCTTCTGCATTTGAAACACGACCGGAAAAAACAGAAATTTACAGCAAATGGCAGGTTTATGAGGTAGATTCAATATCCCCGTAGGGACACGGCAATGCCTATTGGTGTCAACTTAACGTCAAACCCTGTCACAGACTACTGTTTGACTATTAAGCCTAGATCCCCCCTAGCCCCCCTTAAGAAGGGGGGGACAAGAGTCCGATCAAAGTCCCCCTTCTTAAGGGGGATTTAGGGGGATCTGGACTAGGATATAAACGAGAGATACCAAGGCTTTCAGGCTTAAGTTGACACCTATGGGCAATGCCTATTGGTGTCAACTTAAGCTGTTAGCCCGCCAGTCCTTGCGCCCACCCGCTAGAGCGTGTTTTCTTGCCTCTTCTGTAGGTTGGGTTAAGCGTAGCGCCACCCAAAAAATCTAGGAAAAATGTTGGGTTTCGTTCCTCAACCCAACCTACAATTTAAGACAATTCTGGGGAGACAAAACACGCCCTAGTCCGCTGGGTATTGCCGTGTCCCTACCTTTACTTAATCTTTCTTCGACTTAGCCTCCAAACTTTCCAAACGACTCTTCAAATCTTGATTATCCTTTTTCACCTGGTCTAATTCCTCCCGCAACTGCTTCACCGCAGCATCAGAACCAGCATTTTTCTGCACTCTTTGCACAGCTTCATCAGCCATACGGCGGACTCGCCCATCAGGAGTTTGGTCAGCCAAAGAACGCAAAATCTGGATCGCTTTGCGAGTTTCCATTTGTCCTAATGCTGCAACTACAGATACTTGAGTTAAGAAAAACGTCTCTCTAGAAAATTCTGCCAATCGCTGCAAAATCCGTTCTAAATTGATATTAGTTTGACCTGTGGAAATTGTACCCAAAGCACGAATTGCACCCAAACGCAAAGCTTGGGGAGTACCCGCAGCAGTGTATTTCAAAATTAGATTCAGCGCATCTTCAGAGGTTTTCATTTGTGCTAAACCGGCGATCGCACCCGATCGCACAACCTCATTCCACCCCTGACGCTCCTTCAGCACCAATTTTAACTCTTTCAGTACCTGTTCGTCCGTCGGTTTTTCGTCAGGGTTAGCCGCTGCAATTCCCCCGATCGCACTCGCTGCGGCCGCTTCTACATAATAGCTAGCATCGCCTTTTTCCACGATCGACCTCAGCGCCTTATAAGTTTCATGAGTTTTGATTTTACCCAAAGCCCCCACCACAGCGCGGCGAACACGAGCATCTTTATCCTTCAAACCAGCGACTAAACCATCAAAAGCTTGGTCGAGTTTAATTTCAACTAACTCGCTGGCGACTTCGGCCCGAACAGCCCAGAACCGCTCTTTCTTGAGAACTTCTGACAGCGTATTCACCGCTTCCAATCCTCCCTTTTTCGCCAAAGCTTGGGCGGCATAAATCTGGGAAACTGGGTCTGGATCGAATAGCAACTGAGCTTTTAATTCGGCAATTGGATACTCTAAACTAACTGTTTTTAAGTATTTATTCCCCACATCAAAACTGACAAATGCAGGCTTCTCTTCCAAAGGAAAATAGAAACTTTGCTCCCGTTCATATACTCGCACTGTGAAAGTTTTGAGCTGTGGCGCTGAAGATGTAGAATCATCACTATCATCTTTTTCCGGTTTGTAACCAAAGCCGATGGGAATTTTTAGATCGAATACATCCTTAGTGTTGCCATTTTTACCATCTTTAACCTGAGTTTGGGTAACAGTCACTTTTGCTAACTTACTGTCACCATCCCAAGCATAAGCAACTTTGTAATCTGGATGACCACCGCGATAAACGTACTGGTCAAACAAAAACATCAGATTGCGACCTGTAGCTTTTTCGATCGCCCGGAGCAAATCGATTGTTTCTACAGTTTTATGAGCGTTATCCTGGACAAAAGTCTGAATTGCTTTGTAAAATAGTTCATCGCCCAACTCGGCGCGGATCATGTGATAAACGCAAGCGCCTTTTTCGTATAAATGGCGATCGTACAATTCGATCGCTTCCCGGTAAACATGAGTCACCATCGGGCGGCGGTAGCGAGAACTATCTTCAGCTAAATAACTGCGCGCCTCATTTAACATATAATAAGCCGCGTCTTCTCTGCCATATTCTTTGTCAGTCCAGAGTACCTCACAATAGGAAGCCATGCCTTCTTTTATCCAAGCATGAGACCAGTGTTTAATTACTACTAAATCGCCGAACCACTGGTGAGCCAATTCGTGAGCAACCAAGCTTTCAGTACCTCGATTATCGAGAGTGGCGCGTTCGTCTAACAAGCACCTATCTGTTAGCAAAGTTGTCGAAGTATTTTCCATGCCGCCGAAGATGAAATCATCGACGCAGACTTGAGCATATTTGGGAAACGGGTAAGGATAGCCAAATGCTTGAGAGAAAAACTCAATCATTTGGGGCGTTTTGCCCATGCTGCGTTTGGCATCAGCTTCACGGCTTTTTTCGACGTAATAATTAACAGGTTTGCCGTTCCATTCGTCTTCAATTTCGGCAAAATCTCCCACAGCCAAAGTCATCAAATATGTCGGGTGAACCTGGGTTTGCGACCAGTGATAAATTTTATCATCCCCGTCGGTTTCTGTTTTGATTAATTCGCCGTTAGAAATCGCAAAAAGTTGTTTGGGAACTTGTACTCTAACTTCCGAAGTTGCGAGTTGTCCGGGATAGTCGAAACAGGGAAACCAGAAGCGGGAGTCTTCGTCTTCGCCTTGTGTCCAAACTTGAGTCGGTTTGTCGGGATAGTGTTTGTCGGGGCCGACGAAATAGAGGCCGCGTTGGGGTTTTTCGACTGAGTAGTCGATCGCAATTGTAATCGGTTTATAGGCTTCTGTTGCTTCGTGCAGTTGAATTTGTAGGAATTCGCCATCGCTGTCGAAATTTTGCTTGGTGTCGCCGACTTTGACGGATTTAATTTTTAGGTTGACAGCATCTAGGGTTAATTTGTCAATACCGCTGCGGACTGGATTAATGCGGATGCTGCAAGTACCCCGAAAGCTTTGTTTGGGAATATTCAGCACTAAGTCGAGGAAAATGTGCTCTACTTGTCCGGGGCGATCGGGGTTATAGTGGGGTCTAGCACCGGGCATCTCGAAGGATTTGTGACCGTTTTCAGAATCAAAGTAAGTGTGTGACATTTTGATGGCGAATTTGTGAATCGATCGGCGATCGCTGGCAGCACAGATCCGGCTGAACTGCCAACTTATTATAGGGTAGCGCGTTAAAGTTGCTGTTGTCGCTAATCTGATTAAAATCAGTTTCGCGATCGCACTTTTAATTATTCTCCTCGAACCAACCCATTAAATCGGATAAACTAGAAAATCCTACTACTTCATCGACCAAACTCTCTAATTGCTCAACAGATAATTCTCCTATTCGCGAAACAACATCAGGATTTACTGTTCCTATACGTCGCTCCAGCAGACGCAGGATCAAAGCTGTCTGACCTGCTTTAATTCCTGCTTCAATCCCTTGTTGACGGCCTGCTTCAATCCCTTCTTGACGGCCTGCTTCAATCCCTTCTTGACGGCCTGCTTCAATCCCTTGTTGACGACCTGCTTCAATCCCTTGTTGACGGCCTGCTTCAATCCCTTCTTGCATCAATTGAATTTTAGCTAACTCTAAGCCATCTCTTATACCTTCTCTTATACCTCTAGTAATTATTCCCCGCTCTTCTTCGAGCGCCATCTCTTGGGCTTCCATATTCTGCAACTCTTCCAAGCTTAAGTTAGCTTGATTGGCGATTCTAAAAGCTTTTTCGAGTTCTGGAACTGTTTCCATTGTTGCTGGAATTGCTTCTAGATCAGGAGTATTTTTCATAAAATAGATCCATTTCTCAGTCAAAGTTGTGAGTTGATCTAACTCTTTGTTAAACTTGGGCAATTCCACAAAAAACATTTCAAGTTGGAGATGAGGATAATCAAATAGTTTTTCTTTTTCTTTGAACACGAAATGAGAAATCACATCCGGTTGTTCTTTAA
Organism: Tychonema bourrellyi FEM_GT703; assembly: GCF_002412335.2. Lineage (GTDB taxonomy): Bacteria > Cyanobacteriota > Cyanobacteriia > Cyanobacteriales > Microcoleaceae > Microcoleus > Microcoleus bourrellyi. The sequence continues at coordinate 10,153 of NZ_NXIB02000032.1, forward strand.
ACATTTTAAAATCAGTAATCGTCAAAGCAATTACTGGTTGTAATCTTGGATAACCGTCTCTAATTTTGAGTTGGTTAGCATAGGTTTTGGCTAGATTGTAGATAACGCGCTTTTCAAAAGCCTCTACATTCAGAACTTGCATTTCAATAATTACCGTTGTGTTTCCAGTAATTCGAGCTTTGACATCCAAATAACTGTCTTTTTGTCCACTCACAATACCAGCAGAATAAGGGTCAATAATTTGTAAGTCTTGGATAATTGGCTCACCGCCATAAATTAGAGCATTTAAGAAGCTGATCAGAATATCTTGGCTGTCGGTGGAACCAAAGATTTTTTTGAAGGCAAAATCTGTTTTCGGGCTGATAAATTTCATGCTATTTTTCCTAATTTGTGAGAATCAAAGCTATACTATCAGTTTCCAATTCCATCAAGTAACCTAGGACACCGCGAGTGCCTTAGTCCCTACCCCGATGAATTGTAGGGACTAAGGCACTCGCGGTGTCCTGATTTCGGCTAATATGAATAATGTCCCACAGCCAAATTCATGCACTTTTTGGCTTAATTTCACTAACGATTTCATAAACATCAGTATCTGGTATTTTTGCAAACAAAGGCGTCATTTGCTTCAAGATTGCCTGGTAAGCTTCACTTTGATTCGTGGTCATCTCTTCTACGCTTTCCCAAAAAATGATCGCAATACCTTTGTCTGTATTGGGTAATTGCAGCAGGTATGCGCCCTTGAAACCTGTGGCATAAGTTGCAACTGCTTTGGCAAAAAGTTCTTCTGCTGCTTTGAATTTTCCTGGTTTAAATTCGCCAACGGCAACGTAGGCAAACTGATGTCTGAGAAAGTCTAAAAATTCTGACATAGGTCTTTCCTCAGCGAATAGAGGTACACTAAATTGTATTTTACGCGATCGACGTAATTTTGTGAATTTCACATTTTGTAAAATCGATGGACTTTTGCCCAATCCTCACCTAATTAAACATAAAATACCATAGCTGGGTATTCTATTTTTTTTCGCGCTGATCAAGTCAGGATATAGAGGACACGGCAGGATATAGAGCAATACCGTTCAGTTAAGGCTAAAACTCAACAAATCTATGTAGGTTGGGTAGAACGAAGTGAAACCCAACAAAGCCTAGTCCAGGTTGGGTTTCGTTCCAGTTCCTGATCCCTTCGGCTACGCGGTTCCTGAACCCAACCTACAATCATGCTTAACTGAACCGTATTTGGATATAGAGGACACAGCAGTGCCGTGTCCTTACCATGATGAATTGTAGGGACGCGACAAATAGCACTTTTAAAACGGGTGAGTGCAAAAATCCTCTTGACTGCCTGAAAACTTACCTGTAAAAATTAGTAAAGAAATAAAAAAAGTCAAATAAAAAGTCAAATCCATGAAAAAAGTATTAGTTATAGAAGATAATGACTTGATCCGAGAAACTGTATTAGAAGTTCTGGAATGGCATGGTTTGGAAGCTGTGGGTGCCCAGAACGGACTGGTTGGCATCAAAATGGCGATCGCGCAAATTCCTGATTTAATTTTGTCCGATGTAATGATGCCCAAATTCAACGGTTTTGAAGTTTTTGCAGCTTTGCGATCGCACTATGCAACGGCCAGCATTCCATTTATTTTTATGACAGGTACTGAAATGGAAAAAGCTCTTGAACTCAAAGCCGACGGTTATCTCAACAAACCGTGTAGTGTAACTGAAATGCTGGGGGCGATCGCAAATCAATTACAAAAACCGAAAGTTATAGCCCAAGGAAGAAAGAAGAAGGCAAATGCCGTCAAATCAATGGTTTCAGCAATTAATAACGTCCTAATTCATGGATAATTTCAGGGGATTGGCAATTGCTTAACGCTGGGGGTGGCTTAGACTGGGTATGTTGAATTGGTTAAAAAGTTATGAACCCACAATCTAAAGGCCGCTTAGTTTGGAATCACTCTACCCATCTGGACGGATTGATACCAATTTTAGAGCGACTGACTCAAAAAATTGGCATTCACACCGTTACTCCAGGTGTTATTAACAAAGTTAAAGGTCACATTCCCCACATGACATTAAGAGTGTCAGTACCCATCCGTGGGGGATTTAAAATCATCGCCAGACAGGGCAAAACTGTACAAGAAGTCTTTATATTAACCACTCTCGGTCAAGGGGACTTGGAAGAAATGATCGCCAAAACCCTAGCTAAGTAACAATTTTTGCTGAGCAACCCAGGCGCGAGCCCTAACTGAAGAAGTTTCGTCACCAGAGACAATTTCCTCAAGTCTGGTCAAAACTGCCGACAACCAATCCGGTTGAACAGCAGCACCAGCCAAAGCTTGCAAACCTCCCACTGCTGCGTAGCGAACCACCCATTCTGGATCTTGGGATGCTTGCAGCAGCGTTTTAGATGTGTTTCCTTGAGCCTCTGCAATTTGTTCTATCGGCATCAGTTCCCAACAAATCGTTCCCAAACCCTTGGCCGCCGCTCGTCGCACGCTCAAAGCAAAGTCATTGGCCGCTGCATCTAGCAAAATATCTAAACCCCTGGGGTCGCCAATTCCCGCCAAGGCCCGAACGGCCCAAGCCCTGGCTCCGTAATTGTAGCCGTCCAACTGTTCTAGAAGTGGCTGTACCGCTGGTTCTCCGATTTGAATCAGCCCATCAACGGCGGCAACGGCGGCGCCTGGGTTGTTGTAGCCGAGGACTGTAATTAATGTGGGAATTGCTTCTGTTAAGTCAGCAGCGGCTAGTGCTTTGACTGCGTTTAACAAGCCTTCGGAAGAATCTGCTTGTTCGACTGCTTGAATTAGTTGATTAGTCATAAATTGTTCTATAAAAGGCTATCCATTAAGTCCATCACGCGGATAGCTTCATCTGATACAGATAGTGATTCTTGTTGTTCGAGGTGGTGTTCCAAAATTCCTTTGAGGGCAATCAATTTCATGCTATTTTCTGCTAAAGTTTCAGAAATAGCTTGAGCTCCGGGCAAATAGCCGATCGCCCCTAAGTCCATTAAAGCCGATCGTCTCAACTGCAAATTATCCCCATTCAAAGCAGTCACCAACAATTCACCATAAACCACTTCCCCTGTTAACTGGTACATAGCCCGCGCCGCAGCATATTGTACTCTGGCGACAGAATGTTCTAAAAAAGGTGCAATTAATGGTATCGCCTCTACAGCTTTTAAGGTGCCCAAAGCTTCAATTACCGAGTCATAAGGCTGCACTAAGTGAGATTTTCCCGGCACTCGCACCGCCGTAGAAATTCCCCCATCTAATAATTGCATTAGAGGTGGAATAGAATTGCGATCGCCCAGCATTTCTAGAGCTTGTGCGGCTGCTTCTCGGACGTAATAATCGGCACATTGCAAACAGTGAATTAGGGCGGGCAATGCTTGTTTGTCGCCCAATTTCCCCAGAGCTCGCGCCGCGTTTCGCAATAGGGAATAATCGCCGATTTTTGTCTGTTCTGATTCTGCTTGTAAGGCATCAATCAGAGCTGCAATAACTGCTGGTTCTTTGACTCGAAATCTGCCTACCCACCATGCAGCGTAATAGCGCAGACTATAATCTTGGGAGTGCAAATTTGCGATCGCCTGTTCTAATGTTAAAGATTCACCGTCTACATTTGCGATCGGCGGTGAATCTGATTCATCATAATTCATAATTTATTTATTGCGAATTTTCGACGAATTTTGGGCAAATTTTGCCGAATATTCGGTGGTTTCTCTCATAGATTTCGTAGGTTGGGTAGAGCGTCAGCGAAACCCAACACATTATTTTAAGAGAGTTGGGTTTCGCTCTCGCGTCAACCCAACCTACACTATTACTCTCTTGAAACCGTGTAAACACAGACAAAACCCGCCTGCGCGGGTTAACTCGGCGATTAAATTAGTAATTAGACATCTCCCATAATTATTGTGGAACAGGCATCCTGCCTGTTCTTAACAAGCTTTTTGGGAGAAGTCTATTAGTTATTAGTTATTCCCACTCTTCTAATAACCAATAACTAATAACCAATAACTAATGACTAATAACTAAATTGGAGTAATGCTGGCGATTTTAGCACCCATGCGCTGAAACTTCTGCATTTGCGAGGACAAATCCTCAACAGGTACGATAAAAGCTCTGCTGCTACGACGCACGGCTGGATAGCCACCTGTGCGAATGCCCGAAACTTCCACGCGGAACATTTTTCCTTCCTTGCCGTAAGCTGCCGCGCCGCCGAAGCCGCTGCTGGGAGTCATGTTTCTGGCAGAAGCCCGGTATGCCCAACCTTCGTTGCCACCGGAAGGCCCGATTACTGCTGTAGCGCTGTTGGTGCCGAGTTCGACGGCTAGGCGAGAATTATTGCCTTCTAATTGAGCCGTATCGCTACTGGCGTAACCCCGATACAAGCGGAACATCCGGGTAAAACCAACGGTTTTTTGTCCACGCTGAGTATCAAAACCCCGATAGTAAGGTACGATATCTTCACCAAAGCTTTCTTGATACTCTACTGAATCGATGAAGGAATCAACATCAGCTTCGTATCCTTTTGTTTGATACAAATCTAAGTGATAAACTACTTCAGATTCGTCGTAGGGAGCACGACCGAGTAGGTGTTTGTAGTTTAGTTCGATCGTCCGAGTTTGGAAGCTGCTGTACAAAAACTTGGTTTTATACAGTTCAGATTTCGCAACTGCGCGCACGAATTCTCTGACTGTTAAACTGCCATCTCGCAGGAGAGATTCAGCGCTTTTCAGACGCTCGGATTTCATCAAATAATCGTTTCCCAACAACTGGCGGTAAGTGGCGCGAATAACTGCTTCGACGTCATCTTTGGTATAATTCGGACGCAATTCTACCTTCGGCGCATCACTTAGTGCCGATGTTCCCAGTCTGGACGATGCTGTTGTAATAGCCACCAGATTTTCTCCTAAATTTATGAGTTTGACGCTGAATCACGGTGTATAGATATGCCAAAAGCACTCAGCTCTTTTATCGACTGAGATTTTTGGTTCACCGAGCGGGACTAAAGTCTCTGACTTTTTGCTTTAAAAACCGAAAAATTTTTAAAATTGTTTGGAAAATTTGGCTGAGATCGCAGATGCCCGGAATTGTAAACAATTGTTAACACTAAAGCTAACAGCAGCTTACATTTCCGGGCATCACGCAAATCTAGCTCAGGGCGTTGATTGCGTAGTCGAGGTAGGAATTAGCTTCCACTGCGGGGTCGCCACTCAAACCGTGGTTGGATTTGATGTACTTGAGGGCTTCAACGTACCAGCTAGGGGACAATTCAAATGTCCGGTTGATTTCGTCGATGCCTGCAATCAGGTACTCATCCATTGGGCCGGTGCCGCCTGCAACTAAGCAGTAGGTCACCATACGCAGGTAGTAGCCGATATCGCGGGAGCACTTAGCTTTACCGGTTGCGGTAGAAGCGTAGTTAGGGCCTTGCATTTGTTGGGTGTACGGGAATTTGTTGTACACTGCTTGGGCTGCACCGTCGATCAAGCGTTGAGAATTGCCTGTCAAGGACTTGGCTGCTTCTAAGCTGGCGGTTGCTTGGCGGAAACGACCGAAAGCTGTTTGGATTTCGGTGCTGCTCAAGAAGCGGCCTTGAGAATCGGCTGCTGTGACTGCTTCAGTCAATGGGGTCTTCATATTTTGCTTTCTCCCTAATGTTTGCGGTTTTTTTTGTACGATTTGTCAAAGCCCGATCGCTCGTAGCTTTACAGATTTAGTTGAGAGGCTGGGGGTTTAGCCTACTGCGGAAGCGGCGCGATCGAAATAGCTGCCAACTTCAGACATTAAGGAGTTGCAATCTCCACGAGTTATACCGTTAGGATCGCTAGCGATCGCCAAAGCGGCTTCTTTCATTTTTTGAACGCCGATAGCTACAGAAGCGCCGGGTGTTCCCAAAGCCAAGTAGGTTTCGCGAAGGCCGTTCAAGCAACGGTCATCAAGTACGCTGGCGTCGCCTGCGAAAATCGCGTAGGTGACATAGCGCAAGATGATTTCCATGTCGCGCAAGCAAGCTGCCATGCGACGGCTGGTGTATGCGTTGCCGCCGGGAGCGATCAACTGAGGCTGCTCAGCAAACAAAGAGCGAGCTGCATTAGCAACAATGCTGGAAGCGTTGCTGGTGATGCGGTTGACTGTATCCATGCGCTTGTTGCTTTCGGCAACCATTTGGCTCAGAGCGTCCAATTGGCCGGTGGCCAAAAATTCGCCACGGGCGTCAGCTTGGGAAACTACTTTTGTAAATGCGTCAAACATGAAAGAACTCTCCTATCTTGAGTTAATTGAGTTTGGTGGCGGTATAAAACCGTTAAGTTAAATTTGTTCAGGCTTTTGGCCTGTAAGGGTTGAGGGTTGATGCCAGCTACTAGGCTGACTGGCTCGATCTCTCCCTTTCCGCTACCTGTACCATTGTTACATTGCAACGGACGTTTAAGAAACCTTAGAATATTTTACATCTTTTATGAGATGCGACAAACCTTGTTAAACAGTGTTTTTGTTAACTTTAGCCTGCCCTTTCAACCCTCTGTACCATTTATACAATGCTCAGAAGTGTTTGTTTATTACAATTTATTACAGGAATTTATCTTTGTGATTAGACAAATGGAAATAGGGGGCTGTGGCTGAATATCCTCCCTGGGGTAGAGGGTCAACGGACAGGCTCCAAGCAACGGTTTGGCTCGATCGCCCTCGCTGCGAATTCTACAAAAGCCAGTTCCAGTTTTGTTTCTGCGATCGATCGCCTCTGCCGGATTGTTTCGGCTCCTAGCAATTGTTAAGAAAAACTAATAAACTTAAATTTTTACTAATAAAAGCAATCGGGAAGCACGAATAGAGGTACGCAAATCTGTCTTTGTACTCATGCGCGGATCAGTATCAGTCTGTTTCGGTAAAGTGTTATGGACAGTTTTGGACGAATTGTAACCGTGTCGCAAAGCTTTGAGATTCTTCACTTCGCTTAGAATGGCATAAGTTAGATTGTTAGTGATTCCCGATTCCCGATTCCCGATTCCCAATTCCCGATTCCCAATTCCCAATTCCCGATTCCCGATTCCCAATTCCCGATTCCCGATTCCCAATTCCCGATTTCCAATTCCCGATTCCCAATTCCCAATTCCCGATTTCCAATTCCCGATTCCCAATTCCCAATTACTTAATATATGTCTTCAAATCCTCTGTCTTCTTGGCACACCGTAGCAATTGACAAAACCCTCAAAGAGCTCAGCAGCAACAAAGACGCTGGCTTAAGCAGTCAACAGGTGTCAGAACGCTTGCAGCAATACGGCCCCAACGAACTAGAAGAAACAGGAGGCCGCAGCCCTTGGTCGATTTTTATCGACCAATTCACCAACATCATGTTGTTGATGCTGATGGGTGTAGCCATAATTTCCGGTTTCTTGGATCTCAAATCGAACACTTTCCCCAAAGATGCGATCGCGATTTTTGCGATCGTCATCCTCAACGGCATTCTCGGCTATCTCCAAGAAAGCAAGGCTGAAAAAGCCCTCGCAGCCCTCAAAAACCTCTCATCCCCCCTAGTCCGAGTTGTGCGAGACGGCAAAACTTCGGAAATAGCAGCTAAAGATGTCGTACCCGGAGACATCATGCTGCTGGAAGCAGGGGTGAAAATAGCAGCAGATGCCAGATTAATCGAAGCATCCAACCTACAAGTCAGAGAATCAGCTTTGACAGGGGAAGCCTTACCAGTCACCAAGCAAGCTGAGATAGAACTTGCAGCAGATGCTTCCTTGGGCGATCGCCTTAACTTGATTTTCCAGGGCACAGAAGTTGTTCAGGGACGCGCTAAGTCGATCGTCACCAACACCGGAATGCAAACTGAATTGGGCAAAATCGCCGCCATGATTCAGTCAGTAGAAACCGAACCGACTCCCCTGCAAAAACGGATGGGTCAGTTGGCAAACGTTTTGGTCTCCGGTGCGATGATTTTAGTGCTAATCGTCGTCATCGGTGGCATGATTAGCTTCCAAAATGGCAACATCGGGTTTGATACCAGTAGATTTGAAGAATTACTCAAAGTATCTCTGAGTATGGCTGTGGCGGTAGTCCCGGAAGGACTCTCAGCAGTTGTAACAGTCACTTTGGCACTCGGAACCAAGCGGATGGTGAAGCGGAATGCCCTAATTCGCAAACTGCCGGCGGTAGAAACCTTGGGTTCTGTTACCACGATTTGCTCAGACAAAACGGGTACTCTGACTCAAAATAAAATGGTAGTTCAGCGAGTACACGCTGGCAATTCCGATGTCCGCATCGGTGGAGAAGGCTATGCCCCGATCGGCATTTTTACCGATCGCCAAAAATCGACCCAAATTAATAATTTAGAAGAGTATCCAGAACTCGAATCCTTACTAATAGCCTGTGCAGTTTGCAACGACGCATTTTTGCAGCACGAACAGCAAGAATGGACAATTTTAGGCGATCCGACGGAAGGAGCTCTGCTATCTTTGGCGGCAAAAGCAGGCATTTATAAGGACATACAGTCTCAATTGCTGCCACGGACGGCAGAATTTCCATTTTCTTCCGAACGGAAGCGGATGAGCGTAATTTGCGAACTACCGGGGCGATCGCACAATTCGGGATTTCCGGCACACGAAGGACAACAGCCGAATCATTTAATGTTAACCAAAGGTTCTCCAGAGTTGACTTTGGAGCGTTGTAACTGGATAATTATCGGCGATCGAGTTCAACCTTTAACTCAGGAAATGCGCGATCGCATCCTTGCCGAAAACAACGATATGGCAAGTAGCGGTTTACGAGTCCTCGGCTTTGCTTACAAACTCTGGGAAACCGTGCCACCATCAGATTCTGAGGAAACCAGCGAACAAGACATGATTTGGCTGGGGCTGGTGAGTATGCTGGATGCGCCGCGCCCGGAAGTGCGGGAAGCTGTAGTGAAATGTCGGGATGCAGGGATTCGGGTGGTGATGATTACCGGCGATCACCAGTTGACTGCAAAGGCGATTGCTCAGGATTTGGGTATTGCGAGTTTAGGCGATCGAGTCCTCATCGGTCAAGAATTGGAAAACCTCAGCCAAGAAGAACTCAAACAGCAAGTAGATCAAGTCAGCGTCTACGCCCGCGTCTCCCCCGAACACAAATTGCGAATAGTTCAAGCCTTGCAAAGTTTAGGCAAATTTGTCGCAATGACTGGCGACGGGGTTAATGATGCACCTGCTTTGAAACAAGCTGATATCGGCATCGCGATGGGCATTACCGGCACCGATGTCAGCAAGGAAGCCAGCGATATGGTGCTGCTAGACGACAACTTTGCCACTATTGTCGCCGCCGCTGAAGAAGGACGAGTAGTTTATACAAATATTCGCCGCTTCATTAAGTACATTTTGGGCAGTAATATTGGCGAAGTTTTGACCATCGCCGCCGCACCTTTAATGGGTTTGGGAGGAGTGCCGCTGACTCCGTTGCAAATTTTGTGGATGAACTTAGTGACTGATGGGGTTCCGGCTTTGGCTTTGGCGGTGGAACCTGCCGAACCGAATGTGATGAAAAGGCCTCCTTTTAGTCCGCGAGAAAGTATTTTTGCGCGGGGGATGGGTTCTTACATGATTCGGATCGGGATTATTTTTGCAATTTTGACGATCGCCATGATGTCCTGGGCCTACGGATACACTCATGGCGCTACTTATCAAGGCGATCCAAATACTTGGAAAACGATGGTGTTTACCACTCTTTGTTTAGCACAAATGGGTCACGCGATCGCCATTCGCTCGAATACTCAGCTAACTATCGAGTTAAATCCCTTCACCAATATTTTTGTTTGGGGCGCTGTGATTGTGACTACTTTTCTGCAATTGATGCTGATTTACGTTCCGCCACTCAGAGCATTTTTTGGTACTCATTATTTGAGTTTATTTGAATTGATGGTTTGCTTCGGTTTTAGCGCGTTGATGTTTATCTGGATTGAAATGGAAAAACTGTTTATACGTTTCTACAAACGCAGCAGATAATCAGAAGTAGAGGCGAATGGCCATTCGCCCGTACAGCGCGAGCGAAACCCCAACTCTTAATTTAAATCCAGTGTTGGGTTTCGCAAAGCCTCTACCCTACAAACCCAGCAGATAATCGGAAGTAGGGGCGAATGGCCATTCGCCCGTACAGCGCGAGCGAAACCCCAACTCTTAATTTAAATCCAGTGTTGGGTTTCGCAAAGCCTCTACCCTACAAACCCAGCAGATAATCGGAAGTAGGGGCGAATGGCCATTCGCCCGTACAGCGCGAGCGAAACCCCAACTCTTAATTTAAATCCAGTGTTGGGTTTCGCAAAGCCTCTACCCAACCTACATATTTTGGATTTCAGTTATTATTAACAGTTAACCGTCTACAGTAATTCCGATACAATCGGAATTGATATTATCATGTATCTTAAAAATATTCATCTCCGACAGTTTCGTAATTACCTAGACCAAAAAGTAGCATTTGACGCTCCAAAAACAATTTTAGTGGGCAATAACGCTCAGGGAAAGTCAAATTTATTAGAAGCGGTAGAATTGCTTTCAACATTAAAAAGTCATAGGGCGACGCGCGATCGGGATTTAATCCTTGACTCAAAGCCAATGGGCCAAATAGAAGCCACCCTTGAGCGTCAAACCGGCTCGATCGATTTAGCTTTAACTATGCACTCTCAGGCGCGCCGTACTTGTAAACTCAATGGTGAACCTCTGCGCCGTCATTTGGACTTTTTGAGCGTCTTAAATGTAGTACAATTTTCTTGCTTGGATTTGGACTTAGTGCGCGGTGGCCCGGAAATAAGACGCAATTGGATCGATCGCCTAGTCATCCAATTAGAACCAATTTACGCTCATATTTTGCAGCAGTATAACCAAATATTGCGTCAACGAAATGCTCTGTTGAAAAGCTCTAAGGAAATCAGAAAAGCCAATTTTTCAGAACCTCTTGACAAAATGCAATTTATGGGTAATGAAACTGCCTCATCACAGGATAGAGAAGAATTCCCCATTCCCCATGCCCAATTCCCCATGCCCAATTCCCCATGCCCAATTCCCAATTCCCCATTCCCAATTCAGAATTCAGAATTAGCATTGTGGGATGCCCAGTTAGCGACGGCGGGTGCTCGTGTGATCCGTAGGCGCGATCGCGTTTTGGAACGATTGATGCCTCTAGCGCGCAATTGGCACTCTTCCATTAGCGGTTCTACAGAAGTTTTGGACATTAAGTATGCTGCTAATATTGAAGTAGGGCAGGAATTCATTGCTAAAGATAATCTCGAAGGAGTGCGATCGGCATTTTTAGATAAAATTCAACAAAGGGCGATCGCCGAAAAGTTTCAAGGCACTACTTTAGTCGGCCCCCACCGTGACGATATTACATTTACAATTAACAATACACCCGCTCGTCAATACGGCTCTCAAGGACAGCAGCGAACCTTAGTATTAGCATTAAAATTAGCCGAATTGCAGCTCATTGAAGAAGTCGTAGGCGAACCACCTTTGCTGTTGCTAGATGATGTACTGGCAGAACTAGATCTCAACCGCCAAAATCAACTTTTAGAAACAATTCAAGAAAGATTTCAAACTCTAATTACTACTACCCACTTAGGCGCTTTTGACTCTCAGTGGCTGCAACAAACTCAAATTCTGACAGTCGTTGCAGGACAAATCAATCAATTTTAGATTTGAGATTTTGGATTTTGGATTGACAAAGTATAACTTTCATGGTATCTGGATATTTTTTGTAAAATTAATCGAATTCGAGATAGGATAAAGGTTAATTTTGATTTGAGATTTCGCTGCCATTTCTCCGACCCTTATGAAACATTACATTTCCCGCCTCCTAGCCCTAGTATTAGTTGTTGTCATCGGCATAAGTGGCTGTACCAACGTTCCAGCCACTATGAGCGGAAATTACCGCGAAGACACATTAGATTTAGTAAGCAGCTTGAGAACAGCGCTCACTTTGCCAGAGAGTACCCCAGAAAAAGCAGCCGCTCAAGCAGATGCTCGCACAAAAATCAATGACTTTGCTGCTGCTTACCGTCGTGATCCCGCTCTTACAAAGCTCTCATCTTTCACAACAATGCGAACAGCCTTAAACTCTTTGGCAGGACATTATAGTTCCTATCCTAATCGTCCCGTTCCTGAAAAATTGAAAGTGCGTCTTGAAGCAGAATTTAAGCAAGTAGAAATGGCTCTGAAAAGAGGAACTTAATTCTTGTTTGCTGAAAGTTGAAAGAGGAAGTTGCTATTACTTGCTCTAGAAACCCGGCTTCTTCGAGAAACCGGGTTTATTTGGTTTTTTCTTTGATTTGTAATATACTTTGTTTTCCTATGAAATTCCCACCAACTATAGCAGTTCTCAAAAAAGTGAGGTATACCCGATGCCCAATGCCCGATGCCCGATGCCCGATGCCGGATGCCCGAAGCGTACCTCATCTTTCTGAGAAAGGCTATAGCATCGCGATTCCTCAACAGCAGCGACGTTTTTTAAGTGCGGTAAGTGCAGTTTTAACCAGTAGTTTCATCAGCCAGTTTATCTGGCTATTTGTCGAAAATCAACCTGTTGTTGCCCAAACATCAGCCTATTGCCAATTATCTAAAGAACAAGTAAATCAAAAAGAAGACCTGCGCCGTGCCGCACTCTCAGGAAAACCTGAATCTCAACAAGCATATTTTGCTATTTTGAACAAACACACGCGGGAAAGTGCAGAATGTCGCCAAAAAAATTGGCCACAAACTCAAGCAGTTTGGCTGCGCTTGTATCCCTGTGATGTGCGAGCGGGAGAACTCGATCGCGTATTAGACAAAGTTGTGAATAAAGGCTACAATCAAGTCTATATCGAAGTGTTTTATGACGGTCAAGTCCTGCTACCAGCAGCAGACAATCCCACAGCTTGGCCTTCTGTAGTGAGAAATCGTGGCTACGAGAAATACGATTTGCTAGAAAATGCGATCGCCAAAGGAAAGCAGCGAGGTTTAAAAGTTTATGCTTGGTTATTTACCATGAACTTTGGCTATACTTATTCTCAGCGTTCTGACAGACAGCAAACACTCGCGAAAGATGGTCAAAATCAGACAAGTTTAACAGTAGTTCAAGACGCCGGAATCAACGATGACTCCGGCGAAGTTCCGGGAAATCAAGCCTTTATCGATCCCTACAATCCCCAGGCGCGACAAGACTATTCCTTGTTGGTAAATCAAGTGCTGAAACGTCGGCCACAAGGAATGTTATTTGACTATATTCGCTATCTGCGAGGCGTTGGCCCAGCTTCTGTCGCCACCAAAGTTAAAGACTTGTGGATTTACGGCTCAGCATCCCAGCAAGCTCTTTTGCAGCGCGCTAACAATCAACAGGGGCGAGATTTAATTCAGCGATACTTGACGAAAGGATTTATTAATGTTGCCGATGTTCAAGCAGTAGTCAAACAGTATCCGACTGAAAAAGAACCTCTTTGGCAAGGGCGAATTCCCACACCAAAACCAACACCAAAACCCACACCAACTCCCCTTCCAAAAAAAATAAATTTTATAGCAACTACGGTTGCTCAAAACCCTACTAATAGCCAACCAAATATTTCTACTCCCACACCAAAACTAACACCAACACCAACCCCAAAACCAACGCCGATGTTGCCTGATACAGGCACTCTGCAAAAAGACCTTTGGAAACTAAGTGTTGCTCATGCAGTTCAAGGGGTTTTAGATTTTTTTAGTATGGCAATTCAACCCGCTCAAAAAATGGGCATACCTGTAGGAGCGGTATTTTTTCCGAATGGGAATCAAACGATTAATCAAGGTGGATTTGATTCAAGATTGCAGCCTTGGGACAGGTTTCCAACTTCTGTGGAATTTCACGCGATGTCCTATGGTAATTGCGGAGATACAAGCTGTATTGTGCCACAGGTGCAACGAACGGTGAGTATAGCACCTCCGGGGGCAAAAATCATTCCGGCGATCGCGGGTGATTGGGGAAAACCGCTAAAAAATCGGCCGTCTTTGGAAATTCAAATGCAGGCAATTCGTGCTGCGACACCGCAAATTAATGCAGTGAGTCATTTTTCGTTTGGGTGGCAAGAACCGGAGGATGAAAGGGCGCGACAAACTTGTCGGTTGTAGGGAATTAGTTGTAGAGGTGCCACGAATTGCTTCTCTACGCAATAGGATTTGGGAAAGCAGCTAACTGTTGAACAAACTCTTGATGTGCAGCACTATTTAATCCGGTTTGAAGAGTGGCGATCGCACTTGGCATATCCCCGTTCAAGAGTGCTGAAACTGCCAGCCACAACCCCGGAAAAACTCGGCTGCGGATAATTCCGGCTGCATCGGGAAGCAGAGAAGTATATTCTTCTTCTTGCAAGGAAAACCAATCAATCCGATGATCCATGACTTGCCAAACCAGATATTCTTTCACCTGGCTGCGACGGTAAACTCGCTTTTTGTCTCGTAGGTCGATCGTAGCGGTACTAGCAGAAATTTCGACAACTAATTCCGGTGCACCTTCGATGTAGCCATCATCGCTGAGTCGAGTTTGGCCGCCGTGTCGGGAATCAATCAACAATACAGCATCCGGTTGAGGTTCATTATCGACGTCGAGACGCACGGTGGGGTTATCGCCCAGGCGCACACCTGGAGTAGCAATTTTATAACTCCACAGCCAGCCCATTAAATCGGCATGGGGTTCGGCGTGGGGTTCAAAGCGTAAGGGTGAAGCCATATAAACAATTCCTTCAATCAATTCTGCTTTTTTGAGTTTTGGCATAGCCGTATAGCGCCGCTCGAATTCGGTACGGCTGAGCAAGTCGCCATTTTCCAAAGGGGGAATGGTGATGCGGCTGAGATTTGCGGGAGCAATCATGGCTTTACCTCCTGTTTTGATGCGTCGGTATCTTGAATTTTAGCTAACTTTATGCAAATTTGTGCGATCGGCATCTATGATAACTAGCTCCATCCCAAATCAAGATAATTCTCCGCAATGAGTATTTATTTTGTAAGTATTTTATGAATTTAACTGTTGATTTTCCATCGCCATGAAGTAGATGACATTTTATTGCAAAATCATTTCTCGAATTGTGTGTGCTGTGGCGGGGGCGAGTAATACGCCGTTGCGATAGTGGCCGCTGGCTATGAGTATATTACTAGCACCGGGGAGCCGATCGATAATTGGAGCCGATCGCCTTTCGGGGCGTGGGCGCAATCCTGACCATTTCCTCAAAATTGTAGCTGCTGCTAGGGCTGGACAAAGGGCGATCGCCTTTTCAAACACCCCATTCAATATCTCAGCATTCGCCTGAATTTCCCCGCCATTCTCTGAAAACTCCACCGTCGCACCCACCCAATATTCCTGATTTCCCAAAGGCACAATATGGACATCATCGCAAGTAATTACTGGTGTAAAATCAGAATTTCCCAAAGGATTTTGTAGCCTAAAATGTAGCGCTTGTCCCAACACCGGACGAATATCAACCAATTGATTTAATGATGCTGTCAAAGCCGAAGAACCCAAGCCAGCCGCGATAATTATCCAGTCGAAATTTTCAG
The DNA here is from genome assembly GCF_002412335.2 of Tychonema bourrellyi FEM_GT703. Lineage (GTDB taxonomy): Bacteria > Cyanobacteriota > Cyanobacteriia > Cyanobacteriales > Microcoleaceae > Microcoleus > Microcoleus bourrellyi. The sequence goes on from NZ_NXIB02000032.1 coordinate 25,682, forward strand.
CAACAGGCAAGATGCCTGTTCCACAATCTTCAGCAACAGGCAAGATGCCTGTTCCACAATCTTCAACAACAGGCAAGATGCCTGTTCCACAATCTTCAGCAACAGGCAAGATTCCTGTTCCACAATCTTCAGCAACAGGCAAAATGCCTGTTCCACAATCTTCAGCAACAGGCAAGATGCCTGTTCCACAAGGAATTACATTGGTTGTGGGGTGGGCATCTTGCCCGCCCATGAGGCCTTTAACTTCTATCCCAAACTCAAAATTAACCCCATTTATCTTAGCAGCATCAACCAAGGCTAAAGTTAGTGCAGTTGGATCGACTTGTCTATCTTGAGGCGAATAAATCGCACCAATAATGCGATCGTTTAGGTTAAGATCAGGATTGCGATCGCGCACTTGCTCCAAATCCCAAATTTCCAACTCCCAACCTTGAGACTGGCGAGTAGTTTTCAACTTTTCCCACTTACTTAAATCTTCTCCCTCCGCACAAAGCATCAAAATTCCCTGTTGATTAAAAGGAATTTTCCGCCCCGTCATTGCTTCCAATTCAGGAATTAAAGTTTCGTAACGTTGAAGGCTGGTTTCCCTCAACTGCCAATTTCGGCCCTTGGTTTTATGGCTGATTACTCCCATCAAAACACCGAGGGCGGCACCCGTGGATGCTTGCGCCGGAGGCTGTTTGTCGAATACAGTGACTTTTAGTTTGGGACAATTGCTGAGTTCAAACGCGATCGATGCTCCAACAATACCACATCCAATAATTGCAACATGAACCATTAATCGATTTTAGATTTTGGATTTTGGATTTTAGGATTGATAGAGGAGACGGCAATGCCCATTGGTGTCAACTTAAGCAGTTGACTCCCAAATTTCTTGATCGAGGGCGGCATTTTCAAGGGGGCCGCTTTCGCTCTTGTTTAATCAGACCCAACATTTGATGATACTCGACTAAGCTGGGCTTCTATTTCTGCGATCGGAGGTCCTGGTAGTTGCGTAGCTCGACGCAGGTCTGGATTGCCCGATCGCCCTGGATGTTTTCGACTCATACAATTGAGTGCCGATGCGACACACGGGCGATAGCTGGTAAAAGACTTTTTATTATTTTAACCCCGGGTGAGGTGAGTTGTCGTCAGGAGCGATCGTCACAAATTCCCTCACGTGATCGCACCCAACATTCCTTAAGTTGACACCTATGGGCATTGCCGTTTCCTAATTACTTACTTCAGCCATTTCAATGACGCGACCATCATAATCCTTGACCAAAAAATTCAGTGGTTTTTCCCGGCGAATCTTATATTTAATGCCACAAGTTTGTACTCTCATCAATAGCTGATCCAAACAATCGCGGTCAAAACAAACGTGACGCTGGCGATTTTTTTCCCCGGCACCTGCGCCGCTAATAATGTGCAATTGGGTATTTTTCATTAACTGATACCACAAACCCTCCGAAGTGCCCATCGCTTGAGAGCTAGTCCCCCTCCCGACATTGGGCGACAAATATAGCGGATCAATGCCAGTTGTCCCCAAGGTTTGCTCGTAGTTGTAGTAGTAGTGCAGTGGCACCTCTGCTACCGGCAGGTTTAACATACCTTCATAGAATTGCCGAGCTTGCTCCAGATCCGATACCATCACGGTGTATACCTTGGGAGCACTGGTGAGAAACATCCACATTGCCCCTGCATAGGCGGCTAGTAGCATCACCATAATCCCTTGAGTCGAAAACAAGCTGTCCAGTGGCAATCCGGGCAAGAAAGAACTCAGGTGCAAAGGGTGAAGTACAAAAGCATTAACACTAACTTCTAGGGCCATGAATTATAAGAAAGGGTAAAGAACTAAATTTATGTAGATGGCAATCGCAGTCGCGATCGAGACTTAAACTATTAGACTAGCCATATATGTTAGCAAAAACTAGCCGTTAGGGGCTACGTGATGAAAGTCTTTGTCTACGGTACTCTCAAACCCGGTGAGTGCAACTACCTGCGCTATTGCGAAGGAAAGGTTGTGGATGCTTGTCCTGCGATCGCCCGTGGTCAGCTTTTTGCCTTGCCCGCAGGCTATCCTGCGATGATTTTTGAGGAAGGAAGAGTCTACGGTTTTCTCTTGTGTTTCGCTGATTCGACTATTTTGGCAGATTTAGACGAACTTGAAGATTATCATCCTGGGCGCGATCGGGCACAAAACGAATATCAGCGCGAGTCGATCGAAGTATTCGATCTAAATTTCCAACCTTTAGGCAAGGCTTGGGCTTACTTTATGTTACCCGATCGCGTCCGTTCTCTGGGCGGCATCTTCATTCGCGATGGTACGTGGGTAAATAGATTTTTGACCTAATTTGGCATTTCAAGGCTATGGGGGAGTGACAGCGAATAACATCGGTTCTGGTTGCACCATCAGAATATAGGAGACGGCAATACCGTCTCCTGACTGTGAGTGATCATAATTCCGATGCTACCGGATTGGATATGACTTTTGAAATACTCACCGGCCTAAAGGCGCAGTGATTCTTGACGCTTCACAGGGTGATGCTACCTTTCGTAGTCTTACTCTCCCTCTGCGTCCGTTTAGAGTCGTGGCGATTCCCCATCCCGACTTGAACTATATTTCTAGCAGCATTTTCATCTCTATCTTGCTCAGTGCCACAACTTAGGCAAAGCACTGAGCGAATAGACAAATCAATTTTGCCCCACCTAAAGCCACAGTCTGAACAAACTTGGCTAGTCGGTTCCCATCGACTAATTACCTTGAACTCTCTGCCAAATTTCTCGGATTTAGCTTCACTCATAGTTCTAAATTCTCTCCATCCTTGCTGACTAATCGCTCTCGAAAGTTTCCGATTCTTGACCATCCCGGATACATTCAAATCTTCCAAAATAATCACTTGGTTTTCGTTGACTATTTTGGTTGATAGTTTGTGCAGGAAGTCTTTACGGGTATCGGCAATTCGATTGTGCAGCTTAGCAATTCTGATTCGAGTTATATTTCTTCTTTGGGAATCTTTTGGTTGACGGGCTAATTTGCGTTGCAGTTTGCGAACTTTCTGGTAAGGTTTTTTATAGCTAGGACTTTCGGTTTTCTCGCCATTGCTCATCACTGCAAAAGTTTTAATTCCCAAATCAATCCCGATACTGGGATTCTTGGCTTCGGATTGAATTGGTTGAACCTCTACAACAAAACTCAGAAAATAGCGGTTTGCACAGTCCTTGATTACCGTAACAGAGCTAGGTTCAGACGGAAGACTTCACGGGCGATATTGGATTGACAATTCCAATCTTGGCTAAATAGACACCACCGTCTTCTTTCAGAGAAAACCCGCGAAGAGTAAATCTGGCAGATTGATTGTTAGTCCTCTTCTTGAACTTGGGATACCCAGCTTTACGTCCTTTTCTCTTGCCTTTACAGGAGTCGAAAAAGTTCTTAAAAGCTGTCTCTAGATCAGCTACAGATTGTTGCAAAGGAACTACAGACACTTCACTTAACCAAGCTCTTTCTTCGGATTGCTTGGCTTGAGTAATTACTATTTTCTGGAGTTCGGCTGATTTAGGTTTTCTCTCTGATTGCTTGCAAAGTGCAAGAGCATCGTTCCAGGCTACTCGAACACAGCCAAACAATTGAGCTAAGCTCTGTCGTTGTTGGTCGGTTGGATATATCCTGTACTGATACCTTGCTTTCATTCTTTTTTGCTATTTGACTTGCTTAATCATACCATATATTATTGATATAATCGATAATATTGAAGAGAATTAAAGCCGTCCTAAAAGGACGAGGCTTCAGACCCAGTTTTTTGGTGAGGAATTGCGACACCAGACTTGGGAATCTCCACCACCGGTGCATCCACCCCAAGGATCAAATCATTGGGATTAATAATCTCAACCATAGGCTCATTCAAAGCCACAACCAAACCCTCAGACTCAAGATTTCCAGGCGATTGAGCAAACTGGGGAGCAAATTGACGGCCACCACCGACACCAGACACCACAGCAACAAATAAAGCTGCGATCGCGCATCCACCCCAAACTATCATTCGTTTCGGCTTGCGTTCCACCCGCTGTAACACCTTCGCCGCCAACTCCTGTGCCGATTGTGGCGAAGCTGGCTCTGGCATTCTCTGAAAACTCTGCTGCATACTTAGCAGTCGCGAGTACAAAGCCTTAGTTGCGGGGTCATTTACCAGCCAGTCTTCAACTTGTCGGCGTTCAGCGGCAGTCACTTCGCCATCGAGATAGGCGCTGAGCATTTCAAAGCGATCGCACGTCATAGTAGTTAGATTGCCCTGGGCATAATTGTTGTGAACTTGACAACCAGCGAGTGCATCCCCGCTACCTTGGTCATTCAGATTTTTGTCGGATTCAAAGTTATTTTTCATGATTTATACCAGTTCCTGTAATTGGGGAAAGTACGCCTTCGCCCTCAGCATTAAATAATGCTTATTTATATTGACAAATAGAAGTTTTGATGTTAAAGCAAATTTCACCAAATTTTCTTTTCTGACCTTTGAGATAACTATTAGCGGTTCTCACGCAGGTGAGGTATCCTACCCTGTCAATCCCTCAATCTAAAATCTAAAATCTACAATCTAAAATCGGTATCTGTACCTAATCTGAGAATAGCTATAAACTAATGACCGTCCAGATATTTTTGCAATTGCAACTGCAATCTTTGGCGAGCTCTGGCAATTCTCGACTTGACTGTTCCCAGAGAAACTCCGGTCATTTCAGCTATTTCCTCATAGGCTAAACCTTGGATTTCTCTCAAAACAATTGTTGTGCGGAATACTTCTGGCAAATCTGCGATCGCCACCCGCAACTGGTCGTAAAATTCTCTAGTCGTCAAATCTTCATCAGGCCCCGGACTATCTGCCGGAATTTCCCAATCCACCTCCCCATCTTCCAGACAACGGGGTACATCCAGGGACAGCGGAGTTCGCACCCGCTTACGCTTCCGTAACTCGTCGTAAAACAAATTTGTGGCAATACGGCTCAGCCAGCCCCTAAATTTAACAGGCTCTTGCAAGCGATTGACATTGCGATAAACTCGAATCCAGACTTCCTGAGCCAAATCAGCCCTGTCTTGCCAATCAGGGGCCAAGTGATAGAGAACGCGATCGACATGGGACTGATACCGCTTCAAAAGTTCTGAAAAAGCAGCACTTTCAGGTCGATTTCCTTCCTGGCACCGCAACACCAAGTCATAATTAGAGAGTTTTTCGGCTGGCAATTGCACTTGAGAAACGGTCGCCACAACCGCAGACCAGGACAAGGAAGTAAATTCGTTCATACTTGGAATTGGCTCGTAGAACATTCCACAGTTTTTGACGTAGTGCGATCGGCAGAAGTTCCCACCGGGAGAGGGAGATGGGGAGATGGGGAG
>NZ_NXIB02000033.1 GCF_002412335.2 Tychonema bourrellyi FEM_GT703
TCCTTCTTCCTTCTTCCTTCTACTTATGAGACTAGGGCTATAGCTATCCTATTTGATTTGTCAAGATTTTTTTAGGGTGAGTAAGCCGACTTAAAAAACAGAATAGCTAGATACCCGACTTCTTTGGGAAGTCGGGTATCTAACAGCTCATTTTACCGATCGCTCACGATTGCTGTATCAGCCGGAGGTTCTATTTTGTGCTTCCCGAAAACCGGGAAACGAGAAATTTATTCCCACAACCCGATTCCGCTGTTTCTAGTCAATACTCAACAGCCAAGTGCCGAGGTAACGTAGCAAGGGAACGTCTCCGGGGGTGCGGATGCGGACGTTGAAATTGTACATTCCGCCGGGACTTGGATTCGTGACGTTGGAGAGTACAACCTCAACATTGTTACCGGCGGCAATTGGTTCTTTGGGATAAATTTCTATGAAACGATTTTCTTTGTCCCAGATTACTTCTTGCAATTCGATTGTTTTGTTTTTGACGCGCACTTTAATGTCTTTTTGGTCGAATTCACCTTTGTAGTAGTCTGGATAGGAAATGTTCAGTTGGGCGATCGCCAAACTGACTTTTTTAGAAGGAATTCGTAGTCGATATCTGTCGCCACTCATCCCAGATTTGCCGTAATCCAAGCGGTAGTTTAACTGATTGCCGCGATCGGGGCCGCCGAAAATTGTGAATCCCGGCATTCCTTGGGCTAAACTGATGGCGGGTAAGCCAGTGAGTAAACAACCTGTTACCGCGAGTGCTGAAAATAATCGTCGCATAACAACTCCTCTAATTTAACTATTGGTGAACCTTAAATATCGATCGCCCAAAATTTGCGATCGTGCCTACAATATATCGAATGTCTCAGCAATTTGATGAGGGTAATCAGTTCATTATTTTTGATGCGATCTCACCAACTGACACAAAAGCTACAGCATTAGTCAGCAAGTAAGTATATCATGGACTGAACAAATTTAACAGTTTAGCGAATTTCAATTCATAAGACAAGTTAAAGATACGGTGGTCATTTGGGCGATCGGCTTTATTATCAACGAGAGTAAAGGAGAATTTATGAAATTAGCGATCGCAAAAGAAATAGAAGCAGGGGAACGCCGGGTGGCTTTAGTCCCCGACGCTGTGGCCAAATTAGTCAAACAAGGCGTCGAAGTTTGGGTTGAGGCCGGTGCCGGAGCAAAATCCTTTTTCTCGGATCTGGCTTACGAAGCAGCGGGCGCCAAGGTTGTCGCCGATACCGCTACGCTGTGGGGCGAAGCCGATGTCGTCGTCAAAATCGGGGAATTGCAAGAGTCAGAAGTTCATCAACTGCGTGAAGGGGGCGTTTTCATCGGATTCTTGAATCCTTTGGGAAATCCGGCTTTGGTACAGCGTTTGGCTGATCGCCATGTTACCGCATTCAGCATGGAAATGATCCCCCGCACCAGCCGCGCTCAAAGCATGGATGCGCTGTCATCTCAGGCTAATGTGGCTGGTTACAAAGCGGTACTGATCGCAGCAGCGGCTTTACCGAAGTATTTTCCGATGCTGACAACGGCGGCGGGTACGATTCGCCCCGCGAAAGTTTTGGTAATGGGTGTGGGCGTTGCGGGCTTGCAGGCGATCGCCACGGCGCGTCGTTTGGGCGCAGTAGTCGAAGCCTTTGACATCCGCCCAGAAACAAAAGAACAAGTGCAAAGTTTGGGTGCTAAATTTATTGATGTCGAACTTAAGGAAGAAACAGTAGCAGCAGGCGGCTATGCTAAAGAGTTATCAGAAGCAGCTAAAGAACACACTCGCCAAGTGCTCACCCAGCACGTCGGTGCTTCCGATGCGGTGATTACAACCGCTCAAGTTCCTGGTAGAAAAGCCCCGATTTTAGTTACCAGAGAAATGGTTTCTCAAATGAAACCGGGAGCAGTAATTGTTGACCTTGCGGCGGAACAAGGCGGCAATTGCGAGTGCACGGAAGCGGGGAAAGATGTTGAATGGAACGGTGTTAATGTGATTGGGCCGATTAATTTGCCTGGTTCAATGCCTGTTCATGCTAGCGAAACTTACTCGAAGAATGTCTCGTCTTTACTTCAGTTGATGCTGAAAGATAAGGAGCTAAATTTGAATTTTGAAGACGATATCATTGCTGGTTCCTGTGTGGCTCGTGATGGTGAAATTAGTAACCAGCGAGTGCGGGATGCTTTGGCTGCTCAGGCTTCAGTAGTCAGTTAGATTCTGTCGTTATGAGGCAAAGTCCGATAGTCCGGCAGGGGTTGAAACCCCTGCCTCAAAGCTCAAGTCCTCTTAAGAGGACTGAAGAACTGATTAAATATCTCCAAAAAAGGCTTTTTTGAACAGGCTTTCCGGCCTGTTCCACAAGAAATATGGTCGATGTCTATTAGTCCTCTTAAGAGGACTTTTGCTATGAGCCAGGGAATTCATTCCCTGGCGGACTGGCGAACGCAACCGGGAACTGTCGGATGCAACCAGAAACGAGTTATTTCCAATTACCAATTACCAAGTATTATGGCAGAAGGATTGATTGCAGGTTTAGTGGTGTTTACTCTAGCGTCGTTTGTGGGATTTGAAGTAATTAACAAAGTCCCGCCGACGCTACACACACCTTTGATGTCGGGTTCCAATGCGATTTCTGGAATTGCGGTTTTAGGCGCAATTCTAATTTCAGGCCAAGGTAATGTGACTGTTACTTCTATTTTGGGGACGATCGCGATCGCCCTTGCCACAATTAACGTTGTCGGCGGTTTCTTAGTCACCGATCGAATGCTACAAATGTTCAAGAAAAAAGAGGTTAAAGCGTGAGTGATTTTCTGCCCAGTGCCATTCAACTAGGTTATTTAGTTGCCGCATCTTTGTTTATTGTCGGTTTGAAACAGTTGGGATCGCCCGCAACTGCGCGTCAAGGGAATGTGTTAGCTGCGATCGGGATGTTAATTGCGATCGTCGGTACATTGCTGGAAAAGCAAGTCATCAGCTACGAATTGATTGCTGTCGGAATTATCATCGGTTCCATTTTGGGAACAATCATGGCGAATACCGTGGCGATGACGGATATGCCGCAGATGGTAGGTTTGCTCAACGGTTTCGGGGGCGCGGCTTCTGCACTCGTTGCTGTGGGTGAATTCTGGCGCTATCTCAGCATCCCAGAATCGCCGACTCCTGACGCGACAATCACCATCCTTTTGGGCGTGTTGATTGGCGGAATCACTTTCACTGGTAGCCTTGTGGCGTTTGCGAAACTGCAAGAATTGCTACCGGGTGCGCCGATGACGTTTCCGCTACAACAGCCGTTTAATGCTGCACTGGCGATCGCACTTTTAGCCGGCAGTGGTTATATGCTGGCGAATCCCGAAAATGTCCCGGTATTCCTCGGTTTGGTGGCGATTTCCAATATTTTGGGGATCATGTTTGTGCTCCCGATTGGGGGCGGTGATATGCCCGTGGTGGTGTCGCTGCTTAACTCCTATTCGGGGATTGCGGCGAGTGTGGCTGGGTTCATTTTGATGAACAATATGCTGATTATCGCTGGTGCATTGGTGGGCGCGTCGGGGATTATTTTGACGCAAATCATGTGTAAGGCGATGAATCGATCGCTTTCTAGCGTGTTATTTAGTGCCTTTGGTAGCGGTGGTAGTGCTGCGACTGCTGGGGCTGCTGGTGCTGCGATCGACAAAACTGTTCACAGCATCGATATTGAAGAAAGTGCGATGATGTTGGGTTATGCGCGATCGGTTGTGATTATTCCGGGCTATGGGATGGCTGTAGCGCAAGCACAACACGCCGTGCGCGAGTTAGCCGATGGTTTGGAAAAAATGGGTGTTGACGTGAAATACGCGATTCACCCGGTGGCTGGGCGGATGCCGGGGCACATGAATGTGTTGCTGGCGGAAGCAAACGTGCCTTATCCGCAGTTGTATGATATGGATGACATCAATCCGCAGTTTGACGAGACGGATGTGGCGTTGGTAATCGGTGCCAATGATGTGGTGAATCCGGCGGCGCGTCACGATACGGCTAGCCCGATTTATGGGATGCCGATTTTGGAGGTTGATAAGGCCAAACATACGATCGTAATTAAGCGCGGGATGAGTGCTGGTTTTTCGGGTGTTGACAATGAGTTGTTTTATAAAGATAAGACGATGATGTTGTTTGGTAGCGCTAAGGATGTGGTTGCGAAGTTGGTTGCTGAGGTGAAGCAATTGTAGGATTGCGAGGCTTAGAAACCGGGTTTTTTTACGAAAAGACGCATTGTAGTCGATAAATTTGATGAAAAACCCGGTTTCTTTAGTCGTAGTGTGAGGCCAGAAACCGGGTTTTTGTTTTGGGGTTTTTTATATGATGTCCGGTTGATTCGCAATGTTGTAAGGGCGGGTTCACGGATAATAATTGCCTAAAACCGCCAATCTCGTAAACCCGCCCTCATATCTACTAGACATCTCCCATAATTATTGTGGAACAGGCATCCTGCCTGTTCTTCACAGCAAAATATGTAGGGGTAGTGCCCCCGTGCCTACCCCGACCAAAGCGGGCAACCACGGGGGGTTTGCCCCTACAAGAATTACACAAATGATTTAGGATTGCTATACTACAAAAAACCTTCTCCAACAAATTGGGAACTAATTGCACAGATTCGTTCAGCACCGGAAATATAAATTCCTATTGTACAGCTTGACATCTGTCTTGAGAAAGGTTGACCGGGCACAAACACGAAATCTTTATGTTTAAAATACGCCTTGTTCTAATTACGAATCAATCTCTAAGATTTTTCTGCCAATCCATTCGGCAATTCCTGGCACAACGGCATTACCAAGGAGTCTCCCTCGGCGACCGTCCATCCTGGAGGAAATCCCATCAGCCTTTCCCATTCTGTCCAAGTCAAGTTTCTCGCCACAGAGTATTGGTCGGTCTGAATGGCCTCCTTGATGTCCTCCAGTTTGGGCGCGTAACGTGGGGCAGATGCTTTTTGCCAAGGTATACCCGAAGCCGCCGCGACGTTGTACCACAAGCGGAGTGTCTCCGATAATGCTTTCACAAACACTCGATCGAGTTTTCTTCTCCCTCGATTTTCGCGCCGCAGAATCCCCAGACAATTCGCCGCTGTCAGTAAAGATTCTACAGGCACGTTTCGATCTAAAACTGGCAATAAAGAACACTCTGTCTCGGTCGTGAGGTAAGCCCGTATGTCGAGCGTTACACGATAGCCATCCCCCCAGATACCCGTGCGCTTCCAGTGTGTCGATAACGACCTCAAGAGCGGTTCCTTGCTCTGCCGAGAGCAGCCCCGGCACATTTTCCAAGACCAACCAAGCTGGCTGAATTTCTGCAACAAGTTCCATGAATTTGTAGAAAAGTCCGCTTCTTTCTCCTGCAAGTCCTTTTCTTTCTGTATTGGCATTGCTGAGGTCTTGACATGGCCATCCTGCACACCATAAATCAGCGGCAGGGATAGTTGAATGTGTGAGGGTTCTGATGTCTTCATGAATCGGTACTTGAGGCCAGTGACGTTTTAATATTTGTCGGCAAGATTTATCTATTTCGCATTGAAATACGACGTTCATTCCAGCTTTTTCAAAGCCTAAATCGAAGCCGCCAATACCTGAAAAAAATGACGCAACTCGCATTTTAATGATAGTTCTTTATTTACACAGCTTGTAGACTTAATCAGCTTTATAGACGAAAATCGTCTACGAAACTGCTACACCACAAGATATCATCCTCAATCGTAGTTTAAACACATCCTTATCAAATGGGCGAAGCTAATATTAGCGGATCGCGAATCAAGCAGGCTCGTGAAAAACTCGGATGGGGGCAGAGCGATCTAGCCGCAGCAATCGATGTAGACTTTCACATTAAGCTGGATCAGTCTGACATTTCAGAGATAGAGCGTCAGAAGCGTGGTGTTAAAGATTTTGAGCTAGATGCGATCGCGCGTCTGCTGCAAGTCACTCCAGAGTGGCTTTTGCGCGGAGATGAGGCAAACTCCCATGAGTGATGGGGCCAACCGCGAACAGTGGATAGGAGACGCTTGCGCTGGCTTTGCAAGCACCAAGCCAGCCAATATAAATTATTACAGATTAATCTTAGAGACGCTTTGGCCTCCCGGTCACAGCATTCCAGGGCCAGTAGTTCCGCTATCGCATTTATGTCAAGTTATTAACAGTTTTAGAGGAGAACCTTACGCAGATACCCCTAGACGCATACGAGAGTTGCAAGGGGAAGAAGGATTTTTGGGAATAGTTAGATTCGGTAGTGGTAGCAAAACAAGATATCAGCTACTCAGCATAGAAATCAGTCCAAAACGCGAACAGAGAATCAAACTCAGTGAGGCTTTTTGGCAGAAAATTTTAATTAAATATCAATACCGTTGTGCAGTATGTGGCAGAGAACCGCCTCTTATCAGACTAGATCGAGACCATAAAATTCCGCGCTTGAGAGGAGGGGGAAATCAAGAGGATAATTGGCAACCGCTATGTGCAGAATGCAATAACTTTAAAAGCACAGCCTGTCGAGGATGCCAACTTGAGTGCACACAGTGCGCCTGGGCATTTCCTGAAAGTTTTTCCCCAATCAAAATATCGGCTTCTGACATCCAAAGAATTAAGGCACTTGCTATTCAACAAGAAATCAACTCAGAGGCTTTGTTAAGGCAAATAATTGAAAGCTACTTTAACAGCGAAACTTAATTACCACCCCTTCCTCCCCAAAACACACCCACCTCACCCCAAGTTATTCCTCAAGATACTGGTGTGCCCGGTCAACAGCGCTATCCTAGTAGGGGCGAATGGCCATTCGCCCGTACATTAAACCCCGACCCGGAGGCCCCGTGTTCAGCTTAGTTCAAACTACTTCTCGCCAAGGAGAAATCCTAGAAGTCGTCTTCCGCAACGGTTGGGACTACATGAAAAGCGTCCTCACCGGCCGCAAAACCGACGCACCCAGTCTGCCGCCCCCAGCAGTCCTCCGCAACATCCTGATTGAATTAGGCCCAGTTTTTGTGAAATTGGGACAATTGCTGAGTACCCGTCCCGACCTTTTACCCACCGCCTACCTCGACACCCTCTCCTCCCTGCAAGCCGATGTGCCGCCCGTACCCTGGTCAGAAGTAGAAGTGATTATTCGCCAGGAACTCAAACTGTCGATCGCAGAAACCTTCTCCCAATTTAACACTCAAGCCGTCGCCGCAGGCTCGATCGCCCAAACCCACAAAGCCACCTTAAAAGACGGCCGCGAAGTCGCCCTGAAAGTCCAACGTCCCGGCATTGATATCATTATTGAACGAGATATTGCTGTCCTCAAAGCCTTAGCAGAACTCGTTGCCCTCACCGACTACGGCCAACAATACGATATTGTCGCCTTAGCCGAAGAATTTGCGATCGCCCTGCGTGCAGAACTCGATTTCATTCAAGAAGCCAGCTACACAGAAGAACTCAAACGCAACCTTTCTAAAAGTCGCTGGTTCGACCCAAAACAAATAGTCGTCCCAGAAATTCAGTGGAAATTAACCACAAAAAAACTATTAGTAATGGAGTGGCTGGACGGCGTACCAATTTTGTTAGGCGACTTGCAAGGACTTCGCCACAACGGAGATATAGATGCCGAACGCGAAGAAATTACCACCCTGCTTTCTCGCGCTTTCTTTCAGCAGTTATATATCGATGGATTCTTTCACGCCGATCCACATCCCGGTAACTTATTTTATCTCAAAGACGGACGCATAGCGCTCCTAGACTGCGGCATGGTTGGTCGATTAGATCCGCGAACTCAGCAGAGTTTGACAGAACTGTTACTAGCAATTGTGGATTTAGACGCTCAGCGCTGCACTCAATTAACCTTGCAAATGGCAGAATTTGCTCAGCCTACGAGTTTGGCTAATCTCGAAAACGATTTGGCTAAAATGCTGCGTAAGTATTACAACGTTAGTCTATCACAAATGAACTTGTCAGAAATATTTTATGAGATGCTGGCAATCACCCGCAAAAATAAAATCCGACTGCCTAGTAACCTCGGTTTATATGCCAAAACTCTCGCTAATTTAGAAGGTCTAGCGCGCGCTTTCAATCCCAGATTTAACATTATAGAACAGGTGAAGCCGCTGATGACCGATCTATTTCGGCGTCAGTTATTTGGAGAAGATCCGGTGCAAGCTTTGCTGAGAACTGCGCTGGATCTGAAAAGTTTATCTCTGCAATCTCCGCGACAGTTGGAAGTGCTTTTAGACCGAGTTACTTCGGAAACTTTGAAGTGGAATTTGACGGTGAAAGAAATCGATCCGCTGCGTCGCACTTTGGGGGATGCTGCGAATCGACTTTCTTTTAGTATTGTGGTGGGTTCGCTGATTGTGGGGGCGGCAATTATTTCTTCTAATTCTCAAACTGCTCAGTTATCTTTTTTGAGTAATGGTTTGTTTGCAACGGCGAGTTTTTTGGGTTTGTGGTTAATTGTGAGTATTTTGCGATCGGGGCGTTTGCGGGGATGAATGGAAAAATCATATGTTGTTTTAATTAAACTTTAGGAGTTCTCCCACAGGTTTCGGTTTGCTGGCTGACCAGCCATCTACTTCTAAAAATGTATTGACAAGATTAGATCATTATGTGTATAATCTATAGGACATATTAAAAAGTCAAGCCTAATCTAATGTTACACGATCGCACAAAATCGTGTCACTAGAGCGGAGGAACCAATTTTCGGGGCGAATCTCTAGAGAATTAAGAGCCAAAATTAAAAATAACATCGTAATTTTTAATTTTTTAGAGAAGGACATCTCTCAGTCCTAGCCCGTCAGCTAACTTCGCAGGCATTGAGTAGAGACTGAAGAGTCAACTTTCTTTCACTAGATAGTTTGCCCTCGTCGGTGTCTCCGGTTGGTATTGTTCAGTATTTCTTGTACCGCCCCTGACTCTGAGGAAAATTAAATGTTTATTCAACTTAACTTATCGGCGATCGCAATTGCTGGAGTTGCAGCTTGGAAGCGGGCAAAACCCGCTATCATCCGAGATGCTGTATTGTTGCCTGCGGCGGGTTTTTTAGGTATTCTCATCCTGTGGTGGATTATTGCCAGCTTCAAAAGCGATTTGATTCCCACTCCCTATCAGGCGTTAATCGCTAATTTGGATTACATATTGCATCCATTTTACCAGCGGGGCCCAGGAGATTTAGGTATTGGCTGGCTGTTGATCGCAAGTTTGCGACGGGTGTTGCTGGGATTTTTGCTGGGTGCGATTGTGGCTATTCCCGTGGGATTTTTGATCGGGATGTCGAAACCAGCAATGATGGCCCTAAATCCGCTAATCCAAATCTTCAAACCAGTATCGCCCCTAGCTTGGCTACCAATAGCGCTATCGATTTTCAATCTAGCAGATCCTTCAGCGATTTTTGTAATATTCATTACGTCTTTGTGGCCGACAATGATTAACACAGCCCTCGGAGTTTCTAGCGTTTCCAAAGATTATCTGGATGTGGCGCGAGTGTTAGAAATGTCGCAATGGCGACGGATTACAAAAATAATTTTGCCTGCAAGTTTGCCTTATATTTTTACTGGTTTGCGGATTAGTTTGGGGATTGCTTGGCTAGTCATTGTGGCGGTAGAAATGTTGACTGGTGGCGTGGGAATTGGCTTTTTCGTGTGGGATGAATGGAGTCGTTTAAATCTGAGTTCGGTATTTCTAGCCGTGTTTGTGATTGGTATAACTGGTTTGGTGCTTGATTGGGGAGTTGGCAAAATTCAAGAGTTGGTGACGCATCGATCGGTAAATAGTTAGTAGGAATTGGGCATAGGGCATAGGGCATAGGGCATTGGGCATTGGGCATTGGGCATTGGGCATTGGGCATTGGTAACAACTACTTTCGGAATCAACTGTCAACTGTCAACTGTCAACTGTCATTAGTTAACAGTAATTAGTCAAATGAAATATGAGTGATAGTTTTTTTCAGGAATGGAAGCGACGAGAGTTTTTGCAAGGAATGGGTTCGGCGGCGGTGGGATTGGCTTTATCGGGTTGTGGAGTTAGCGCGGATCGATCGGCAAAAGGACTTACCGAAGAGGCTTTAGCCGTCACACCAGTCGTCAATTCCCAAACATTAGAAAAACCCAATTTAACTATAGGATATGTCCCTGTTAATGACTGTGCACCATTTGCGATCGCCTGGAAGAAAGGCTTTTTCCGCAAATATGGTTTAAACGTCACACTCAACCGCGAAGCAAGCTGGGCTACCTCCCGCGACGGCGTGATCTTCGGGCGACTTGATGCTTCCCCAGTCGTATCCGGCGCAGTCACAAACGCCCGCATTGGCGCAGAAGGAGCGCGCCACGCACCTCTGTGTGCAGCCATGACAATTCATCGCCACGGCAACGCGATGACGATGAACAAAGCAATGTGGGATTTTGGTTTGCGCCCCTGGCACGAATACAACGGCAATATTGAAGAATTTGGCAAACAATTACGAGCTTTTTTTGATAGTCAACCGGCCGAAAAGAAGGTTTGGGCAGTTGTACTCAGTTCTGCTATTTACGAATATTTTGTTCGTTATATATCTGCCGCTGCGGGTGTCGATCCATTCAAAGAATTTCGGGTAATTATTGTGCCTCCACCTCAAATGGTAACTAATATGAGGATGGGTGAAATGCAGGCTTATATGGTGGCAGAACCTTGGAATACACGGGCAATTCAAGGTAATATGGGTGTCGGGTTTACCTTCGCGCAAGGCAAGGAAGTTTGGCAGGGACACCCCGATCGCGTTTTGGGAGTTATGGAATCGTTCATTGACGAAAACCCGAAGACTTATTACTCGCTGGTTAAGGCAATGGTGGAAGCTTGTCAGTATTGTAGCAAGCCGGAAAATCGCAGCGAAATAGCGCTGCTGCTGACAGAACGCTCCTTTACGGGGGCTAAACCGAAAACAGGGGCGATCGATAAATTTACACGGCCGGGAATTGTGGGCGACTACAATTACGGTGGGTTTGATGGAAAAGATCGTACAGTGCGATCGGAAGATACAACGATTTTCTTTGATATCCCCGCCAACTTACCTCAAATATCAGGCAATCATTCAACATTTATGTGGCAATCTCATAGTATTTGGTTGATAACTCAAGCTGCTCGCTGGGGACACATTAAAGAGGTTCCCAAAAATGCTGAGGAGTTAGCAAAACAAGCTTGGAGAACGGACCTTTACCGCAAGATTGTTGCTGAAATGGGAATCAATTGTCCTTTGGAGGATTACAAGATAGAACCTGCGGAGGTGTTTATTGACAAAAAAGCATTCGATCCTAGCAATCCGGTAGGTTATTTGAAGAGTTTTGAAATTAGAGCCAACCGCCCTAAATCTTTTTTTCAGTCTTAAAGACTGAGATTTTTCGCTTGTTATACCATCCCGCCAAGGCGATTAGGATATTTCGGTAACAGAGCGTAGCGTCGCCCTGAGCGGCTTGGCGGTTGCTATACCATCCCGCCAGGGACTTAAGTCCCTGGCTCATAGCTAAAGTCGGTTGAAACCGACTGCAATATTTTAGGATTTAGGTAATAGCAAGAAAATTCAATTCACACTTTACTATTTTTGAGGAGAAGACCGTGACTCAATTCATTTCTACATCTACCAAAACCAACGATCAAGTTAACGGAAAATCTGGCTTTCTGGAAATAGATAATTTGTTCAAGTCCTACAAAAGTGTTGACGGTAAAGAATCTAGTGTTCTCCGAAATATCAACTTAAATATTGGAGAAAACGAATTTATTTCTGTAATCGGTCACTCTGGGTGCGGCAAATCTACGCTGCTAAAAATAGTGGCAGGTTTAGAAAAACAAAGTTCGGGAATGGTGCGACTTGAAGGCAAGGAAATTCGCAAACCAGCGGCCGATCGCATGATGGTATTTCAGCACTATGGATTGCTACCTTGGCTGACTGTACGGGAGAATATTCGGTTAGCAGTTGATGAAGTTTTGCAAAATCTGAGCCGCCCGGAGAAAATTAGTCTTGTCAACGAACACCTAGCAATGGTAAATTTAACATCGGCCGCAGACAAATATCCCGAACAAATTTCAGGGGGTATGAAACAGCGGGTGGGAATTGCGCGGGCTCTGGCAATTAGACCCAAAATGTTGTTAATGGATGAACCGTTTGGGGCTTTGGATGCTTTGACTCGTGGCAAGTTGCAGAAACAGGTACTGGATATCTGGGAAAAGCACAAACAAGCTGTCATGATGATTACTCACGATGTGGATGAAGCTATCTATATGTCCGATCGCATTGTGCTGATGACAAATGGCCCGGCGGCGACTATCGGGGAGATTTTGTCAGTGCCTTTTTCGCATCCGCGCGATCGCCAACAGTTGCGGGAAACGAACGAGTATTATGAACTTCGGAACTATGCTTTGAATTTTCTCGATCGCCACTTTACACAAGACGAATGATATAGAGTCCAAAGCAGTGCCGTGTCCCTACCGTGATTAACTGTAGGGACACTCCAAGAGCCCATTGGTGTCAACTTAAGGTCAAACCCAGTCAGAGACTGTTGTTTGACTATTAAATCTAGATCCCCCCTAGCCCCCCTTAAGAAGGGGGGGACAAGACTCTTCTCAAAGTCCCCCTTCTTAAGGGGGATTTAGGGGGATCTAGACTCAGGCAAAAACCAGATTTCCCAAGGCTTTCAGGCTTAAGTTGACACCAATGGGCACTGCCTTGGACTAATTTCTTGAGTTTTTTCTAAAGATTTGCGATCGGCACTTCCTCAACCAATTCAGCCAACTCAAACTCAAACACCCGCGAATAGAAATAGAATTCACCATCCAGAGTTCTTTTGATATTTTCAGCACGCCGAAAACCGTGCTGTTCCCCCTCATAAGCCACATAAGCAACAGGCAAACCTTTTGCCTTCAATGCCTCTACCATCATCTCCGCTTGATTGGGAGGAACAACTCGATCTTCCAATCCTTGAAAAAAGATTACAGGACAAGATAAACGTTCCGTAAAGTGAATAGGCGATCGGGCTATATACAAATCTTTTCTTTCAGGATAAGCCCCAATCAATCCATCCAAATACCGCGACTCAAACTTGTGAGTATCCGTTGCCAAAGCCTCCAAATCACTTACCCCATAATAACTCGCACCAGCCTTAAAAACATCGCGGAAAGTCAGAGCGCATAGAGTTGTGTATCCCCCTGCACTACCACCAGCGATCGCCATTCTATTCCCATCAACTAAACCGCTATCAGCTAAATATTTAGCACCATTAGCACAATCATCAACATCCACAATTCCCCAACTATCTTGCAGTCTTTTTCTGTATTCTCGGCCGTAACCAGTGCTACCACCATAATTGACATCCAGGACAGCAAAACCTCGACTGGTCCAGTATTGAATCTTCAAACTCATGCTGCTAGAAGTCGCAGCAGTGGGGCCGCCATGACTTTTGACCACAAGCGGTGGTTTTTCAGTTGCAGGGGCTGTGAAGTCTTGATTTTGCGGTGGATAGAAGAAACCGAAGGCCGTCAAACCATGTTCTGTCGGAAATGCGATCGCGGTAGGTATTGACAGATAGCCCCTGTCAATAGTTAAATTAGTCGATCGACGCAATACATCTAATTGACTTGTCGCTAAATTTAGTTCTACAATAGCACTAGATTCAGTTGGCGAACTTGCCAGAAAAACCACTCTTTCTCCTCCTGCTTTTACCGAGGATATATCAGTGTAAGGTGTTTCAATTTCTGTCAACTGTTTTGTGACTAAATTGACAGTTGCTAGATACCACTTACCTTGTTGATTGTAAGTACAAACAATCTTGCTTTCCGAAACAACCGCATAGGTAGACATCCCAAACACCCACTGAGGAACACCAAATTCAGCAGCCATTTCACACAGCGGTTCTATTCCAGCTTCCCCCCTTACTAAGGGGGGATTGAGGGGGGTTCCAGCCTCCCCCCTTGCTAAGGGGGGATTGAGGGGGGTTCCAGCCTCCCCCCTTTGGGGATTGAGAGGCGTTCTATAAATATTCCACCAATTCGACTTATCAGAAACAAAATACAAAACTCCATCCGGCGACCATTCCGGTTGAAAAATCGACTCTTCCAATCCACCAGAAACTAACTGTTTTTCCCCTAAACTACCGTCAGCATTAATTGCCGCTACCCACAATTCAGTTCCATCCCAAGGCATATTCGGATGGTTCCAACTAATCCAACACAAGCGAGAACCATCAGGACTCAAACGCGGGGAAGCATAAAAATCATTCCCCTCCGTTAAAATCCGAATATCTTCACCATCAGCTAAATTAATACTAACAATAGTATTGACAGATTCACCTTCCTCTGTATGGTCTTCGCGCACACAAATCAGGCGATTTCTTTCCCGATCGACGATGCCATCAGCATACCGACAATTAACCGCAGGCGTGAGAGGTTCTGGGTGAGAATCTAATGCTTGACAATAAATGCGCTGGTCGGCAAAATGAGAAAAATATACCACACCCCTAGCAACAGCAAAGGAAGCGCCACCGTACTCGTGAACGCGAGTACGAACATTAAAAGGTGGCGGAGTCACATCGCTGATGGTACCGTCGGGAGTGCGTCGTACAATGACGCTTCTTCCTGCTTCCGAAGGTCTGCCTTCTACCCAGTAAATGTCATCACCGTCGATCGCAACTTGTCCAAGTCCTACAGTTCCCGAAACAATTAAATCTGAGGTGATTGGCGATTTCCAAGAGCCGTAAGGTGATATTGTGTTCATATAGTTGAAGCAGTTGTGTTTTTAGAACAAATAAATTTATATTTGCATTTTACAGTAAGATTGTGCCACTACCGATTTAAACTTAATCTAGACTAACTATCTTAAGGAACACAAAAAAATAATGCGAATTTTATTTGTATCCGCCGAAGCAGCACCCCTAGCCAAGGTCGGCGGTATGGGGGATGTCGTCGGGGCTTTGCCCAAATTTTTGCGACGGATGGGCCACGATGTCCGCATCTTCATACCCTACTACGGGTTCATCCCCGACAAAATGGATGTTCCCAAAAAACCGGTTTACGAAGGCGCGGCAATGTTTGAAACCTTCTCCATTTTTGAAACTGTTTTGCCAGGCACCGATGTTCCTTTATACTTAATGCAACATCCATCTTTCTTGCCCCGCCGCGTTTACGGTGGTTTAGATGAAGATTGGAGGTTTACTTTCTTTGCTAATGCTGCTGCGGAATTTTCTTGGAATCACTGGAAGCCACAAATCATTCACTGTCACGATTGGCATACGGGAATGATCCCGGTTTGGATGAAGCAAGACCCGGATATTAGCACAGTTTTTACTATTCACAATTTAGCGTATCAAGGGCCGTGGCGCTGGCGTTTGGAGCAGATGACTTGGTGTCCTTGGTATATGCAAGGTCATAATACAATGGCTGCGGCGGTACAGTTTGCCGATCGAGTAAATACAGTTTCGCCAACTTATGCCCAACAAATAAAAACAGCAGCTTACGGAGAACAACTAGAAGGTTTGCTATCTTTTTTGGGCGACAAGGTATCGGGAATTCTGAATGGAATTGATACTGAGTCTTACAACCCAGAAACTGACAAGTACATCACTCAAAATTTTACTGCTGATACGCTGGAAAAGCGCCCTGCAAACAAAATTGCGCTGCAAGAAGAAGTCGGGTTGGAAGTGAATAAAGGTGCTTTTTTGATGGGCATGGTGACGCGGCTAGTGGAACAGAAAGGGCTGGATTTAATCATCCAAATACTCGATCTATTCATGGCCTATACCGATGCTCAATTTATTGTACTCGGAACTGGCGATCGCTACTACGAAACCCAACTCTGGCAAATGACAGCCCGCTATCCCGGCCGGATGTCCACCCAACTACTCTACAACGAAGCCCTCTCCCGTCGCGTATACGCAGGCTGCGACACCTTCCTGATGCCCAGTCGTTTCGAGCCCTGTGGCATCAGCCAAATGATCGCCCTCCGCTACGGATGCGTCCCAATGGTGCGTCGCACAGGCGGTTTAGTGGATACAGTGTCACACAATGATCCCATAAATAACACAGGTACGGGTTACTGCTTCGATCGCTACGAACCCCTAGACTTGTTCACCTGCATGATCCGAACTTGGGAAGGTTTCCGCTACAAAGATAAATGGAAAGAACTGCAACAGCGCGGGATGAGAGAAGATTTTAGCTGGGACATTTCTGCCAAGAAATATGTCCAGTTATACAGCGATGTTTTGGGAATACCAGTGGAAGAATCTGCACCAGAAGAATCTGCACCAGAAGAACCACTAGAATTGATTGTTGATAACAGTTAATTGGTAATATAACCTTAATTGGGTGTTGGGTTTCGCGATCCCTCAACCCAACCTACAGATTAGTTAATAATGTAGGTTGGGTTGAGGAACGAAACCCAACACTCTGTATATAACCGATTTGATCTTACTACCAATGCCCTGTTTAGTCAATGCCCAATGCCCTATGCCCTATGCCCTATGCCCAATTAAACAAATAAATCGAGAGGTAAATGACCGTAGGTTTCGCTAATTCCTCCTTCCTCAGAAGATTGACAACACACCAAAACGCCACGATAAGTTCCGATATAGCTGTCAACATAATAGGAACCTTTCAAAGTATTAAACTTAATATAAACTGCGCTTGTAAACGAAGCAACAGAACTAGGATCAAAAACAGGTTGATATCCCAAAGCTGTTAAATAGGCTTCTAATGCAACAAAGCCTTCATCTGTCGAAGACGCACAAACTCCCAGCATTTGGTAATCAGACAAACTTGCTACTAGCAAAATAGCTTGACGCAGTTCCTGTTTTTCCAGCGACGATGCTACAGATTGCATATCTAGACAAGTGAAGTCTTTGAGGATTTTTTGTGATTGTTCAAGGGTTAGGGTAGTCAGGTTTTGAGTAGACATCAATTGTATAGTTGACAGTTACAGTTGGAAGTTGATTATAGCATTGTGCGATCGCCTATATTGCAAAATTCACCTAAACTATAAAAAAATAGCAAAAATTATCTGAATAAGCTGTTCGGCATTTAAACTTAGGGGCGTAGGGTGCGTCAGTATTATCAGGTTTTCCGTTTCAGCGTCAGGGTTCTAGCTGACGCACCCTACTAGCCTCGTTACTGGTTTAAATGGAGAACAGCTTATTACTGAATTTGCCTCCATTAATGGTAAACATGAATAAGAAACAGACCAGTGAGGAGACAGATGAAGAACCACCAATTGTTAGACAAGGGCAAAACTCCGCTAAACTTTCTCTTTCGACTGCTACACAAAACCAAAACCATCTATTTAATTCTGATATTTTTAATCAGTATTGGTATTTCTGGATGGACTGTAGAAGCTTATTTTGTCAGAATTCCCATTTTCGGCTTTCACAATATTGTAGATATGCAGAATCCTGCCGACTTACCACCTCGTAGACGTAGTTTTCCAACCGACTATAGCAAACAAAATTTGGCAATATTTTTAGAATACTTAGTTCAACAAAACTACTGGTTTTTATCATCTCAAGACTTGTATACATATTTTATTAACAAGTCAAAGCCAGTACCACCGGAACACCAGGGTCAAAAACCAATTATGATCACCTTTGACGACGGCTACAAAGGCGTTCATACAAATGCACTACCCATTATAGAAAAACTATCATTTATCTATAAAGAAAAAGGCAAATTTGTTTTGTTTGTCAATCCGCATTTTTTGGGTGTAGATATGGGCAAAGCATTTTTACCTCACACTACCTGCAACGATTTAAGAGAGGGATATAAAAAGGGATTTTATGATATTCAATCTCACGGTTTTACTCATAAAAACTTAACTACCCTCAGTGGAAAAAAATTAGAATTTGAGATTGCTAAATCCAAGTCTGTTTTGAGAAAATGTATGATCAATTTAGACAAAAATAAACTTGTCGGTGCTCACATAGCTTATCCCTACGGTGCATCAGATTGGGAAGTGGAAAGTATTTTACCTAAATATCATTTAAGTGGGTTTTTGTACGATAATAATTTGTTGAGAGTTAGCCGACTGAGAAATAACTATCGCATCTCTCGGATGACTGTTAACAAAGATATGTTGCCTACCTATTTAATTCGGATAGCTGAAAGGAGTTCTACTTTAAGAAAGAAAAGGTGGTTTTAGTCCAAAAGCTGGTTCATTTGTACCCTGAGTTATTGACAAATATAGCTGGTAAAATCCACCCCTATAGTCAATATCTTGAGTAACTTTTTCCCAATTCCCAATTCCCAAGTCCCAATTCCCAATTCCCAATTACCGTTTATTCTTAATTCGTTGAACCTGTTCTAAAAATTCTGCACCTTTTTCAGGATTTACCATTGCCACAAAGTTAGCAAAGCCTTGAATCGATGCGATCACATCCTCCGAATTCCCCCAACGCTTCCCATCAGGCCCATCTTTTTCAATTTGAAATAAAGTAGCGCGGAATCGTTTCAATACTTTTTTAGAAATACTGAGATGTTCGTTTACGACAATTCCAGTGACTTCTTGCTGTCGATTTTTTCGCAAAATTCTAGTCTTTTCTTCGTTAATCACAAATCCTTCATGAGCGACAATCGACTCTGTGTGCCTCAGTATATTACAAATGTTTTGCAGGCTGTCTCCTGATGCCGAAAATGTCAAATCGTCGGCGTAGCGAGTGTAAACAAATCCCAATTCGCTCGCCATGCGATCGAGCCGTTGGTCGAGGCGACGGCACAGTATATTTGTAATAGCTGGACTTGCCGGAGAACCTTGGGGCAAATGGCGTTCTGTAACTGCGACAAAATAAGTTTTGCTGTCTAATTCTACTTCTTCAATCTCCGGTTCTGTGCACAGCAATCCAAAAATTGTGGCAGCGGCTTCTGAGTATCCAAAAGATTGAAAAAGCCCTTTAACTCGCTTGTAAGAAATTGAGGGAAAAAAGTTTTTGAGGTCGAAGTTGATAATAACTTCTGAGCCGACATGAGGTTGAGCATTTGTGACGATTGAATGGCTGGAGCGGAAGCCGTGGGCGCAGTTGTGCAGTTCGAGTTTTTCTAAGATATTGACAAGAATCCAGTGCTGTGCTGCTTTAAGTCGGGGCATGGGAGCAGAAATTAGCCTTTCTCCGCCAGTTTTTTTGGGTATTTTAAACCGGATGTAGTGGGAGATGTGGGAGGTTTTGCGATCGAACGCCAGAAACCGCAATTGTCCGACACTAATCTCCATTGCAGCGGCAATTTCTGCTGCTGTATTGCACAGCGGTAACTGATAGTTTTGCAACCGTTCTTC
Organism: Tychonema bourrellyi FEM_GT703; assembly: GCF_002412335.2. Classification (GTDB taxonomy): domain Bacteria; phylum Cyanobacteriota; class Cyanobacteriia; order Cyanobacteriales; family Microcoleaceae; genus Microcoleus; species Microcoleus bourrellyi. The sequence goes on from NZ_NXIB02000033.1 coordinate 19,250, forward strand.
GTTGCAGTTAGTGTTGTTAAGTCCGGCGGATACGCCGTCACCTAAATAGCAAATTTCTTGTTGTTTTCGCTGCTGCCAATTTTCGGCGCGTTCTTGCCGTTCTTTTTCGCGCCGTTCTTTAGTTTCCTGCTGTTTTTGGCGCGACTGAATCAACCGCTGTTTTAGCATTTCCTTGCGGAGTGCTTGTTCGTTGTGCAGCAGCGAATTTTCCCGGCGCAGTTCGTCAAGTTCTCGCCGAATTTCGCCCATGCGCCGAATTTCGTCGGCGGGATCTTCTGGAATTTCGCCTTGTGCGGGCCAGAAACCGAAGCGGATCATTTCTTCGAGAATGAATTCTTCTTTGCTGGTGGAACGGATGCGATCGTACAATTCTTGGCGAGTGCGCGGCTGATCTGTCATATCGATTTTAGATTTTAGATTTGAGATTTGAGATTAGGGCGGTGGAGTTTAACTCTCCATCCTCAAACGTCGCTGTCAACTATCAACTGTTTAAATCAATCCGCGTTTTTTCAGCCTAGCGAGTGCGTCTTCGGCTGCATTTTTCTCGGCATCTTTCTTGCTTCGGCCTTTACCTTCTCCGAATTCCTTGTCAGCAACGCAAACTTTAGCGAGGAATTCGGGGGCGTGAGGGGTTCCTCCTGCTTGGACTGTCACGTATTTCGGCGGAGTTGTGCCGACATTGGCTTGCACCCATTCCTGAAAGCGGTTTTTCGAGTCTACAGTCGATCGCGTTTCCACAACATTTTCCGGCACTGAATCAAACATTTGTCGCACAAATTTGCGAACTTTGTCCATATCTTGCGTGTCGAGATAGTAAGCACCAATAAATGCTTCAAAGGTGCTACTGAGCAAATTAGGATTGGTAATGCCACCTTCTCGATGAGCACCTTTTCCGAGGCGCATTCTGATATCTAAACCGATTTCAATCGCAAATCTGGCTAATTGTTTTTCATCTACTAATGCCGATCGCCTGCGAGTCATTTGGTCTTCTCCCATTTCCGAGTGGCGCTGGTAGAGATATTCGCCACTGAGAAATGTCAGTAAAGCATCGCCGATAAATTCTAAGCGTTCGTTGTCTTCTTCGCGATAGGAGGGGTTTTCGTTGACGTAGGAACGGTGGGTTAGGGCTTGGCGAAAGAGTTTTTCATTGTTGAATTCTGGAAGGGTCATTTGTATTTCTTTTGTTGGGCTAGTTAATTGCATGGAAGTTTGTTTTTGAAGTTTTGTGTTGTGATGTGGGTGAACATGAAACAGCCGCAGATGGCCGTAGGTTGGGAGAATCTAGTCTATCAAATAAACTGGATTTTTGCGATCGGCGGCAAGGTAAATTTCAGGGAGATTTAGGCTGCTAGTTTGTAGCTCTCAAGCAACTTCGGTAATTCATCCAGAAAGTAGAATTCATTCGCAAGCCTTTCCAGATTTTTATTTTCACTATCTCGTCGAGCCACGATTATCACCTTTTTACCCTTGTCTTGCAGCTTAGGAATCAAGATTTCGTTATAGCCGTCTCCAGACCCAATGATAAATGTATGTGAATATGGACTAATTGCTGCTTCACCAGAACAGTCGAACAACAAACTAAAGTCAGCAGCATTTTTGATTGTCTGAAATACATTAACACATTCCCAGCCAAGATTAACTAAGGTTCTTTTGTTTTCTTGATAAACCTTGTGGTCTTTTTCCCAATAGTCATAAGCTTTTTTGTTGACTACATATCCCAATGAATTTCCCAAAAGCAATAAGTTGTTTGCTAGCTTTTTATCTGGGATATTCTGATAATCCCAATAAATTGAAACTAAAGATTGTTGCTGGCTGATTTGTTTGCCAATTACTAAATGATTGTCCGTCATTTTTATGTGTCCTAAAACTAATGTTTGCAGGACAGCATCAATAAACTAAGCATCTAACCAAAGAAGTATTGTCTTTAAGTTCGCTTAAAAGGGATATTTCCCATTTAACCAAACTCTTGACTCACACAGTATGAATTTAGTGTGTACTTGCTTGGTTAGCGTCTCAGCGATAGAATGTATCGATTTCGGAAAGGGGTAGTAATAACCCGTTGATATGGACATTTAATTAGATGTCATACCAACCGACCTACTTCTTTTTTAGTTGAAACGACATTAACCTGAATGTCTATATCAACGAGGATTTAGGATTTCTGCCCGAAATTGAACATTCTACCGCTGAGACGACTTAACCGACACTCTTTGCTTTTGAATGCGGGTGTCTATCTGAGCTGTATGCTTTTTAACCTAGCATCCTAAGCATCGGATGTCAAGTATCAAGTAAAAACAATTTAATTCCCCTTATCGCAATTCCTGAAACTCTTGTGGGGTGGGCTTCTAGCCCGCCCAAATATCCAATTTTAATCAGGATTACTATATTTATTCCCAATAAAAAAACCGCGCGCCGCCAATTGGTTGCCCCTTCGTAAACCCCCTAGGACTAGACTGCTCAACTCCAGCGGGGCCAGGTACTACTGCTCATTGGCTTCACGGAAGCCAAACCGCAATAGCAGTAGTACCTGAAGCCCCGCACAGTCAAGAGCTGGCTAGTGATGCTTGTCTCAACTAATCGATCGCGCGCAAATCACCTCTTTCCCCCAAGGATCAAAGATCACACGCACCGGTTCCCCCGGTTTCAGGTGGTAGCGCATACTCCGTGGCCCTTGTTTTTCCTTGTGGCGGCGCAGGATAAAACAAATATTATGGATGTCCATCGGGTGCAAATCGAATTGCACGGCTGGTAAAGACATGGCGGAACTGACTTGCAGAAATCCTCTCACCCAACTGTCAGGTAAATCAATTTTGACTTCTTTAAATGACTCTTCATTTACTGTCTGAACTTCAAAACCGGAGGGGTCTACTTGCAGGGAAGTTGTCTTGTAACTGCGGATTTTTTGGAATTCATCGTAAAGCGTGGCGGAGTAGTCGATGTTAGTTGTGCCACAGGCAAATTCACTGATATTTTGAAAGACTTCGTAGCTGGCACTTAATCTTCCGTAACTCGATTCATCTTGGCTGAAACACTCAAAAAATACTTCGTCTGGATGAACTGTAATTACGGGGTCGAGTACGAACCAAGCATCGCGGTCTTTTTGATAAAGGTAGTTGAAGTATTGTTGTCTGGCTTGATAAAAAGGTGCTAAACGTTGGGAACTCAGCTTGGTTAATTCGCTTAATTCTGATTGCAGTGGCTGAATTTTATTGGCGACTTCTTGGCGCTGGGATGCTACTAGCTGCCAGTCTATTTCTTGTTGTTGGGCAACCCATTCTTTGTAAGCTGTTTTGTCTTTTGGTTTGAAGCTCATGTCGGAAACAACGACATCATGTAGGGCGCTGATGGCTTCGCGAAAGGCGACGTTTTGACGCAGTTCTCCGATAAAATAAGTTGGCGGACGTTTGGTGTCTGGGGAGAAAGACATTTGGGTGTTGCCGCCGCTTTCTGTGACTCCGGTGTTGCCTTTGTAAGAGTAGTTAAATTCCATAATAATTACCTGTTATATCGTTTATGGTTGTTTATGAATGATTTAACCGCAGGTGGTAGGTTGGGTTGAGGAACGAAACCCAACTTCAATAGACATCTCCTAAAAAGCCACTCTTGAACAGGCAGGATGCCTGTTCCACAATAATTATGGGAGATGTCTAATGTCTATAAGTTGTTGGGTTTCGCGAGGCTCAACCCAACCTACGAAATATCGCCCCTCCTAATATCAAAATTCAACAAATCTTATTGGAAACTAACTCCTCACCTCCAGCACGGGTTTTACCTGAATTGGTAACTCAAGCTGAGGATAACTCTTGCGGATTTTCAGCATCGTCTGAATCGCTGCGGCTTTATCTGCGATCGCAATTGTAGCCGATTGCCTGGTTAAAATTTCCGCTACCACCTTTGCTACGGCCTCGCTTTTTTGTGCTTCCCCATCCAGAAAAGCCAAAACTCGCTGTTTCGCAACTCTCCCCTTATTCACCCGCGACAAAACAGCTACAAAAAATGGCATCAATTCCCGAATTCTCTCAGGATTGTTTGCTGCATAACTTTCCAAATAATTCGTTGCAAACAACTGCATATCCGCTGACGGATGTTCGCTAAATTTCAGCAAATAGTCGTGTCCGCACTCATCTCGAAAATAGCGAATCACCAAATCTCTGCCAAACTGCCGCACATCTTCCCGGATGCTGTCGCAGAGACTAACCATGACATCAGGAGTCCAATCTTCAGCAGTCAATTCTGTCCGAAAAATCCTCGCAGCAAATTCTCGCGAATCCTGCCATTTCGCCTCCAACATTCGCACGGCTGACAGCATTTCTTGAGAATTGGTACGAATCGCATCTAGCTTTTGCAAAAACATTTGTCTCGCAGCTTCTCGTACAGACAAAATTTCGTGACTGGCAAGTTTCACTATCTCAATTGTATCAAAATCTGCCGCCCAATCCGCAGAATTTGTGCTTAGCAAAAATCCACCTAATTCCTGTGCGGCTGAAGACTTGGTTTTTAGCAGCCGCCAAGCTATATCTCGATTCATACTTGGCATCCATCCAGGTAAATCTTCCCGCAGTAAATTGATTAAGTAGCTGTGCACTCCTTCGTGTCTTTCTGGTAGCATTAAAATATCGATGAATTCTGCTGCTAACTGGGCGCTAAATTCGGGATTTCCTGCTGCTAAACGATGAATTACAGGCTGGATTGCATTGCGAATATCGGCTAAAGCATTGACTGCCATTCCTAGTATCAAAACTCGCTTGTCGCCTGTCAGGGTTGCATCGGAAAGTTGCCCGAACAAGCTGATGCCAATTCCCCGAATTTGTTCGTAGGGCGATTCAATCAGCGATTCGATTAATTCCGGTGGCAAATCGGCTGCGGTGATTTCGTGGTTTAGCAAAATTCTCGCGCCCAATTCCTGATTTTCTGCGATCGCGTGTCTAAGCAAATCCAGCACTACTCCTAATCCTAAATTCCGCAGTTGTGCCGGAAAACAGACCAGTAAGGTTTCGGCTATTTCTCCTGCCAAAATGGGAGTATTTGTTGTCGAGATAGATGTTATTTCAAATGCCAGCAAATGAGCTATAATTCTACCAATTAATACTTTTGCAGTTCGCTCGCTAATTATTGACGAACTCAAAATCCGGCGGGCAAACTGGCGCGCATCTCCGTACAAACTGGTAACTAAAGCGCCAATTAATTCACTATCTTCTAAAATGCGATCGCGTTGTTCTTCCAGCCAGCCATAAGCTGATTCTCGCCCGCCTTGAAACACGCAGTTAACCACAGCTAAAATAACTTCGCGGTGGTCGGGATATCTGTTGTACTGATTTTGAATAACTAAATTGCAGCCCAATTCTGCGGTAATTTCGTAAGGTCGATCGATAATTTTAACTATTGTACTGACATCTATTTCAGTCAAAAATAGCGGACAGGCTTTCAGTGCTTTCACGGCGAAATGATGCACTGGGCGGCAGTTGCTTTCTAATAATAGTTGCAAAAGGCGATCGGGATTTTGTTCCCAAAGTTCTGGGAAGGCCTCTTCTCGCACTTCCGGTTCTGGATCTCCGGGTTTGTAACCTTCTTGGCAGCGCCATGCTTTGGAATTGGTAAGATAAACATAGCGCGGGCTGTTTTCGTAGAGAATGTGATTAAATGTTAAATAACCTGCGAAGATATCCCAATCGGCAGTGCCGGACTCAAATCGAGTCCAATTAGAGCGATTCCATTGATAATAAGTCCTCTGCAAAACTTCCTCGGCATCGCTATCAACGTATCGCAGTAAAATACTGACAGCCATTTTCACATAATCAGCATCTCCCTCTTCACCTAATTGTTTAAGAGTCCGCCATACTCGTTTGATGAAGTAGGCGCGAGTATTGTTGCTGTAAGCAATTCTGGGATTGGGGCTCTGCATTTCATTTTGGAATTCACTGAGTTGAAATTGTTCGTAATTGTTGGTTTTTTTGTTATGTTGCCATTGAATCTTTCTCAAGTAACCGCCACCGGGAATATAAACACCGTAGCTGTTGCTTTGGTACATTGCTTGCTCTCGTTCCAGTCGATCGGCAATAATGGCAAATACTTCGGCATCATGGCGGTATTCTGCCATTTTGAAGATGTGGCGGATTGGTTTAAAATAGTTAGGTTTAAATGGTGCTGTGCTTAAAATATCCAGTAAGGTCGATCGCACACATTCGCTATCAATCTGATAAATAGTATCGAGAACCGCAAAACGGCTACCATCTTTGGTGTCAAGATAAGTTTTTAATGTGGCTGAAAATTCCTCAGCGCTGCCATTTCGGGCTAATTCGCGCAACTCCACTGGTAGCAATTCGATTATGGACGATCGCATTTGCGATCGCACTTCCCGATCCGCCAACTTCAGCAATCCTTCAAAAGCAATTCTCGCCACAAACTCCGCAGTCGCAGCATCTCGATACAGCCGAGTTAGCGCAGCCACCGCGCCCTCACCTCCGCACCAACCCAAACTCCAAGCAATACAGTAGTCTCGCAGCGGTTCTCCCGTACCGATTAATTTAATCAGTAGGGGGCCGGCTTCGGCAATTTTCAGTTCCCCAGCGCGCCAAATAGCCCGTTCCAGAGGCCATTTAGGACTGCCTCCGGCAGCGATATTATTTAAAATAGCTTCCTCGCGCGTAGCTGCGGGTGCTACATCGGCAACATTTGGGGCCTCGGTAGCAACTTCTCGATAGCCTTTTTTTACTTTTTCGGCAACTAGCTTGTCAAAAACTTTCTCTGCTTGGGCTAAAGGCACTGCTGTATCGGTTTTTGTGCCTTCCTTGAGATTGGCACCGCGGCGTCCGTAGCGAAAGTTGACTAAGTACAGGTTTTCGCCCACCTGACACAAATCGACTTCGTATACTTTATCCGATCGATCGTCCTGAAAATAAAGAGCCGTCCGCTTAATCAGTTTCATCGTAGTTTGCGTCACCATCACTAAGCTTGTCGGGGCTAGTCCGCGCACCAATTTTAACATTCCGCAGACTATCTCAGTGCAAAGTGCCCAATCCCCCCATCTCCCAATCTCCCAATCTTCCAATCTCCCAATCTCCCAATCTCCCCATCCCCCCATCTCCCAATCTCCCCATCCCCCCATCTCCCAATCTCCCAATCTCTCTCATATCCGCGATCGAGAAAACAAATGTAAAAATATGTTGCAATGTTTCAAACGCTGTGTTACATTAATTTACATAAGGTTGAAATTAAACGAGGTTTCTGGTCATGGAAAACAAAGACGCAAAAGTTGGCTTCACTGAGTTTGCTGAAACCTGGAATGGTCGTTTGGCGATGCTGGGCTTCGTTATTGGCCTAGCCACCGAATATATCACTGGTCAAGGTATTCTCTCTCAAATCGGTTTGATGTAATCATACTCAACATATTTAGTTCTGGCGTCTGGCGTCTATCGCCCGATCAAAAAGCCTCCTTCATCAATACCGAAGGAGGCTTTTAAATTTTTATAAGAAATACCCTGAAAACCCTACCGAACAATTAACAAAACTTGTCTTACCAATTTTCAATTGTAATCAAAATGAACTAAGCGATTCTCAAGGGTTCCAAAACTGTCAACTTAGGCATTAAAGCAGATACTTTCACCAAACTGTCGAGTTTGCGATTCCGCTGTCTGTCACCTAAAATCATTTCCGAAAGATCCGGCATTTCCTGCCAACAGTGCGAACAAAACCAGTAAAGACGATTGTGGCGAGCGTGTCTGAGTAATTGAGATGAGCAACAAGGGCAACTATTCATGATATTTTAAACCTTTTTTAACAAATAAGTAACTGAACAATTCATTTCGCAGACTCACTAATGCTTAGGGCATCCCATTTCCCGATGCCATCACTAAAAGCTGGTTTCAGTCCCAACTTCTACTATCTCGCAAGTAATTATTTGGGACACCCAACAGTAGCAACACGATGAGAAGTTGAACTATCCAAGGGGAACAAGAGAATCCCCAAATAAAACAGCCCACTCCTGCTAAAGCCACAAGTACAAAAATATCTTGAGAAGTTTGCCAATAAACCCAGATGGCTACCAGAGAAACTATCAGTAGTAAAATGTAAGCTGATGGCATAGTGGTCATCTCCCAAGGTGTTTGTCCAAATTCAGGGTTGCTCCCTGATGACTGGTTTAAACTTATAACTAAAACCTGAAGAACTTATGAAGACTAGCAAGAGTTTACAAAAAGTCAAATACTCCTGCCAATTTGTATATTTTCTCAAACTCAGCAGAAGTAATTTGTGGTCGAGGCTACAAAAGTTAGATCAATTCCGGTTGCATCGAAATTATTAGAAATTAGGACACGGTAGTGCCCATTGGTGTCAACTTAAGCCTGAAAGCCCTGAGAAATCTGGTTTTCACCTGAGTCTAGATCCCCCTAAATCCCCCTTAAGAAGGGGGACTTTGAGAAGACTCCTGTCCCCCCCTTCTTAAGGGGGGTTAGGGGGGATCTGGCCTTAATAGTCAAACAGTAGTCTCTGAAGGGGTTTGACGTTAAGTTGACACCAATGGGTAGTGCCGTGTCCTCTATATCATTAGACATCTCCTAAAAAGCCAGCTTGGAACAGGCAAGATGCCTGTTCCACAAGAATTATGGGAGATGTCTATTCTACAATCGATCCCAGCCCAAAACTTTAGCCACCTGACTGGCCAAAAACATCGGTTCAAAAGGCTTAGCAATCACGCTTGCTACCCCTAAATCGGCAAACATCCGCCGATCGCCAGCCAAAGCTTTAGCAGTCAGTAAAATTACAGGAATGTGCTGGGTAGCACTATTGGCTTGCAACTGCAAAAAAGTAGTAGGCCCGTCTTGGTCTGGCATCATCACGTCCAAAAGAATCGCATCAGGCTGTTGGGCCAGTGCCTTAGCCACACCCTCCCGACCAGAACTAGCTGTCATCACCTCCCAGCCCCCGACGACTTCCAGACTGACTTGAGCCACTTCCCGAATATCTTCAGCATCGTCAATAATCAATATGCGTTTGGTTGTCACAATAAACATCTTTTTTTAAATTAATAACTGATCTGAGACTAAAACTTAAATGTGAATATTTTGCAAAGTAATGGGGAATGGGAATGGGGAATGGGGCATGGGGCATTACTAAGAGACTGTTGGCGAATCAAGAAAGGGTAATACCCCTCACAGGTAAAATCTAGATAGTGTAGGTTGGGTAGAGCGATAGCGAAACCCAACTCTTCTAACATAAGGTGTTGGGTTTCGCTGACGCTCTACCCAACCTACACTATCTATCTGAGAAACACCGCGAGTGCTGGTTTCAAAGATGAGGGGTGAAACACTCTCTTGATTCGCCAACAGTCTCTTACTAATTCCCAATTACCAATTCCCAATTCCCAATTCCCAATTCCCCATTCCCAATTCCCCATTCCCAATTCCCCATTCCCAATTCCCAATTACCAATTACTATTTAAGGCATTCCGATCGCAATCAAAGCATCTTCCGCCAAACAACTAGAGAAACGCTCCCCTTCCGATAACACCGCAATCAGCCTTAGCGACCAATCCGGCATAATCTGCAAATCCGCCCAAGGAACTGCTACCTCCAAACATTTATCCAGCCCAACTTGAGCGCGACTGATGCGAGGATGCCACTCATCGTGTTCTCCAGCTTCCTGAAACCCGATCGATTTAGTTAGCAAATTAATCCGTAACTGATGACGGAATCGATAGTTTAGTGGCGCAGTATCCGGCAAATCTGACAACGGGATGAGACTATTCTGCATCGTGCGATCGGGATAAAACCAGAATAAATTCAACTCCGGCGGACAGTCAATTCCCGGTCTAATACCAGCATTAAAGTCAACCCGAATGTAAAAATTCAAGTGGTCAACCCCGTACCAAATCCGCTGAATTGCAGAACTACGGTGCATTGTCCCCCTCGCTCCCCCAACTTCAATCCGGCCAGCCTTATCCCAATCCTGTTCATTACCAATACCGTCAATCACCGGGTGAATAAAGCTCATTGGTTGGTGATCTCCTGGAGCTTCGTGGGCCTCTACTTGACTGCGTACTTCGGGAGGTACGGGCTCATTTAGAGCTTCGTAAATTGCCGCTACGTGTTCCCGGAATAGCTGGTCAAACATGGCATCTTGGTTGGAGGTGTGACCTTCACCAAACCACCAGAACCAGTCGGAACCTTCGGCGGCATAAAGTGCTTCCCAAGCTTCGGGATTGCTTTCTTCTGTGGCTTCTGGATGGTTTGCCAATACTTGTCTGGCTGCGCCTAACAAATCCCAAGCGCGATTTTTGGCGGGGTCTCCGATCCAAGTTGTCAGGGAACCGTCAACCCAAGAACCGGTATGGAGTTGGGCTGCGGGAATTGTTTCGGTTGCTGGGAATTTGTCGAGAAATTCGGAGACTGTCACCAGTTTAATATCTGGGTCGAGGCTGAGGGTTTCATAGAGAGCTTCTAGGAAAGGTTTGCCGTCTTGGGGATAGAATTCCCAGCAATTTTCGCCGTCTAGGGCGATTGTTACTAACCACGGATTTTCTAGGGTTGTGGTGCCGCTGGATTGTCGGTGTTTGAGGGTTCGCGCGATCGCCTCTAAGTGTCCCACTAAATCTGACGCCGCTTTTTTCGGTTCCATCGAACTATAGGTAAATCCGATCAAATCAGACAATCTATGGTCTCGAAATACTATAGCTAAATCACCATCAGGAGTTTCTAAACGGTAAGGGCGATATAACAATTCTGGTTCACAAACATTTCCAGCCCCATCGCGGTTGAAAAAGTGTTTAATTGTCCATCCCAATACAGCTTCATCCGAGACTATCCATTTAAACCCTTGTTTAGCAATGTAGGGCAAGATTTCCGGGCTAACTGCCTGTTCCGATGGCCACAAACCGCGCGGTTCACATTGGAACCTATCTTGATACATATCCCAGGATTTTCTGAGGTGTCGAGGAATATCTTCTGCCCACTGAAACCGATGTTGTGGCAGTGTCATATTGGGGATAGCTACGCGGCCGCCATTGGTGTCTGCTAGCAGTGGTAAAATTGGGTGTGTGTAGGGGGTTGTGGACACCTCTAGTTGTCCGTCAGCTTGCATTTGGCGGTGCTGGGGAATGATTCTGGCGAGGATTTCCTTTTGTTTTGAGTAGATTTTTTGGCGATCGGCCAAACTAAAATTTTGTCCTTGTTTCAGCCACCCAGCAATCTCCGGGTCATCCCAAAACAGCGGGTCAATCCAAGCTAAATTGTGCCACGCCAGCAAGTCGCTAAAATCATGCTGATTCCAATTTTCCAAACACCACTGAATGCCGTTTTCTTGCCGCTGGCTGTAGAGTCGATCGTAACGGGGATGAGGCTGAATTAGGGTGTGGTAATTCGCATCAAAAAAGTGCTGTAAAATAAATTCTTTTTCTGATTTGTTTAAGTCTTCGACTGGCTTCAGAGCCGCCGCCAAATAAGGATCTAATGCCCGGTCTGCGATGCAGTCTTCTATCTGTAAAATCAACGACGGCACGAGATTTACGGTTTGATGTAGTTTGGGATATTTTGCCAGAATCAGCACTAAATCCAAGTAGTCTTTAACTCCGTGTAAGCGCACCCAAGGCAGTCGGTATTGAGCCTCTTTTGCGTTAGCAGATACTCTGGATTTGTAGAGAGGTTGGTGTTGGTGCCAAATGAAGGCTACATATAGGGGGTGAGACATAAAATTTGGGAATTGGGAATTGGGAATTGGGAATTGGGAATTGGGAATTGGGAATTGGGAATTGTGAATTGGGAATTGGGAATTGGGAATTGGGAATCTGTTATTTGCTATATCGTTTCCGGCTGCATCGGAATCATATATTCCGATGCTACCGGATTTGATATTATTTGTTATTGATAAAAAAGGAATTAAAAAAAGGTAACAGTTAACAGTCAACAGTCAACAGTCAACAGTCAACCGTCAACTGTCAACTGTCAACCGTCAACTAACTAATTACATTACTTGTTCAACTTCCGAGATTTCTGGAATAGCTTCGCGTAGGCGACGTTCTATGCCCATTCTCAAGGTCATTGTGGAGCTAGGACAAGAGCCACAAGCTCCTTGTAGCCGCAGGTGTACGACTGGGCCGTCGATTTCTACCAGTTGCACGTTGCCGCCATCGGATATCAGGTAGGGGCGCATTTCATCCAGAATTGTTTCGACGTTATCTCTTGTTAGTGCTAGTGTCGTCATATTTCACCTTGTAGATTATTTACTGCTGATCTCGATCGCACAATTACTTACTGTTGATGCTCATATGGTAATCGAAAAACCTGTTTTATTTAGGAAATTAGGTTTCTCGATTGGTTCTAAACTACTGCTGGTTCTAGCATTTTGACATTAGAGTAGTTGAACTCGGTTGTTGTGAATTGACCTTTTTCTTTCGATCGCACTACTTGCTTAGTCATCACATAATAGTCACCTATTTTCTCGAAAGTATCTTCAAATTCGAGCTCTCTGATGATTTCATCAGTTTCTGGGTTGCGGAAAACAGCATCGTAGTGACTAGCCAAAGAACCTTCGGGTGTCTCCAAGCTGTTGTGAGTATCAATTACGAAAGCCATACGGCCCATCACCCGGCTGACTTGACAAATTGACAAACCTCGGATCTTATAATTAGATCCCATTGAATCACCTTGCACCAAGATATCCACAGCATCGGTGTCATCCTTTTCGCCGAGGGTGAAGTTGTTTTTCCCGTGCGATTTTTCAAATGTTGAGCGTTTGCGGTGAGTCACAATGTCGCGCATTTGGGTATAGACACTTTGCTGCACTTCCTCGTCTGCAATCCCGCTCACTTCCACCGTCATGTCTGGCTTAATCGAAACATGACCCGTGTATACTTCGTCGCCTTGCTTGAGTTCGATATCGGCACTGTAACCAGGAAAGTTGGCATCCCAAGTGTAGCGGTGTTCGTAGGCAGCGCGAAATAGGTCGCGAGCGTTTGCTGTCTCTGTCATAAATCCCTCTTTACTTTTTACACCCATAGTGTAGCGTAACACCGGGAAGCCCCACACTGCTCGATCGGGCTGGTGTGCAGTAATTTACATTTCGGTTTTCTCGCTTGCTATTTTCTGAAAAATACATGATAATAGATTTGTCCCTGCTTGTTAAGATTTGTGTCAGCTAAAACCCTTACGCTGAAACAGAAAACCTTGTACGGGATCTCTTGCCATTGGCCCCTACGCACACTACGCCAGGAGTTTAAATGCCGAACACCTTATTAGGGTGCGTGAGTTAGAACCCTTACGCTGAAACGGAAAACCTTGTACAGGCGAATGGCTATTCGCCCCTACGCACCCTACGCTGCTGAGTTTAAATGCCGAACAGCTTTGCATATGTAATTTTCTCCTTTTACTCAAATGCTAGAAACAATATTTCAACACCTCCAAGCATTGAAATCACAAGGCAGTCAACTATCACCTGCACAACAGGGAATTCTCACAAAAACCTTAGAAAATCTGTCCAATTCCCTGGAAGAGTTAGCAGCCAGTCGCCAGTTTGAAAGCGCCACAAACAATACGGCTAAGCTGATAGAATTAGAAAAATCCAATCGCATTTTTGAACGCACGGTGGCGCAACAAGCCTCTCAACTCAAACAGTTGCAAGAACAGTTAGACAAAGAACTTAGTCAGTACCGCCGGGATAATCAAGCACTCATAAAAAGTGAAGCAAAACTGCAAAAAGTGCTGCGAAATTCTCCTAATATAATTAGCCTTTTAGAGCCGGATGGGAGAGTGCGATATCACAGCGCCGCAGTGACACGAGTTTTGGGTTACAAGCCAGAAACAAGAATTGGCAAAGTTCACGGTGAGTTAATTCATCCTGATGATTTACTGAACTGGAAAGCATATTTTGGTAGGTTGTTGGAACATCCGGGAATTGCTAAGCCGATCAAATATCGGGTGCGGCACGCTGACGGTTCTTGGGTATACTTGGAGGCGGTTGGTAATAGTTTGCTTCGCGATTCTAGTGTCCAGGGAATTGTCATAAGTTCGTGGGAAATAGGGGAACGCAATCAAGCAGAACTAGCAATCAAGGAGTCGGAATTTCGCTACAAAATCATGTCGCAAATCACTTCAGATTTTGCCTATTCTTTTAGGGTGACACCCGATCGCAAATTTGTCTGTGAGTGGGCAACGGAAGCTTTTGCGCGCTGCACTGGCTACCTGCCTGAAGAATTAGCAGCGTCGGGCTGGTGGAGTTCAGATCTGGTTCATCCTGATGACAAGCAAATGTTGATCGAGCAATTACAAGAGTTTGCTGACCTTCGCATGGGAACCAATGAGTATCGAATTGTTAACAAAAAAGGCGAGGTGCGCTGGGTGAAGGATCGCTGGCAAGCTGTTTGGGACAAAACTGAGGGACGGATTGTGCGTTTGCGGGGTGCTTGTCAGGAAATTAGCGATCGCAAGCAAGTCGAATTACAACTAGAACTGGCTAACCAAGTCTTGCAAGCACAAATACAATCTTCGCCCCTGGCAATTAATTGTACCGATAGCGAGGGCAAAGTAACTATCTGGAACCACGCATCCGAAAAACTTTTTGGCTGGAGTGCCATAGAAGTTTTGGGACAAGATCCGCCTCATATTCCAGAAGGGCAAAAGCAAGATTTTGAAGACATATTGGAGTCGTTGTTTAATGGGAAAGCGCAGAGAGGTTTTGAAGTGTCTCTATTGAAGAAAAACGGTGGCTGGATCGATCTCTGTCTATTCGCAGCACCAGTACAAGATAGCAGCGGCAACACTATCGGTACTATCAAAATATTTTCCGATCTTTCAGAACGGAAGCGGATAGAAGAGGAGCGCAAAAAACTAGCAGGACTGCAAAATATGGAAGAACCGTTTTGGGTGCGCTATATTACTCCTCCAAAAAACAGCAAAAAAAATACTAAAAAACAATTAAACATTAATAATGAGACGCAAATGATCTCGTTGACGGCAGAAAAGCCTGATGACTCGATCGACAATTAAACCATTTACTCATGGGAATATTTCTCCCGACTCCTGACAGCAGACAAATCAGCGTGAGTCTGGCAAGCATCACTTAACTGAATGAAATCTAAGACATTGCTAATTACCTTAGAAAGGTGCAGGGCCGAACGATGAGCTTCTTGGATAAAAGCTCTCTCCTCTATGGGATCGTCTGCCATATCATCTACAGTTAGTTGTAGATAACCAATAATGTGATTGAGGGGCGTGCGGAGCTCGTGGGACGCTTTCAACATGAACTGCTTTTTGAGCTGGGAAAGTTCTGTCACTCGCTCACTGCGCTCTTGATAGAGTGTGGCGAGGGCGATCGCACTTCCGACTTGATCGGCCAGTTCTTGAGCAAATTCGATTTGGCACTCAGTCCAAGGTCGATGGGCTATATTGTTTCCTAAATTATCCTGACCGCATCGATGCAAACTAATAATACCATTAGCTTGGTCTTGATAGGCTGTAGCCACCACTAACATCGATTGTCGGCAGAAGGGATCATCGGTTGCAAAGGACTCAACTATCACCGGTTCTAGGGTAGTTATAGCCTCTATGAAATGAGGTGTTTCTAAGGAAATTTCTACTCCTAGCATGGCTGGAAAAGACTCTTGACAGTATTCAGCAGCGACTTTAACTTTTCGGCTAGAACCTTCATAGGGACAAATGATACAGCGGTTGGCACCAAGGGTTGGGCCAAGGCTGTTAACTGTTTGCTGCCAAATGCCATTTATATCCAGAGTTTTACGAATTTTTCTGCCAATTTGCAGTAAAAGTTTTTGCGAGTGAGCCGATATTTGCTGATTCATCCCAACCCCTTTTATACTGGAATCGCAAAATTTTACCACTTCGCCAACAGAGGAGGAATTTAGTGAATTTGCCACCCCCATGCTGTCTAATTTCGGATTTCCGTAATTACATTCAAATTTTCCCACAGGCTTTTAAAAATTACTGGGTAATTTTAATCATCTTTATAATAACACAACTATAGATCTCATACATAACAAATTTTGTCAATTTTTTGTGAATTTTCTTAATAAGCTTTGGTAAGCTGAATTCGTCGTACATTGAGGATAAATTGGTTGCAGAATCTGTACTTGTCGCAATCAATTGGGGGGTCTCATACCTGCACCCCCAAGTACCCTGTGTGGCATCGGTGGGGTAAGACAACTGCGGGACAATCGTCCCGATCGAGTAAAAATTAATACTGACTATTGACTATTGACTACTGAATACTGATGATAAGCTGTTCGGCATTTAAACTCCTCCGCGTAGGGGCGAATGGCCATTCGCCCGTACAAGGTTTTCCGTTTCAGTAGGGGCGAATGGCCATTCGCCCGTACAAGGTTTTCCGTTTCAGTAGGGGCGAATGGCCATTCGCCCGTACAAGGCTGACCATTCGCCCGTACAAGGCTGACGCACCCTACTAGCCTCGTTACTGGTTCAAATGGAGAACAGCTTAGATTATTGACACTGATTAAATAGCGGTTCTTCATAAAGCTGGAAATGGTCGATCGCGGGGCGATCGACCATTTGTTCTAATGTTAAATTGTAGTGCTCGGCTTGTTGCCAATAAAAAGATAGATATCGGCCTTCTCTGTCTTGGGTAAATATTAATTCTGCCCCTAACTCTTGGTAAAAAGCTGTAGAGGCTGGGTTCGATCGCCGGAAATCTGTGTTAGAGTCCATCAAAATAGGAGATAAAAGTATAGCCTTTCTCAGTTAGGTGAGGTACAGGGTAATGGGGCATCGGCCAAAGAGGGCATCGGCCAAAGAGGGCATTACCAATTACTAATTACCTATTACCAATTCTCGCTCGTACCTCATCTTTCTGAGAAAGGCTATAGTTAGGCTATTAATATTTAATATTTACTATAAATATCCCCTGATTTATCTAACTTTATGGTAGCAAACTATGACTTTTGTTGCGAAATCTGCCTGCGATCGCAGCGGGTTTAAGCAGGGCGATCGCCAATTTCACACTCAGCAGATTAGCGCCAGAATTCGCGATCTAGCCTCAGTCGTTCCACTCACCACGAGGCGGAACTGGGGGGTTGCGGCGCAGGCTCAGAGCCAATTCGTCTTCGCGGCGATCGCCTCTCAACCACTGCCTAATTGCAGTTTCAATCACTTTGCTGGGGTCATTGGTCAAGTGCTTAATTTGGTCTAAAAGTTCAGCATCTAAGTGGATAGATAATTCCACTTTTTCTGACGAACCGTGGGGAGGTATGCTTGACTCATTCATCGTTAAAAAATCCTAGTTTTAATTCTTAAGTTTCAATGTTACAGCGTGACTAGACTTGATATTTACAGTCGAAGATTTCCACCCAACCTTTCCCCAACCGCTTTCTGTAGAATGAGATAGAAAGAAGTTTTTTTCTTTTGGGTGTCGTAGCCCGATCGGACGCGATCGAGGATATTGACACTCTTGAGGTTTGCCTCACTTGTCGTTTGATCTCAATCCTCAGTAAGAGGTTCAAGCAAGCACTGTACTCTTGCTTGTGTAATCATACAACAAAAAGTATCCTTTGCCGATTAGGTCTTTGACAAAAAACATGACTAACGTCCCTGTATCTCGAATTCGCAATTTTTCGATTATTGCTCACATCGACCACGGAAAATCGACTTTGGCCGATCGCCTCTTACAGGCGACTGGGACAGTCCAAGCACGGGAGATGAAGGAGCAGTTTTTAGACAGCATGGATCTCGAACGTGAACGTGGCATTACGATCAAGCTGCAAGCCGCTCGGATGAATTACACCGCCAAGGACGGTCAGGAGTACGTGCTCAACCTGATCGACACTCCTGGACACGTAGACTTCTCCTACGAGGTGTCGCGATCGCTGGCTGCTTGTGAAGGTGCGCTGCTGGTGGTAGACGCATCTCAAGGTGTGGAAGCACAAACCTTGGCAAATGTCTACCTTGCTCTGGCAAATGATTTAGAAATTATTACAGTTTTAAATAAAATTGACCTACCAGGGGCTGAACCAGAACGGGTAAAAGGGGAAATTGAAGAAATTGTCGGTCTCGACTGTAGCGGGGCGATTCTGGCTTCTGCGAAGGAAGGTATCGGTATTGATGATATTTTGGAGGCGATCGTGGAAAAAGTGCCGCCACCCCAGGATACTATTGACAAACCGCTCAGGGCGCTGATTTTTGATAGTTATTACGATGCTTATCGGGGAGTGATTGTTTATTTCCGGGTGATGGATGGCAGTGTCAAAAAGGGCGATCGGGTTTTATTGATGGTTTCGGGCAAGGAATATGTCATCGATGAATTAGGCATACTTTCACCAACTCAAATCCCAGTAGATGAACTCCACGCCGGAGAAGTAGGTTATCTAGGCGCTGCGATTAAGGCAGTAGCAGATGCTCGCGTGGGAGATACAATTACTTTGGTCAAAAAGCCTGCACCGGAGCCTTGGCCTGGTTATACTGAGGCGAAACCGATGGTGTTTTGTGGCTTATTCCCGATCGATGCTGACCAATTTCCAGACTTGCGGGAAGCCTTGGAAAAATTGGAACTTAACGATGCGGCCCTTTCCTACGAACCGGAAACATCCAGTGCGATGGGATTTGGTTTCCGCTGCGGTTTCTTGGGTTTGCTGCACATGGAAATTGTGCAAGAAAGACTGGAGAGAGAATACAATTTGGATTTGATTGTGACTGCTCCTTCCGTGGTTTATCAAGTCACGACAATTAAGGGAGAAGTCCTAACAATTGACAATCCGAGCCACTTGCCAGACCCTCAGTATCGTGATAAAATTGAGGAGCCTTACGTGCAAGTAGAAATGCTATCGCCGGAAACATATGTGGGGACTTTGATGGAATTATCTCAGAGTCGGCGGGGCATTTTTAAAGATATGAAATATCTCAGTCAAGGGCGGACTACGCTGATTTATGAGTTGCCTTTGGCGGAAGTAGTGACTGACTTTTTCGATCAGATGAAATCGCGATCGCGCGGTTATGCCAGCATGGAGTATCACCTGATTGGCTATCGCGAAAATCCCTTGGTGAAATTGGACATTTTAATTAATGGCGATCCGGTGGATGCTTTGGCGATGATTGTACACCGCGATAAGGCTTACAATGTGGGCCGCGGCTTGACGGAAAAACTGAAGGAGTTGATTCCTCGCCATCAATTTAAGGTGCCAATTCAAGCAACTATTGGCGCGAAGGTGATTGCTTCGGAGCATATTCCGGCTTTGCGGAAGGATGTGTTGGCGAAGTGTTACGGTGGCGATATTTCGCGGAAGAAGAAGTTGCTGCAAAAGCAGGCGAAGGGTAAGAAGCGGATGAAGTCTGTGGGTACTGTGGATGTGCCGCAGGAGGCTTTTATGGCTGTGCTGAAGCTCGATCGCGATTCGTAAGATCATATCAATTCCGGGTGCGCCGGAATGATATAGAGGACACGGCAGTGCCCATTGGTGTCAACTTAAGCTCAAGCCCAGTCAGAGATGGCTGTTTGACTATTAAATCTAGATCCCCCCTAGCCCCCCTTAAGAAGGGGGGAACAAGAGTCTTCTCAAAGTCCCCCTTCTTAAGGGGGATTTAGGGGGATCTAGGCTTAGGTAAAAGCAAGAGATACCAAGGGTTTCAGGCTTAAGTTGACACCTATGGGCAGTGCCATTGGTGTCAACTTAAGGCCAAACCCTGTCACAGACTACTGTTTGACGATTAAGGCCAGATCCCCCCTAACCCCCCTTAAGAAGGGGGGGACAGGAGTCTTCTCNCTTAGGTAAAAGCAAGAGATACCAAGGGTTTCAGGCTTAAGTTGACACCTATGGGCACTGCCGTGTCCTAATTTTGGCTAATCCCCAATCCCCAATTTCCAAATTAATAAATCTGTTCCAATCGGCGAAAATCTCGTTCAACTTCTGCCCACAAAGCCCCATTGTGAGGGTCAGTTTTCACAGCCTTTTTCAAATAAATTCTCGCTTTATCAACCTGCTTTTCTCCTATTAAATACCTTCCCCAACGCTGATAGACGATCGCCTGCCACTGACGAACCTCCGCATCGTCGGGAATCCGTTGTGCTAAACCTTCCACTAGGGCGATCGCCCGTGGGAACCTCTGATATTTCAGCAACTGCTGTAATTGAAGATAAGCATCTTGCTTTAACTTTTCTTCCGCAGCCGAAAACTCCTGGTTATTTTCAGTTGGCGACGGTTTCCGAGTCACCTTCACCGTCTGCTGCTGAGTAGAATTCGGCACTTTTGACTCCGCCGCGTCGGAGGGAGAGGGAGCAATATTCACCAGGAACTTATAAGCTTCAGTAATTGTAATAAACTTATTCTTAGCTGCTTCGTTTCCCGGATTCACATCGGGGTGATACTGTCTGGCTAGCTGCCGATAAGCAGCCTTAACCTGCGACAAACTCGCACCAGATCTGAGTCCTAACTGTCGGTAATAATCTGCAATATCCATTTAACATGAATGAACTTTAATAATACAATTAAATATGGCATAATCTTTACATTTAAAGATTATGCCATATTTAATTGTTTTAGGGTGGAGATTTAAACAGTTGAAAACTGTCAACTGTCAACTGTCAACTGTCAACTGTCAACTGCTTAAGTACGTTCGTCAATCACGCGATCGATCAAACCATATTCCATCGCTTCATCAGCAGACATGAAATAATCTCGATCCATATCCTTTTCGATTTTCTCGATCGGCTTTCCGGTATTTTTCGCATAGATACCATTGAGTTGGTGGCGCAGTCGCAGAATCTCTTTCGCCTCAATCTGAATATCTGTTGCTTGTCCCCGCGCGCCCCCAGAAGGTTGGTGAATCATAATTCGCGAGTGAGGCAAAGCCAACCGTTTTCCCTTGGCACCAGCAGCTAGCAGGAAAGAACCCATCGAAGCCGCCAAGCCCACACAAATTGTCACCACGTCCGATTTAATGTGCTGCATGGTATCAAAAATAGCCATGCCTGCCGTCACCGATCCGCCTGGGGAATTGATGTACAAAATAATATCCTTACCGGAATCTTCCGAATCCAGATAGAGCATTACAGCGATGATTTGATTGGCAATTTCATCGTCAACGTCTCTCCCCAAGAATATAATCCGTTCCCGGTAAAGGCGATCGTAGATATTGATCCACTGAGTATCATAACCACCCGGCATTTTGTAGGGAACTTTTGGCACACCTATAGGCATAATTCGGAACTCCGTTTAGTTAGTAATTGGTAATCGGGTATTGGGAATTGGGCAATGGGCATCGGGCATCGGGCATCGGGCATCGGGCATTGGGCATGGGGTATTGGGCATTGGGCATGGGGTATTGGGCATTGGGCAATTGGGAATTGGGCATTGGGCATTGGGCATTGGGCATTGGTAATTGGGAATCGGTAATTGGGAATCGTTAGTCGTTAAAAGACTATTGAATAACTAATCTGAGTAGAAAGTATTAGCTAGCTATTAACCCTTAAATTACGACTCATCCCCTATGCCCTATACCCTATGCCCTATGCCCAATGCCCTATGCCCAATGCCCAATGCCCAATTCCCAATGCCCAATGCCCATTGCCCATTGCCCTATTCCCAGTTAGATAGCGGCCGCAAGCGGTTTCGCCAATTCTTCCGAACTTTCCAGAACGCGATCGATCAAACCGTATTCTTTAGCTTCCTGGGGTGTCATGTACAGCAACCGATCCATATCTTTAGTAATTTTATCGATCGGCTGACCCGTACAGTTGGCAAAAATCTCCAGCATCGTCGCTTTATTTGCCAAAACTTCCTTAGCCCGAATCTGAATATCCGTTGCTTGACCCCGCGTATAGGCCCTGGGTTGGTGCAACACAATCGAAGCATGGGGCAAACTAGCCCGAAAGCCCTTTGTGCCAGCCGCTAATAGCATCGCAGCCATACCCATTGCTGAACCGAGGCAAATAGTATGGACGGGCGGCTTAATGTACCTAATCGTGTCGCAGATAGCAAAAGCTTCCGTTTCAAAGCCGACAGGTTCGCCACTGTAACCAGAAGTGCCTGTGGAGTTGATATAGATTTTGATGGGTTTATCTGGGTCTTCGTACTGCAAAAACAGGAGTTCAGCGATAATCAGTTCTGTTACCGCAGGCACCAGAGGCATACCCAGATAAACGATCCGTTCCTTCAGCAACAGAGAAGGTAAATCGGGAGGGGGTGTTCGAGAGTTGCCCTCTCCGTAGTATTGCGATTGCACGGCTTTAATGGGTGTGTTCATGTTTTTTTTTGCCTGGGGACACCCACCATACTTGGGCTACACTCAGCATAAGTAGCTTTACTCAGCTTTGAGGGTATCGAAGCAAGGAGGGCAGAGTTTGTGCCTTTCCTCGAAGGAATTGGGTTATTGACAACCGAAATGTTGCCTGAACTCATGGAGTTATTCTTAAAGAAATAGTAACGCAATCTTTAGGTATCCCGCATGAAAGTTAGTTTGCTCCCTGCCTTGAACGACGCTAATCTTGACGCTGCTGCGCCCTCAAGCCAGCGCCAGCTAGCAATTTCCGTATCTGCGACTACTTCGGATCAAGACAACCGCGTACCCTTAAATCTGTGCCTGATTCTCGATCACAGCGGTTCGATGGGCGGACGTCCTTTGGAAACCGTCAAACAGGCTGCCGGACAGCTACTGGACAGGTTGAAGCCTGGGGATCGCTTTTGTGCGATCGCCTTTGACCACAAAGCCAAAGTCCTTGTCCCCAATCAAGTTGTGGAAGACCCCGCTAGTATTAAGAGACTAATTGAAAAATTGCGTCCTGCTGGCGGTACTTCAATTGATGAGGGCATTAAGTTAGGTATTGAAGAGTTGGGCAAAGGTAAAAAAGAGGCGATATCTCAGGCATTTCTGTTGACTGACGGCGAAAATGAACATGGCGATAATAACCGCTGTTTGAAGTTGGCAAATCTGGCCACAGAGTATAACATGACTTTGAATTCTCTGGGTTTTGGGGATAACTGGAACCAGGATATTTTGGAAAAGATTGCTGATGCTGGTGGTGGTGCTTTGGCTCATATTCAGCGTCCTGAAGATGCGGTTGAGGAGTTTAGCAAGCTGTTTACCCGTGTACAATCGGTAGGTTTGACTAATGCTTATTTGCTATTTTCGTTGATGCCCAAGGTACGATTGGCTGAACTTAAGCCGATCGCCCAAGTTGCCCCTGATACGATCGAATTGCCAGTCCAGCAAGAGGGCGATCGCTTTATGGTACGTTTGGGAGATTTAATGAAGGATGTAGAGCGAGTTGTGTTGGCTAATATTTATATTGGACAGTTGCCAGAAGGCCAACAGGCGATCGGGCAATTGCAAATTCGCTACGATGATCCGGCAATCGGTGCAGGTTTGCTCTCGGAACAGGTGGCACTTTCCACTAATGTGATGCAAGTTTATCAACCGGCAATCAATCCAATGGTACAGCAACATATTTTAGCTTTGGCTAAATACCGCCAAACTCAACTCGCCGAAACCAGATTGCAACAGGGCGATCGGGCGGGTGCGGCAACGATGCTACAAACTGCGGCTAAAACTGCTCTGCAAATGGGCGATCAAAGTGCCGCAACTGTGCTACAAACCTCTGCTACTCGTTTGCAGTCTGGTGAGGAATTGAGTGAGGGCGATCGCAAGAAAACTCGGATTGCTTCTAAAACTGTGTTGAAGTAATCGGGTGATTTCCAATGCTAAATCCGGCGATTGGAAATCCGGCGATTGGAAATCCGGCGATTGGAAATCCGGCGATTGGAAATCGCGACTACACAAACAAAGTCCGCCTGCGCGGACTAAGAATATTGAAACCCGCGCCGGCGGGTTTTGTTTTTGCCTTCGTTTGCACTTCACAGGTTGAAATTTGTGGATGCTCTAGATGCTCGATCGTCTATAATGTTTGTATCACCTATCAAGAGTGTTTGTATGAGCCAGACAATATCTGATAAACTACGCTTTACTACCGCTGATTTAGAACTATTGCCAGATAACGGCGATCGCTATGAAATTATTGATGGAGAGCTATTTATGACTAGAGCACCGCATTGGGGGCATCAACAGACTTGTGGCAGATTTTTCTCTGTGCTTGATACTTGGTCGATGTCTACTGGTTTGGGACGAGCCGCCATCAATCCAGGCCTCATTTTCACTGATGCTGATAACGTCATCCCTGATGTAGTTTGGGCTAGCAACGAACGTTTGGCTATCTTGCTAGATGAAGCGGGACATTTAACCGCCGCACCAGAGTTAATTGTGGAAGTGTTGTCCCCCGGTGCAGATAATCAGAGACGCGATCGAGATTTGAAACTGAGACTCTATTCGGTGCGGGGAGTACAGGAATACTGGATTGTGAATTGGCGGTTGCGACAAATAGAAGTTTATCGCAGGGAACAAACAAGTTTGAGGCTAGTTGCTACACTGTTTAGTAATGATGAACTTACCTCGCCTTTATTACCTGGTTTTAGTTGCTCTGTAGCTCAGATTTTTGCGTAGATTATGAAAACACAATTTTACAATTTAATTGCTACTCTAGGACTCTTTACTATCTTTGGTAATATATCCCCTGCTGTCTCTGCTAAATCCTCAGCAATACTAATAGCTCAAAAAACGATTGTTCAAAATCCCGCTGAAGACTTATTCAATAGCGGTTTTACCAAATCAGAGGCTGGAGATATTGAAGGTGCGATCGCAGATTATACCGCAGCCATCCGCCTCAACCCAAACTACGCCAAAGCTTACAACAAACGTGGTATAATTAAAGGCCGCGACCTCCAAGACTACCCAGCAGCAAAAGCAGATTTCGATCGCGCCATTGCCATCAACCCCAACTACGGCGATGCCTACTACAACCGCGCCAGAGTCCGCGAATTCTTAGAAGACAAACCGGGTGCGATCGCCGATTATCAAAAAGCCGCCGAACTCTATCAAAAAGATGGCAATACAAACGATTATCAAGATGCCCTCAAACATCTTCAAATACTACTTCCTAAAACATAGTATAGTATTCTTCTATCTGCGTTCGTCCGCGTTTATCTGCGGTTAAAAATTCCAAATTAACTATTCAAACAATGTCCGTAATTTCCACCATCACCGTCACCGTACCCGCTACAACCGCCAACTTAGGCCCCGGTTTTGACTGCATCGGGGCTGCTTTAAGCCTCTACAACTCCTTCCAATTCTCCCGACTCGAACCCTCAGCAACCGAGAAACTAAAAATTACCGTTACGGGCCAAGAAGCCGCCAAAGTCAAGACAGATGACAGCAATCTCGCCTATGTAGCATTTGTCACCTTGTACGATCGCCTGAACCAATCGCCGCCACCCGTCGCCATACACATAGATATGCGAGTGCCCCTGGCTAGAGGTTTGGGAAGTTCCGCCACAGCTATTGTCGGTGGGTTAGTTGGTGCAAATGAGTTAGCTGGTGCGCCTTTGAGTCAGGTGGAAGTGATG
This sequence comes from Tychonema bourrellyi FEM_GT703, assembly GCF_002412335.2. Classification (GTDB taxonomy): domain Bacteria; phylum Cyanobacteriota; class Cyanobacteriia; order Cyanobacteriales; family Microcoleaceae; genus Microcoleus; species Microcoleus bourrellyi. Next base: position 44,646 of record NZ_NXIB02000033.1, read on the forward strand.
CAATTGGCGATCGAACTTGAAGGACATCCCGACAACGTTGTCCCCGCTTTACTCGGAGGATGTCGCCTCGCTGCTAGCAATACACCCCCCCAACCCCCCCTTAGTAAGGGGGGGCTAAGAGAAGAATCCCCTCTTACACCCCCCCTTAGCAAGGGGGGGCAGGGGGGGGTTCCCTGGCAAATTTGCGATATTCCGTGGCATCCTGATATTGTGCCCGTGGTAGCGATTCCCGATTTTGAACTTTCCACAGCCGAAGCGCGCCGAGTTTTGCCAGCAGATTACAGTCGGGCTGACGCGATTTTCAATGCCGCACATCTGGGTTTGTTGGTGCGGGCTTTGGAAACGGGCGATCGAGATTGGCTGCGTTGTGCCCTCCAAGACAAAATTCACCAGCCTTATCGCCAGTCTCTGATTCGGGGATATGAAGCGGTGCAACAAGCTGCACTGAATGCTGGGGCTTGTGGGATGGTAATTAGCGGTGCGGGGCCGACGCTTTTGGCTTTAACTGATGTTACTAATGCTGATGCGGTTGTGAGGGAAATGGGGGCTGCTTGGATGGAGTTTGGGGTGAAGGCTGATGTAAGGGCGATTTCTCTTGATACTCAAGGCGCACAAGTCTCCACTTAATTACTGGGCGGATCATTTTTTAACTAATGCGAACGGGAAGTCCCGCACTCTATCCGTTTACAGACGGAGATGATGCAAACCAGCGACGAATCAATTCTACTTCAAAGCGATAACCATCACTAACTTCCTCAATCAATTCGCGTTGCAGAAGTAAATTGAGAGCATCAGATTTATCGGGAAAGTGTTGCAAAATAGTTAATCGGCTGACTATTGCCCCTTCTCCTCGTGCTGCCAAAAACTGCAAAATAGCTAATCCGGCTGCATCTGCTTGATTGCTTTGAATATCGGCAAAAAAGAAACTGCCAACACTTAAAGCCTCTGGTATTGCTGCTTCTACATCCGCTAAAGTTGCCAGTCGGCGGATAGATGGATTTTGCTCATTTTTTAGTGCGATAATTTCAGCGCAGAGGAGTTGTATTAGGAAAGGGTGACAGCGGGTGAGTTGCAAGACTCGCTCAACCGCATTGAGTTCGTAACGGAGGGTAAAATCTTTGACTGGTTGCTCAATTAGTTGACGCGCTTCGGGTTGTTTCAGGTAGCTGATATGAACGACTTGGACATTGATTAAATAGCTAGCCCAACGCTGAAATCCTTCTATTGTATGGGAACCAGCTAGCAGCACTTTGAAGCGGGGACGATGTTGAATTAGGTGACGCAACATTCCCAGAACATCCTCCTCATCAAAGCGTCCTTTTGTGATGGCATTATCTAGCGCCTCGAATTCATCCAAGGCAAGCAAGGCAATATTTTGTTGTAGCGCTTGTTCTACTTCGTCCAGCCATTCATCAAAGCGGGTGAAAGGGTCATCTTGCAGTGTTTCGCGGTCAAGAGATGGGAGAGGGAACGCACTTTGGCGCTGGGCTGAGTTTGCCATACTCCGGGCGATATTGTAGAGAAAACTAGCATAATTGCTTGCCGATGAAACTGGCCCTTGTAAGTCTACAAACATGGGAATAATAGTGCTGGGTAGCAAGCGTCCCAGGTTGTTGAGGAGGGATGTTTTGCCCATGCGCCGCTGTCCGTAGAGTAGCAAAGGAGGGCGGCGGCGGTCTAGCAGTAATTGCTCGATGCGCGTACCAATGTCAGCACGTCCGGTGAAGATTTCCTGTTGTTCTGTCAGGGGTACGCCGATGATATAAGGGTTGTCGATTTCTTGTCGTAGTTCAACTGCTTTCGCCTGTTCTTGCATATAGTTGGTGACAATTTCATGCCATTGGGTAGCAATAGGGCGAAAGCGTACCGCATATTTGTCACCGCTGCGGTTCAACTCTCGAATTAAACCATTTAATCTTTCTGCTACAACAGTTAGGGCTAAACGCTGGTTATAAGAACTTTTTTGGTTGAGAGCTGCTGCTACGTCCTCGCTGATGCGACTAAAGCTAATCAGGAGAAAACTAACTGAGCTATTTAGTTCTCCAAGGGCTAGATTGGGGTGGGCTTTACTACCGATAGCAGCTACATTTTTACAACGTTCTAACCCCCGTGCATCAAGTTCAATTTGTACCGCTGGTGCTGCCCAACGTTGGCGGCTTGTACTCAAGTAGTTAAAAGCAGCTTCGCCCTCTTCTGGATTACGCTCTATTACTAAGAGAACGTGCTTGTCTAAGCCATATAGAGGAAGGTGTTGCCGTTCATCCCAAAAAGCGGAATGCCAACGTAACAAACTGGGTTTATTAGCTGTGCGTAGTATGTCTAGTCGGTAGAGCAGAATATTCCATCCTGTTAGGAAGGGATACAGTACCACTGGCAGGCATAAGACCATGACCACCAAGCCCACGCCCCAAACCACGCCCCAAACCACGCCCATCACGCCCCAAACCACGTCGATCGCCTCGATCTCGTCCTTCCCCAGGCTCGCGCCACGCATCGTGGCACCAAACCTCCCGAGCGCGGCCAATACCGCGAAAAACAGCATCCACCTCCACGTCGGAACCCACCAGCGCCAGTCCCATATCGCGAGCGACTCCTTCAACCTACTGTCCGACAGCAAGTCCCTGAAAAAGTCCGATGCCACGGATTGCACGCCCGGCAACAAGTCTAATGCCACGCCCCACACCAAGTCCGATGCCACGCCCCACACTACGCCTAACAACATCCCCGATGCTATGCCGAGCGCCACGTTCAACTCCTTGCCCTCCCGTGAGCTGAACCCCAAGCTGGTCAACAGCACGCCCGACACCACACCTAACACCACGCCGGATGCAATCTTTTCTACTGGCGCACCTAATAACCAAATTACCAAGGCAACAACAATTGAATTGGCTAGAACAGGCACGACTAGGAATGCTTGTATTCCTAATTTCCACAAAGCTGGATTGCGCTTGAGATGGTTTCGCCAAGCTGAGGGATGAAAGAATAGCCAAAACAGCAGTTGCAGGCTACCCAGAATTAGGTTGGAATCCTGTTCGGGTGAATCGGTGTAGGCGTTGCGTGGCACATTTGGAATCATTTAGGTTGGGAATTTTTATAAGTTTTCTCAGTTGACGCTTATCTCTCGTTTTAATAAATTTTTTTCGTTTTCTTACCTATTTCAGAGTTTGAACATCTGGATAGGCTAAAATTTTACTGTCAGCCGTTAATAACGGACATCCATAAATTCTTGCAGTTGCTACAATAACCTTGAGATTGGTATTGTTGTATCCACTGCCGATGCTGCTGGGTTAGTCGCGGATTGTTGTCCACCCACCAAATCCAGATATGTGTATCCAGTACGATCATTGCAGCGCTTCCCACTCTTCTAGAGCTACAGCAGGTTCAAAGGGATCATCGTAGCGATCGATCGTCCCTTGCAAGGGATAATGCAAAGTATGGACAATTGCCTGATTAACCCAACTAAGATAATTATTTAATTCTTCATAATCCTGCAATTCTTGCAATTCTTCTGAAGAGAGTTCAGCTATATCTCTTTTAGCTGTTAATATTTCAATTCGCTCCACGAAAAACCTAGAAGCGCGAAATACCAACACTCCTTGTGCTAACTCCACCCTCACAGCTCCTTCTCTTGGCAAAGTTTTGGGTAAACGCTTCAACTCGATCGGTAAATTAGTTGTCATAGTACCGCTCTAACAATGTTAGTTTCATTTTATATCTTTAAATCAGCAAAGGTTTTTAGTTGCTCTAACGCTTCTTCACGCCAATCATCCCCTATTTCCTCCTCTTCCAGACTAAATAATCGTTCTCGACACAGGATTTGTAGCAGCAGAGGCCAGCGTTCACTTTGAGTCAAAATCCACTCGACATCCCCATCAGGAAAAGGAATGGGCGAACTGGCTATCAACTCCCGCGCTTCGCCTTCAGTCAAAGCACCCAGAATTGTGGTAGATCCAAAGATATTGAAAAAAGGCGAACTATGTCCCGTATTGCGCGCTAATTCAAGTGGTGATTCAGGAGTTGCCAAAACAAACCCTAAATTCCCATTTGTTTGAGGTGCCAAAGAACGCAAACTCTCCCAAAATTCATCATCTAATTCTGGACAGCGTTGCAAACCTACACCAATCTCGTCAAGTAAAATGATTGTGGGCTGATGTAAATTACTGCTTACCACATCCATAAATCTATCTAAATCGCAAGGGTTAGGAACTTGCATTTTCAGGGATTCTAAAATGTAGCGTAACAACCCTTCTCGATTTTGCCGCCGTGGATCTTGAAAATCTACGAAAATCCAACGATAGTTTTCTGGATAAGGCAACCAATCGGATTTTTGACCGGGGCGCAACTTTTCTGTTGGGGTGGTAGTAATATTTTTCAAGTATTGCAGCAAAGAAGTTTTGCCGCTGCGTCGCTTGCCGATAATCGCAGCATTTTGCAGGGGAGGGCGTTTCAGTAAATTGAAAAGCCGTTTAAGTTCCTTCTGCCGCCCGAAAAAGTAGCGCGGATTGGTGATGGGAGTTCCAGTGATGAAAGCTGAAGTTTCCTTGAAGATAGACTTAGCGATAGTTTCGTCTATATGTACAATCTTTCTCCATTCATACCCCAATCTCTCGCTAATTTCCAGAAAATATGAATAATCAACAGGTTTACCCGCCAGAAAGCTCTTGACGGTGGATAGGGAAATTTCTAATTCTTCAGCCAAAGCCTTCTGACTCGGAAAGCCATTGCGCCCTACAGCCGATTTGACTTGTTCGATGCACCCTGGAGAAAGTTTGAGCGATCGCCCCATGATGCCTCCAGAGAAAATTATTAATCCGAATTATAGATTTAATCTTAACTAAAAGTCAACCAACAAGTCAACCCGATCTACTTTTTTCTCGACTCTGAACTCAACCTTGCTTAATTTTTAATGGAGTTATACAGTTGGAGGAAAATAAATGTCTAGCACCAATTTTAAACCATTCCGCTCTGATGATTACCCAGAAATGGAGCGAGATGTGATTCAAGAACGTTTGCGTCAAGCTAAATTCAGTTTTAACGTGACTATTGGATTAGCAATAGTAAGTGCCTCTATCAGTATTTTAGGCATCGGAATGTTATTTTCTGGAAAAATCTCAGAAGGATCTGTTGCTACCGCTGGCGGATTAGCATCAAATGTTGTCAGCGTTGGGTTACTCAAGTTTACAAAAGAAACGAACGATCGCCTCGATCGCCTAGCCAAAGAATTTAAAGACGACGATTAATCTGAGTATAATTGTCATATTTTTGACTGCCATCTTAATCTCCTCATGGGGTTCAGAAACCGGTTGTTTTTTACGAATATTTTGTTGCAGCCCGCACACTCTCTAAAAAACCCGGTTTCGAGTCGTCGGAGTGCATCCAGGACTGTAATAGCAACTTTAATTTCGGCTTCGGCTTCAAGAGTTGCGGGTGTTAGCTTGACAAAAAATAGATATTGTGCTAGCAACTTCGTTACTCAACAGTCGATCGCACCCCTCAATTTTCCGTGGGGATCTAAAGTTCACCTAAAGTTCCATGCCCGATCGCAAAACCATCCCTAAGATAGAACTTACAGGACGATCGGTCTCATCGCCGATTCAGCAACACCTGAAAAATCCCAAACGAGGGAGCCACAAGACAGGGAGGACATCAAAATCATGGTACACGCGCCCATAGGGGAAACCCGCCTTGGCCCGATCGATCAGGTGCAATCCTTAGACCGCGATTGTACAACTCTATCCCGTCACGTACTCCAGCAACTGCAAAGCTTTTCAGCAGATGCTCAGGATCTCAGCGCCCTGATGAGTCGCATCGGGCTGGCGGCTAAGCTGATCGCAAGGCGACTCAGCAGAGCTGGGTTAATGGAAGATGCTTTAGGTTTTACAGGGGCTGTAAACGTGCAGGGAGAATCCGTCAAAAAGATGGATATCTATGCCAATGAAGTGTTTATCTCCGTATTCCAGCAAAGCGGACTTGTTTGTCGCTTGGCTTCGGAGGAAATGGAAAAACCCTATTATATTCCCGAAAATTGTCCGATCGGGCGTTACAGTCTGCTCTACGATCCCATAGACGGTTCTTCCAATCTTGACATCAATCTGAATGTCGGCTCCATCTTTAGTATCCGCAAGCAAGAAGGGGATGATGCAGACGGTTCTGCTTCAGACTTGCTGCAACACGGACATAAACAAATCGCCGCTGGCTATGTGCTCTACGGCCCCAGTACCATGCTGGTTTATTCGATCGGGCAGGGCGTTCATTCCTTTACCCTCGACCCCAGTTTGGGCGAGTTTATTCTATCAACCGAAAACATCAAGATTCCAGACAGCGGCCAGATTTACAGTGTGAATGAAGGTAGCTTTTGGCAGTGGGAGGAACCTTTTCGGGATTACATTCGCTATGTACACCGCAGCGAAGGTTATACCGCCCGGTACGGAGGCGCTTTGGTGGGAGATTTCCACCGGATTTTATTTCAGGGAGGCGTGTTTTTGTACCCAGGAACCGTGAAAAACCCCGATGGCAAATTGCGATTACTCTATGAGTCGGCTCCTTTGGCGTTTTTGATGGAGCAAGCTGGCGGGCGCGCTAGTACGGGTATTCAAGACATTTTGGATGTGGTGCCGACTAAAATTCACGAGCGCACGCCTTTGATTATTGGCAGCAAAGAAAATGTAGCGCTGGTTGAGTCTTTTATTAAAGCATCGATCGCGCAATTCTAGAACACTTTCTGAGTGAAGGAAGTTCGGCAACGGATTATGTAACGGATGTAACGGATATAACGCCGGGAAGGAAGTTCGGCAACGGATTGTGTAACGGATGTAACGGATATAACGCCGGGAAGGAAGCAAGAATGTTTTAATTTCCAATTGCCAATTCTCAATTTTCAATTCCCAATTCTCAATTTCCAATTTCTAATTCCAAAATATCAAATTGTAGGAGTTACAGATCATGACAGAAGCGACGAAGAATCACCTGTTAGAAATCAAAGAAATTGGCCAGAGCATCTGGATGGACAATTTGACTCGCAACCTGATCGAGTCCGGCGAACTCAAAAAGATGATTGAAAGTCGCGGGCTGCGCGGGATTACATCGAATCCGGCTATTTTTGAGAAGGCGATCGCGGGTAATGTGATTTACGATGCGGATATTGAGGCTGGCATCCGGGCGGGTAAATCTGTACTCGAAATTTACGAATCTCTAGTTTTTGAAGATATCCGCAATGCTTGCGACATCTTCGCCCCAGTGTACGCAGAGTCCAACGGTTTGGACGGTTACATCAGTATTGAAGTGCCACCGACGATCGCCAATGATACAGAAAGCACGATTAGTGAAGCCTTACGTTATTATCAGGCGATCGGCAAACCAAATGTGATGATCAAAATTCCGGGAACTGTTCAAGGATTGCCGGCAGTGGAACGAGTCATCAGCGAAGGGATTAACGTTAACGTGACTTTGCTGTTCTCCGTTGACAGCTACGTCGAAACCTTTTGGGCTTACATTCGCGGCTTGGAAGCGCGGGCGGCTAAAGGTTTGGATGTGAGCAATATTGCTTCTGTTGCCAGTTTCTTCTTGAGCCGGATCGACATCAACATCGACGGTCAGATTGACGAGAAACTCAAAGGAGTCACTGATGTTGCTACGAAAGCCAAACTGGAAGCGGTGAAAGGAAAAATTGCGATCGCCAATGCCAAAGTAGCTTACCAGAAATATAAAGAGATTGTCGCGAGCGATCGCTGGCAAGCATTAGCAGCGAAGGGAGCAGAAGTGCAGCGGCTGTTGTGGGCGAGTACCAGCACCAAAAACCCCAACTACAGCGATGTGATGTATGTCGATGAATTAATCGGCCCCGACACGGTGAACACTTTGCCTCCCAACACCGTTGAGGCTTGTTTCGATCACTGCGATGTCGCACCCCGGATTGAGAACAATGTAGAAGAAGCTTACGCGCTGATCGAAAGTCTCAAAGATCCAGATATCGACATCGATTTGGATCAAGTGATGGCAGACTTGCTCCTGGAGGGGATTGAGAAATTCGTCAGCCCGTTCCAATCCCTGATGGATTCCTTGGCAGAGAAAGTGCAGAAGCTCTCACCTGTCGCTTAAGGAAATATCTGTATCCTTAGAGGCAGAAGCATTTAAGACTCGGAATAGATAATTGTGTTGCTTCCTAAATGCTGAGTTTTAAATTCTCTCTAGGAAAAATGAGCGCAATTGCGCTCATTTTTCCTACAAAGTAAAATCTATTCTGTCCTCTAGCAGGAATCTAGCCATATATACAACTCGAATTCTCCATCTCCAAAAGCTGAGGCATTCACTATGCAGATTACTGACACTCTAATCAAGAGCGAGTATGCAAACGACCAACTTGATGTTGCCGAACGGGCGAGGCTTCAAGAACTGGAATCCATTGTAGAAAATGGACTTCAGATATTTTACGAAGTTGGCAAAGCCCTTGACGAGATTCGCGAACAGAAACTTTACAGGGAAACCCACAAAAGTTTTGAGGCTTATTGCCGGGAAAAGTGGGCTATAGCCAGACGGACGGCGGATCAGTTTATTGGTGCGGCTCGAGTTATAGAAAATTTGAGCGCAATTGCGCTCAAAATTCCTACAAAGGAAAATCAAGTGCGTCCTCTAGCAGGATTATCCCCAGAACTGCAACTGGAAATTTGGCAAGAGGCTCTGAAGCTATCGCCCAATGGTATGCCTACTGGTGCAGCAGTTCAGCGCTTGGTGGATCAGCGATTTCCTTCAGGAGTAGCTGGTCGAACGCCTAAAGAGACTGATTCGGAACTGGAGAAACTGCGATCGGACAATAAACGGCTTAGAGAGGAAGTCCGACAGCAAAACAGAGACAGGGATCGTCGCGCTGCTGCTGTGGCGTTGGAAATGGAGCAGCTTCGAGCCGAAAACAGGCAGTTGAAAGCTGAACTGCTACAGCGGGATAAAGATTGGGAAATTCGTCTGGCGGTTGAGAGAAGAAAAATTCGAGAGGAAGTTAGGGCGGAACTCAAGGCAGAATATGAAGGGCAGATCAACTCCCTCACCCAGCAACTGGCAGAAATGACGGCAAACTATCAATCTGTATTGGCAAGACTCACAGCTTTAGAAGGAGCAAAATAAATAAATGGTCACAATTCTTGAAAACCCGCTGCGGGTAGGTTTGCGAAAAGAACGAGTGCCAGAACCACAAATTCTGGTCATCTTTGGAGCTTCCGGGGATCTCACCCAGCGCAAACTCGTACCTGCAATTTATCAGATGAAGCGCGATCGACGCTTGCCACCGGAAACTACCGTCGTGGGAGTAGCCCGTCGCCCTTGGAGTCACGATTACTTCCGAGAGCAAATGCGCGAAGGCATCGAAGAATTTGGTGGCGGGATTGGCAATCAAGAATTTTGGCAAGATTTTGCTCAGAGTTTGTTCTACTGTCCCGGCGACATTGACAACCCCGAAAGTTATCAAAAACTCAAAGCCCTCCTAGAAGAACTCGACCAAAAAAGGAGAACCCGCGGCAACCATATATTTTATCTTTCCGTTTCCCCCAACTTCTTTCCCGAAGCGATTCGGCAATTGGGCGCAGCCAAAATGCTGGCAGATCCGATCAAACATCGCTTAGTTATTGAAAAACCCTTTGGACGCGACTTGAACTCGGCAAAAGCTCTCAATCGAGTAGTCCAGGAAGTTTGTCAAGAACAGCAAGTTTACCGGATTGACCACTATTTGGGCAAAGAAACTGTTCAAAATCTCCTGGTTTTTCGGTTTGCGAATGCGATTTTTGAACCGCTGTGGAACCGCCAATTTGTCGATCACGTACAAATTACTGTTGCAGAAACAGTCGGCGTAGAAGACCGGGCTGGTTACTACGAATCCTCTGGGGCTTTGCGGGATATGCTGCAAAACCATTTGATGCAGATTTTTTGTCTGACAGCAATGGAAGCGCCAAACTCCCTAGATGCTGACAGCATCCGTACTGAAAAAATGAAAGTTCTGCAAGCAACACGCTTAGCTGACTTGCATAACTTAGAGAATTCTGCGATTCGCGGCCAGTATTCCGCCGGCTGGATGAAGGGCAAACCAGTACCCGGATACCGCACGGAACCAGGAGTCAATCCTCAATCCATGACTCCAACTTTCGTGGCGATGAAGTTTACGATCGACAACTGGCGCTGGCAGGGAGTACCTTTTTACCTACGCACCGGGAAGCGGTTGCCGAAAAAAGTCAGCGAAATTGCAATTCAGTTTCGCGAAGTGCCCCTGATGATTTTTCAGTCCGCGGCTCAACAAACTACTCCTAACGTTTTGACTATGCGCGTGCATCCCAATGAGGGGATTTCGCTGAGGTTTGAGGCGAAAATGCCGGGGCCAGATTTGCGGACGCGGACGGTGGATATGGATTTCAGTTATGGTTCATCCTTTGGGGTGACTTCTTCGGATGCTTACGATCGCCTGTTAATTGATTGTATGTTAGGCGACCAAACTTTGTTCACCCGTTCTGATGAAGTGGAAGAAGCCTGGCGGATCGTGACACCAGCCTTGATGGCCTGGGAAGCACCGAGCGATCCCGCCCTGGTGCCTCAGTATGAAGCGGGTACTTGGGAGCCTGCGGAGGCAGAATTGTTGATTAATAGAGACGGCCGTAAGTGGCGCAGACTTTAAGAGTTATTGGGCATGGGGCATGGGGC
>NZ_NXIB02000034.1 GCF_002412335.2 Tychonema bourrellyi FEM_GT703
CAGGCATGGGGCATTGTGAATACAGAATTGGTTATTGGTTATTGGTTATTAGTTATTGGTTACTTGTTGATGCGAATACCCAATGCCCTATGCCCTATGCCCTATGCCCTATGCCCTATTCCCAATGCCCAATTTATCGGTTATTTAGCCTTAGATTCTGTGCGGGCATAATCGTCTTGAAATCTGACAATATCGTCTTCTCCGAGATATTCGCCATTCTGCACTTCAATTAAAATCAGCGGGATCACTCCCGGATTTTCTAGACGGTGATTGATGCACTGAGGAACGTAGGTAGATTGATTTGTAAACAAAACTTGTTCAGTTTCACCACAAGTAACTTTAGCAGTACCGCAAACTACGATCCAGTGTTCGCTGCGGTGGTGGTGCATTTGCAGGCTGAGGCGGTGTCCGGGCTTAACTTCGATCCGCTTAATTTTATATCCAGGCCCTTCTTCAAGGGTTGTAAAAGAACCCCACGGGCGTAATTCTGTGGCGGTAATTCCGTTGGGTGCAGCAGATGCGAGCAGAGTTAATGTTTGAGAAAGTTCTTGAGTTTGAGCCATGATTTTTTACTCCTTCAGGATTGCTTGTTTAAGCCTTTAGTAGACAATGTTGGTTTTTGAGGGTAGCTAATTTGTTGTTCAAATCTAAGCTTACCTGCGGGACGGGTTAGCGAACTGTACACTTTGACCGAGAAATCTGCTCAGCCCGATCGACTTGCCTTAACAACCATAGCAAAATCACCATAGTAGTTGTCACCTGTGATGGGTGCGATCGGGCAAATCTACATCAAATCTTCATAGAAAGGCTGCTGGTTCTTTATTTAATGGGACTCTTATACTATTGTCAAGAACAGGCAAGATGCCTGTTCCACAAAGAGTAATTTTTATTGTGGGGTGGGCTTCTAGCCCGCCCATAGTAAAAGGCTTATTGAGACTACTGCTGCAAAACGGCTATCATCTCTTGATAGAAAGGTAGCCCTTGACTCTGGCTATCGCTGGCGGTGGCTAAGATTTGCAAGGTTTCGATCAGCGAGTACCGGGCCGCATCTACAATCAAATCGAGGAGTGGATGAATCCCGGAATCATTTTGTTGGGCTTGGGCGATCGCATCAATGTACGCAGCACGCACCTGGCTAGATACAATCAGAATGGGATATCCAGCCCGCAACAACAGGAGATTCATTAATAATCGCCCGTTACCATCCCGAAACGGATGAATCGACACAAAGCGAAGATGTGCTTCGGCTGCAAACTCTAACGGATGTAACGATTTGATTTGATCACTGTTGAGCCATTCGATAAATTCCGGCATCAAACTAACCAGACTTTGAGGCGATCGACTTTTTGCAGTTTTTCAGAAAGATTCATGGCTGAGGAGAAGGCAAAATGCTGGTGGAGGATGTCACCCAGACGCTGAGGATACAGTCGCATTAACAACGCCATAAAGTTATGATAGGGTTGATGGGCGATCGGGGATTCAGTGGTTGAGAAAAATTGCATAGAGTGTATTTTTTGAAGCTATGCACTGACACATCGTAATACCAAATCCGGTTGCATCGGAATGATTATTAAACCGCGAAGACGCGAAGAGCGCGAAGTTAGAACTGCATCTTCTTCTTTCTCTTCCTTCGTGTCCTTAGCGCCTTCGCGGTTCATTTAATCTTACGACCTATTAGTTATCATATAGTTCGGGAGACACGCTAATAATTGAAGAGTGTTTAAGCATAAATATTTAGATTTTCGGGTTCCATACTTAACTCATCAATTTTAACTATTTTTTAACTCAGATCGATCGCATCAGCTTTGATTTTTTCCTGCATCTACCCAATTGAGTAAATCTATATATAATACATCATACTAGATCGATCGCCATTCCACGCTCTACTCTAGCTCGACATATTTTCGCCACTTTGAGAGACACATCAAAATGAACAACCACGGACTGCCACAAAAACAAGGGCTGTATGATCCGCAATTCGAGCACGACGCTTGCGGAGTCGGATTTATTGTACACGTCAAGGGTAACAAATCCCACGAAATAGTCGAACAGGGACTGACAATCCTGCTGAACCTCGACCACCGGGGCGCTTGTGGCTGCGAACCCAACACCGGAGACGGGGCGGGGATTTTGATGCAAGTACCCCACAAGTTCCTCAAGAAAGCAGCAGCAGCCCAAAACATCGAACTTCCCGAAGCTGGCGAGTACGGAGTTGGTGCAATTTACTCATCGCGAAACCAGACGGAACGGGAAAACGGCAAACGCATCTTTGCCGAAATCGCCGCCGCAGAAGGATGTCCCGTGCTCGGTTGGCGCGATGTCCCCACAGATAACTCATCCCTGGGCGATACCGCCAAAGCCAGCGAACCCTTCATGCAGCAAGTGTTCCTGGCCCGCCCCGCAGGTATGGACGAGGCAGCTTTCGAGCGGAAACTCTACGTCATCCGCAAACGGGCACATAATGCGATTCGCAAGACTAACGTAGATCCCTACTGGTATAATTCCACACTCTCCTGCCGGACGATCGTCTATAAGGGAATGCTGATGCCCGTGCAAGTGGGAGATTACTATCCCGAACTGCATGACCCCGACATGGAAAGCGCTCTAGCCCTGGTTCACTCGCGCTTCAGCACGAATACTTTTCCGAGTTGGGAACGATCGCACCCTTACCGCTACATCGCCCACAACGGCGAAATTAACACCATGCGCGGCAACATTAACTGGATGCACGCGCGGCAATCGATGTTCGAGTCGGAACTATTCGGCGATGATTTAAAGAAAATCCCGAATTTAATCAACATCGAAGGTAGCGACTCGACTATCTTTGATAATGCTCTGGAATTGCTGACTTTGGCTGGGCGTTCTTTACCGCACGCGGTGATGATGATGATTCCCGAACCTTGGACAGCCCACGAGTCGATGAGTGACGAGAAAAAGGCTTTCTACGAATACCATTCCTGCTTGATGGAACCGTGGGATGGGCCGGCTTCGATCGCCTTTACGGATGGTACTTCGATCGGGGCTGTGCTCGATCGCAACGGTTTGCGCCCTTCCCGTTATTGCATCACCAAAGATGACATAGTAATCATGGCATCGGAAGCCGGAGTTTTGCCGATCGCCCCAGAACGAATTGTCTCAAAAGGTCGTTTACAACCAGGCCGGATGTTCCTGGTAAATACAGCAGAAGGCCGCATCATTTCTGACGACGAAATCAAACATCAAATCGCCTCGGAACATCCGTATCGCGAGTGGATTGACCAGCACATGGTAGAAATTGCCAAACTACCAGATGCGGAAGTAGTGGACGCATCCCAACCCGAAACTTTATTGCAGCGGCAAATGGCCTTTGGCTACACCTTTGAAGAACTGCGGTTGCTGTTAGCGCCGATGGCACGCGATGGGGTGGAAGCTGTCGGCGCGATGGGCGCGGATACGCCGCTTGCCGTTTTATCGAACAGGCAAAAGTTGCTTTATGAATACTTCCAGCAACTGTTTGCTCAAGTTACGAATCCGCCGATCGATTCTATCAGAGAAGAGATTGTGACTTCTGCCGAAACAACGATCGGATCTGAACGCAATTTGCTCAAACCGGAACCAGAAAGTTGTCATTTAATTGAGTTGAAAACACCAATTCTCAGCAATGAAGAATTGGCTAAACTCAAACAGGTTTCTGAGGGCAATTTCAAGTCTGTTACCGTGCCGATTTTGTTTGACCCCAAAACAGGGGTAAAAGGTCTTGAACAGGCGTTAGAAGATGTTTTTGATGCAGCAGACAGCGCGATCGCCTCTGGGGTGAATATCCTGATTTTGAGCGATCGGGGAATCAATGCCGAAAACGCTCCAATTCCGGCGCTGCTAGCAGTTGCAGGCCTGCACCACCACCTGATCCGCCAAGGTACGCGGACGCGGGCGGGACTGGTGCTCGAATCCGGGGAACCGAGGGAAGTTCATCACTTTGCGACTTTAATCGGCTACGGTTGCGGTGCGATCAATCCGTATTTGGCCTTTGAGACGATCGCCGATTCGATCCGCCAAGGTTTGCTGGTAAATGTTGATACCAAAACAGCTAGCAAGAACTACGTGAAAGCCGCAACCAAAGGCGTGACCAAAGTTGCTTCAAAAATTGGGATTTCGACAATTCAAAGTTACCGTGGTGCACAGATATTTGAGGCGATCGGCTTAAACAAATCCGTAGTCAATAAATACTTCACCTGGACAGCATCGCGGATTGAAGGAGTAGACCTCGAAGTCATCGCCCAAGAAGCCATTTTACGCCATACCCACGCATTCCCCGATCGCCCATCCAGCGGACACACCCTCGATGTCGGCGGCGAATATCAATGGCGCAAGGAAGGCGAGGCTCACTTGTTCAGCCCGCAGACAATTCACGCCCTGCAACAAGCAGTACGCGAAGGAAGTTATCCGCTTTTCCAAAAGTATTCTGCCCTGGTTAACGAACAAAATCAACAGCATTTTACCCTGCGCGGTTTATTGCAATTCAAGCAGCGGGAATCGATTCCAATTGAGGAAGTCGAACCAGTGGAAGCTATTCTCAAACGCTTCAAAACTGGGGCGATGAGTTACGGTTCGATTTCTAAGGAAGCCCACGAATCTTTGGCTGTAGCGATGAACCGCATTGGTGGCAAATCGAACACTGGTGAAGGCGGCGAAGATCCCGATCGCTATACTTGGACAAACGATCGCGGTGACTCAAAAAACAGTGCGATCAAACAAGTTGCTTCCGGGCGTTTTGGTGTCACCAGCTTGTATTTGTCTCAGGCGCGGGAACTCCAAATCAAGATAGCGCAAGGGGCAAAACCCGGAGAAGGCGGACAGTTGCCTGGTAAAAAAGTATACCCGTGGATTGCCAAGGTACGGCACTCAACTCCCGGTGTAGGCTTGATTTCGCCTCCGCCTCACCACGACATTTATTCGATCGAAGATTTGGCAGAATTGATTCACGACTTGAAAAATGCCAACCGGGAAGCGCGGATTAGCGTCAAATTGGTGTCGGAAGTAGGAGTTGGGACGATCGCGGCGGGGGTTGCGAAAGCCCACGCTGATGTGGTGCTGATTTCAGGCTACGACGGCGGTACAGGCGCGTCACCCCAAACTTCGATCAAACACTGCGGATTACCTTGGGAGTTGGGATTGGCCGAAACTCACCAAACCCTGGTACTCAACAATCTCCGCAGCCGAATCGCTGTGGAAACCGACGGACAACTCAAAACCGGCCGCGATGTAGCAATTGCTGCATTGCTTGGTGCCGAGGAATTCGGATTTGCCACCGCGCCGCTGGTGACTTTAGGCTGCATCATGATGCGCGTCTGCCACCAGAATACTTGCCCCGTGGGTGTTGCCACCCAAGACCCTCTGTTGCGGAAAAACTTCACGGGAGATCCGCAACACACGGTAAACTTTATGACATTCATCGCCCAAGAAGTCCGCGAAATCATGGCGCAATTGGGCTTCCGCACGCTGAATGAAATGGTAGGGCGCACCGATGTTTTGGAAGCGAAACAAGCGGTGGAACACTGGAAGGCTAAGGGTTTGGACTTCTCGAACATCCTGTATCAGCCGGAAGTTGGGGCGGATGTCGGGCGCTATTGTCAGATGCCGCAGGATCACGGTTTGGAAAAGTCGATCGACCTTAGTGTACTGCTGGATTTGTGCAAAAGTGCGATCGAACACGGCGAACCAGTCAAAGCCACTCTCCCAATTACCAACGTCAACCGCGTTGTCGGCACAATTCTCGGCAACGAAATCACCAAACGCCACTGGGAAGGCTTGCCCGATGATACCGTGCACCTGCACTTCCAAGGCAGCGCCGGACAAAGCTTTGGCGCATTCGTACCCAAGGGAGTCACCCTAGAGCTCGAAGGCGAAGCCAACGACTATTTGGGCAAAGGCCTCAGCGGCGGCAAAATCATCTTGTACCCGTCGCAGGCTTCCACCTTCGTCGCAGAAGAAAACGTGATTGTCGGCAACGTAGTGCTTTACGGAGCGACATCTGGCGAGGTTTTCATCCGAGGGCTGGCCGGCGAACGTTTTGGGGTGCGTAACTCCGGCGTTAACACAGTAGTCGAGGGTGTGGGCGATCACGGTTGCGAGTACATGACTGGCGGCAAAGTTGTAGTTTTGGGTGCCACCGGGCGCAATTTTGCAGCAGGAATGAGTGGCGGTGTTGCTTACATTTTGGATGAAGCGGGGGATTTTGCAACTCGCTGCAATATGTCGATGGTGGCGCTGGAAAAACTGGAGGATGTTGAGGAAATTGCCGATTTGCAGCAGTTAATTCAGACTCATTTTGATTTGACTGGAAGTGCGATCGCATCGCAGGTTTTGGCAAATTGGGATGCGATGGTGCCGGTGTTTGTGAAGGTGATGCCGCGGGATTATAAGCGGGTGTTGGAGGCCATTGAAAGGGCGATCGCTGCGGGTTTAAGCGGTGATGATGCGCTGACGGCTGCGTTTGAAGAAAACGCTCGCGATGTGGCCCGGATTGGCGGTAGTTAGGGTTCTGCGTCACAGCAGAGAAACCGGGTTTCTGCGATAATTTCTGCATCATCGCCGAGATTGTGGAAAGAAACCCGGTTTCTGAGGCCTCGGTTACCTGGAGCTCTGCGTCACAGCAGAGAAACCGGGTTTCTGCGATAATTTCTGCACGACAATGGGACGACCTCCCTTAGCCAGATGCTCAATATTTAGGAATAAAATTGAAATAATGCTTGAAAGCCTTAGACAGTAAGTATCCTAAAAATTAGATGCGTTTACCCTGCTAGTGACTGATGCTTTCTCGAAGGAAACATGCAGGTGAGGATAATTTTTAGCTTTCTCTTTAGCATTTCGGTGCTAGAAAAGCGTATTTTGGTTTAAGCCGAACATTGATAGCGTAGAGATAATAGCGAAATAATATCAATTGTTTGGGTGTGAAGTCCTGCTTCACAGCCTCAAGCACCGAAGCTTCAGTATTGTGTAACTGAATCAATGTAGAAAAGGTGAGGTAGGACGATGCTGGTGGATATCCTTCGGAGTCCATAGGCAATTTAAGCTTCTCGAAGACAGGTGCCATTTCCTGGCGACTGACTGAGAAAGCAGCATGTAGGATAAATGCTAGGATTGCATTTTCTTCATCTTGTTTCGTTTCAGCTTCTTTTATTAGCTGCTTTAGTGTCGAGCTTTCCTGATGCAATAAAATATTTGCTTGTTCCTGCCAATAAATTGGGTTTAGCTTTCCGAGATCAGGATGTTCTACCCAAGGAGGCAGTTGGATTACTCCTAAGTCAGCATCCTTGAGGGGAGTCACAACCTCTTCAAGTAGTGGGAATTCTAGGTTTTGGGCAAATAAGCGCCAGTTGCGCGTTAGTCTGTAGTATCTTGAGAGAAACGTCTCTCGTGCATATTGCATGAAATCGTGTATCTCTCCGATCCCTTCAAAATGTTCTATTAGTTTGGAATTATAGTAGTAAGATGGGTGGATGAGCGTTTTGGGAGTATCATCATCTTGAGTAACGGTAATAGCTTCTTGCCTTGCCTCTTCAGGTAGATTATCAAGACATTCATAAACTCGTAGTGCAGGATAAGTATCTGCTTCATCGTACTTGAGATCGAGTTTCTCCTGGCTGAACGTTTCTAACGTCGTGCGAACAGAATCCAGGGTTGCGTAGGGATTTCCTAACCAT
Source organism: Tychonema bourrellyi FEM_GT703 (assembly GCF_002412335.2). Lineage (GTDB taxonomy): Bacteria > Cyanobacteriota > Cyanobacteriia > Cyanobacteriales > Microcoleaceae > Microcoleus > Microcoleus bourrellyi. The sequence goes on from NZ_NXIB02000034.1 coordinate 7,683, forward strand.
GACCAAAGAATCCAACGGGGTTGTCGTCTATCCTGAAACTCTGGTTCTTCATTAAGTTCCATCAGGTCTTTGATGTGCTGTAGAGCGTGCCTGACTCGATAGGGTTCGCGCATCTGTTTAAGGTTTTCATTGCTCAAAGTTGTAAAGGCTCCGCTTTGTTCAATTAACAAACCCGATCTCAAGAGTATCCGAAATTCGTCTTTACTGAATGTTCCAGGTAGAAAATAAGCCCGCCAGAAAATCGGACGTGCTAGTGTCTCGTTAATCTTAATCACCCGTTCCGCCAATTCTAGAACATGTTCTTTAGCGAAATTCAGTTCAGAACAAATAAACCAGTAATACCTGAGTCCATACCGGAGTAAGTTGTGAATTTCCGCTTCAATAACATCTAAATTTCGTACCCGTACAGTCTTTCCCTTCACCTTTGGTTCACAACAAAAAACACAAGAGCAAGGGCAACCGCGAGCTATTTCAACGGCGATGGAAATTCCTGTTTCCTTATAGGAACCCAGACCTGGAACATCTTCAAGGTTGGCGTTGCGGAGGTTACGCTCGCCGTGAAAACGGAAAATTTCGTCAATAATGTCTTCTGTGTATTCTATCTCGTCCAAAGGTCCCCAGTATACGCGCTGATTCTGTCGCCATTCACCGTCAGCACGATAAAGTAAGTTGGATATGCCCTCAGTCCGACCCATGAGAACTTCGTCAAAGTGATCGAAAAATTCGTCAGGTTCCCCAAGAATGCCAAAGTCAGGTTGTAAATACTCCGCCGCAGACACGGAGTTAACTGTAAAATTAAATCCACCGACAAAAATCTTCGCGTCGGATAACTCACGAACACGCAGAATGGCTGCGCGAGTGTCTTCCACTGGGAACCAGGGATTTTGGGCGGGGGTTTTGGAGTCGATGCTGATATAGTTATCTGCGGCAACGGAATCTGCTTGTCGAATAGTAAAAGCGACAGCACGGGGCTGATGGTCTTTGACGAGTTGCGTGATGCACTCAAGCTTTTGTTGTCTGCTCAAATCCAGCCCATCCCAGCGAACAACCGACAATCCCACCCGCCGAGCAAGCGCCGACACCTGAACAAAAGCGTAAGGATAAACCGGCCGTCCAGGCAGGTTGCTGAGGTTGAGAAAGAGGATATCAACTGGTTTTGGGGGTCGAATGCCTGTATATGTAGGTAGCATTAGTTTTAACTTATTTTGTTTGAAGATATGACTGTTGACGATAGCATAAAGATAGACTAATCTAGATGAGATGAGTCAAATTGACTATTTTCTTAATCATTTAGTTTTTCGATTTGTTGGGAAATACTGTAGCAGTTGCAACGCTACCTGGAAGTTATTTGCGATCGCCCATCTCAATGGTCACAGAGACTATGCGACTCAACGAATCCGCGCGATCGCTGACAATGGTTAAAGCCTATGTAGGGTGCGTCAGACATTAAGATTTCTAGGCGTATTTTTAGGTTTTTGCCTGACGCACCTTACTGATTACTCGCGATGTCGCCCGGATTGGTGGCAGCTAGGGTTTACAATTAGGAATGGGTAATGGCTGTTATTAAGCAGTAATTGCCTATTCCTCATCAATAACCAAAAAACAATGAAGGGCGGACTATGTATATACGGAAAATTGAAATCAAGAATTTTCGGGGAAATGATTTTTCGTGGATACTTAATACAGATGTCAATGTTTTGATTGGCAAGAACGGTTCAGGCAAATCAACAATCCTACGAATGCTTAATGAGGCAGTATTGCCTGAAGATCGCAGACTTGATTTTAGATTGTTTGACCCGATCGATAAAATGATTATTGAGTTGGAAAACGATCTTGTCATAGTAGTTGATAGTGCAAGTAGAAGTATAACAGGCAACCAAGGAGATACGAGTTACGACTTAAATACAAACTTTATTAATACCTTCGATGTTGTTGAAAATAATTCCGCTCCCAATACAACATTGCTTGACTATCAACTCAACAAATTAAAACAAGAATTCATTATCTATCAAAGAGATTTGCTAAATAAAGTTGAAGAAATACTTATAAGTGACGACGATAGCGAATCAAAAGATAATAAACTAGAGAAAATTGAAGCTGTCTATAAAACCAAAAAGATTTTTGTCAAAATCTTATCTGAGCTTTTCAGCCAAACAGGAAAAAAGTTTGATGAAAAAGCATTTCAATTTTTGGGAACGGGTATCGAGAATCCAATTTTACCTGAGAATCTTTCATCTGGTGAAAAACAAATTTTGATAATTCTATTGACAACATTGCTTCAGGATGGAAAGCCCTATATATTACTAATGGATGAGCCGGAGATATCACTACATATTGATTGGCAACGGAGCTTAATTCAAAATATTAGGCAAATAAATCCGAGCTGTCAAATTATTATGGTAACTCATTCACCAACTACCTTTTACGGAGGCTGGATCGAAAATGTTACTAGAATTGAGGAGATTCAATCCCATTCAAATTTGGTTGTAGCTAGTGAGATTTTAGCAGAAAAAACTGAACAGTCAAAAGAACGTGTACAAAATATAGAAGATGAATTTAATGACTTCTCAGGTAACAAACTAGCTCAGCTTTATCAATTCAATCGCAAAATTAATACCTATACATCATTCACAAAAAATGAATGTATTTCATTGTTAGATTTTCTCAAGAATCGAGAGATTTATCCTGATGTGATAACATTTACAACTCTCATCTCAAAATTGAATAACTATGAAGATGCGAAAGAGATTTTTGATTTAATGGAATTAGAAACCCACTCTAGATTGTCTCATGTAAAACCTAATGACATCACTCTAAATACCTTAATTAAAAAAGTTAGTAGGGCTCAAGAAGGTATTGATTTAATTCAATCTCTAAGTGATAATGAAAAGCTACAGCTATATCCCGATATTATTACTTTTAGTACCTTGTTGGGAAAAGCAAAAAATGCAGATGAAATTAAATTGTTGGAAGAAGTGCGAAACTACTACGGAGTAAAAGCCAATGATATTTACTTAAACAAACTCAATTCCAAGAGGTAGCTTGATGATTGACGATAAAACTTATAAAGAGATTTCTGAAAGAATAGTGGCTGATGCCTTTCATAAAGGCTGTAATCTTTCTGTGTTGTGTGAAGATATTTATGACAATGATTTTTGGCGATGTATTATTGAAGATGCCAAGCCTAGTTTAAAGGATAAACTTGATTTTCCAAATCCGAATCCAAAAGGAACACGTGGAAAGGATATTTTGAAAAAACTAAAGAACTATGTTAATAAAAAAATGATTATCTGCGTTGACAGTGATTGCGAATATTTATATGACAATAATGTTTGGTATATTGACACATATATCTACCATACTATTGTTCATAGTAGAGAAAATTTCCAGTGCAACCATCTCTCCTTAAATGAAATATGCAAGCAAATAGCTGATAAGAGTTATAATTTTAGAACTTTGTTTGAACATATTTCTGAAATAATTTCTATTCTCTTTTACATTTGGATACATCTTAAAGAAACTGGAGATTATTCTAGGTTTGATGGAATTATAAACAATGAACAGTTTCGTAAGATTTTGAACTTTCAAGATATTCAATATAATAGCCTTGAAGATGAAATCAACTTATATCAGACCATTAAAGACAGAGTAGATTGCGTATTAAAGAATCTTGAAGCATCAATGAGTGAAGGATGGTATAAATCAGTTATAGAGTATGAGGTTCCCCAACTCAGGACAAAATTAATTGAGCAATACGAGATACATCCAGAAGAAACTTTATCTTTCTTTTACGGACATGGTGTCTTAGAAAACTTGGTCGAACCACTTACGATAAAAATTACTGACTTGTTGAAAAAATCTAGGATAGAGGAGGTTAGACAGGAACTAAGCCAAGCTTCAGAAAACGATATAAGAAATACAATCAGCCGTATTGAAAATGCTTCAAGACAAGATGTCAAGACTAAAATAGGTGATAGCTTTAAATATATTATTTATGCTATAAAAAATAAATACATAAAAGAAATTCAACAAAAACTCGTTAGTGAACTTTCCTGTGACGGCGAAACTGAAATTATATCGGGAAAATGCGATTGATGCGACGAGCGTACTTAGAGGACAATATGAACTATCAACTTTATTCAGATGTCATCTTGCTGTGCAACCTTCCTGAAGAAGGACTTGATGCCGACGATATCGGTACAGTTGTGGAACAGCATCACGTTGAAGGGCTAGAAACAGGTTATAGCCTTGAGTTCTTCGATCTGTTGGGAAACACTGTAGCAGTTGCGACGCTACCTGGAAGTTATTTGCGATCGCCCACAAGTGCAGACAGACCTACAGTTAGACTGGTTAATAGTTTTGCTGCATAAGTAGAGGAAATTGCCCTCCAGCCGTGTCCCTACCCGATATCTATAAATTTCAGGTACAATTTAAGATTATTATCGGCGATCGCATCTAGTAACCAGGCTCTATCTGGGAACCAGTAACTACGTTTCACGGAAACACAAAGGCACACTATGAAAGCAATTGAAACGACCGGAACAATTGACGATCGAGGGATGCTTTGTATCGATCGCCCCCTTGCTCTTGCTAACCGCAGCCACGTTCGGATTATTGTTTTAGTACCGGAAGATACTGACATAGATCCAGATGATGACCCCACTGAGACAGTCATCGAAGGGATTCAGCAAGGCTTCCATGAGGCAATTACCGGACAAACTCTCCCCTTGTCTCAACTGTGGGACGGAATCGATGACAATTGATCCGCAACCGATCGCAATTGAACTCACCCCCCGATTTCAACGAGACTTGCGAATTTTAGGCAAACGCGATCGCAACATTCGCAAAGACATTCAGCCTGTAATCGCACAACTTCAAGCGGGGGAACTTCCGGGCGATCGCATTCCGGGAATGGAGTACGAAATTTTCAAAGTCAGAATTAAGAACAGTGACATTCAAAAAGGCAAAAGCGCTGGCTACCGTGCTATTTATTACCTCAAAACTAGCGATTCGATCGTTTTGGTGACTATCTATTCTAAATCAGACCTATCAGACATTGCGGCCGAAACAGTTCGAGAAATTCTAGGCCAATACGAGCAACAATTTCCCGAATCAGAAGAATTATGAACTATCAACTTTATTCAGATGTCATCTTGCTGTGCAACCTTCCTGAAGAAGGACTTGATGGTGGCGATATCGGTACGGTTGTTGAACAACATCACGTTGAAGGACTAGAAACAGGTTATAGCGTTGAGTTCTTCGATCTGTCGGGAAACACTATAAAGGACGCTTCCAAGAACTCTTGCTCTATAAAAGCCATAGAAAATGAGCACGGAGGGATTTGAACCCCCGACCCTCAGGACCGGAACCTGATGCTCTATCCACTGAGCTACGTGCCCTCTAACTTTTTGAGCATAACACGTTTTACCCAAAATGGCTAGTCCGATCGCAAATTTGTTCGATCGGCATCCAAATCCCTTGACAATCAAGCAATTGAGTCCAATACCCCCAGATTCATCGGAACGCGCAGACTGACTGACGGGGGTAAATCTCAAATCTCAAATCCAAAATCGACCTAACCGGGCGGGCTCAACTCGCCCTTAAATAACGTGAAATAAAGTGTCTCAGGCATTTTCGATCCCCAAAAACTACAAATTATATCTAAATTGTCAAAACAAGAGGACAATTGATACAATAGCAGACTATAACATTGCAAATACTAGATTTAGATTCGATCGGGCTTGAGCATCTACCGCAGCGAATAACACCAAGCAATTAGCTCTAGGTAATCGCCAGTCGATGACGCTGCTGTTAACACAGATTGTGCAACTGCTGTTGTAAATTAAGTTCACTAAACTTCTCAATCTTATGGTTTTTAAACTTTTAGATAAACTCCCACTCCGAACTGTACTGATAGTTCCCTTTGTGTTGCAAATCGTCGGAGCCGTAGGACTGGTAGGATATCTGTCATTTAGAAATGGACAAAAAGCAGTTAATAATCTTGCCAGTCAGTTGATGAGTGAAGTTAGTTCTCGCGTCGAGCAAAACCTCCAAGTTTACCTCACAACTCCCCATCAAATCAATCAAAGCAAGTTGGATGCAGTAAAATTGGGTCTGTTAAACATAAATGATTTGTCAAGTTGGGAGAAATATCTTTGGCGACAAGTACAATTATATCCTTATATCAATTTTACATCAATTGGCAATAAAAATGGAGAATATCGAACCGGAGAAAAGCTATCAAATGGCTCCCTAATGATTAATGTTTCAGGGAAATCTACTGGGTTTGACTTTTATTCTTACAATACTAACAATACAGGCGATCGCACCACAGTAGCAGCCGTCGTCAAAAATTTTGACATCAGACAACATCCCTCCTACGCCTTAGCAGCCTTAGAAATTAAACCCACTTGGAGTTCTGTCTATGTATCCTTTCTCGAACCGACATTAATCATCAGCGCCCTTCAACCAGTGTACGACGACAAAAAACAGCTCGAAGGAGTGTTAATTACTGCCTTGCGCCTCGACCACATCGGTCAATTTTTAAACAGTCTCAGAGTTGGTAAATCTGGACAGGCCTTTATTATCGAAAAAAACGGCACGCTGCTGGCAACTTCCACTTCAGAAAAACCGTTCCGTACCAGAGGTAATAAAAAAGAACTATTTCAAGCAGAAGAGAGCGTTGATCCTTCGACTCAAGCTACAGCAAAATATCTAGCAGCTAATTTTCGAGAATTAAAAAAAATTAAAAAATCTTATCTCTTGAATTTTAAAATAGAAGGTAAACAACAATTTGTCAAAGTCCTGCCATTTCAAGATGGCAAAGGTTTAGACTGGCTGATTGTGGTGGTTGTTCCCGAAGCCGACTTCACCGAAGAAATCGATACCAATACCCGCATGACGATTTGGCTGTGTTTGGCAGCTTTAGGGGTAGCTGTAATTATCGGCATTCTCACTTCTCGGTGGGTGACAAATCCTATTTGGCGCTTAAACATAGCAGCAAAAAATATTGCTAAAGGTGAATGGGACAAAACAGTAGAAATGGAACGAGCCGACGAATTGGGGGAATTGGGAAAATCCTTTAACAGCATGGCTCAACAACTACAACAGTCTTTTGAAACCTTGGAACATCGAGTGCAACAGCGAACTGCGGAATTAGCTGTAGCTAAAGACAAGGCCGAAGTAGCAAATCAAGCTAAAAGTACCTTTTTGGCTAACATGAGTCACGAATTGCGATCGCCTCTTAATGCAATTCTCGGCTTTTCCCAACTGATGACTCGCAGCCAAACTCTATCCCTAGAAGATCAAGAAAATATGAACATAATTAGCAGCAGCGGAGAACACCTACTAACCCTAATTAACAACGTTCTAGATTTATCCAAAATTGAAGCCGGACGCACCACCCTCAATCCCAAAAAGATTGACCTTTATCGCCTGCTATGCGACGTAGAAGATATGTTTCAATTGAAAGCAGATGACAAACAATTGCAGTTGATCTTTGACCGCGCTCCCGATGTGCCACAATACGTGGAAACTGACGAGTTAAAATTGCGACAAGTATTAATTAATTTGCTCAATAATGCTCTTAAATTTACTGATGATGGTGGTGTTTCGGTCAGAGTTAGCAAGCAGGTAGAAGCCAGAAACCAAGAGGCGATCGGCGAAAAAATTGAGCTTTCAGAAAAATCACTCAATTTAAAAATTCCCGCCAATAATCATGTTGAAGATTTCCAAGTCAGTTTGTATAAAAACGCGAATTTTACATCCCAAATTCCCATTAATGATTCAACTTATGACTCTTCTTTCTTCCTTCATTTTGAAGTAGAAGATACAGGGCCCGGTATTGCCGAGGAAGAATTACACAGTCTTTTTGAAGCTTTTGTGCAAACAAAAGTAGGCAAAGAATCACAAGAAGGTACAGGATTGGGATTGCCCATCAGTCGCAAATTTGTAGAATTAATGGGCGGCGAAATGAGTGTCAGTTCCTGCGTAGGACAAGGCACAAATTTTAAGTTTGACATTCAAGTTATTGGGGTTGAAAGTGCTGAAGCTGAAAGCATAAAACCGACTCGCCACGTGATTGCCCTTGAACCAAACCAACACCCTTATCGAATTTTGATAGTAGACGACAAACCACTAAATCGGCAACTATTAGTTAAAATGCTCAATCCTCTGGGCTTTCAATTGAAAGAAGCAATAAATGGTCAAGAAGCTATTGAAATTTGGGATAGTTGGGAACCGCATTTAATTTGGATGGACATGAGAATGCCTGTGATGGACGGTTACGAAGCGACGAAACAGATTAAGGGCACTGTCAAAGGTCAAGCTACTGCTATCATTGCATTGACTGCTAGCGTTTTGGAGGAGGAGCGGGCAGTTATTTTGTCGGCGGGTTGCGATGCCTTTATGCGAAAACCTTTCCGGGAAGCGGAGATTTTTGATGCTATGCACAAACATATTGGAGTGCGCTATATTTATGAAAAGACAAGTCAAGCTAATGTATTAAAAACAAACAATCGCGATCTAGAGGTATTTACTGTGAATGCTTTCAACGCATTGCCCCAGCAGCTAGTAGCTGAGTTAAAGCAGGCGATACTCAATGTAGATATGGATTTAATAGATAGCTCGATCGAAAAAATTAGCTTGCAGGATCAGTTATTGGGGAGTGCGATCGCAAATTGTATAGATAATTTTGAGTACGATAAAGTGTTGAATTTAATTGCTGAAACAAAATACCATGAATAACGACATAAATACCGATCGCGGCAATATTTTAGTAGTTGATGATACACCAGCTAATTTGCGACTGCTAGCGGGAATATTGAACGGAAAAGGCTATAAAGTCCGCCCCGTACCTAATGGCGAGTTGGCACTTTCTGCTGCTAGGGGGATGCCTCCTGATTTGATTTTGCTGGACATTATGATGCCAGAAATGAATGGGTATGAAGTTTGCGAAAAAATCAAAGCAGATGAACGCACTCGCGACATTCCAGTAATTTTTATTAGTGCGATTAATGACGTGCTAGACAAGGTAAAAGCTTTCGCTGTAGGTGGTGTAGATTATATTACCAAACCTTTTCAAATGGAAGAGGTTTTGGTTAGGGTAGAAACTCACTTAGCAATGTGTCACTTGCAAAATAAACTCAAACAAAAAAATGAGGAATTAACGCTCACTTTAGAACAACTCAAAGAAACTCAAAATCATTTGGTACAGTCGGAAAAAATGGCAGCCTTGGGACAACTGATTGCGGGGATTGCTCACGAAATCAATACGCCCTTGGGAGCGATTCGCTCGTCCATCGGAAATATTACAAATTTTTTGGATAATAATCTAGAAACTCTACCCGTTTTTTTTAAAGAAATGTCAACAGAAAGACAGCAAGATTTTGTGAATTTAATGCACAGTTCTAACCAACAGGATTACTCTTTATCTACGCGAGAAAAACGGGAATTTAAAAGAGGTGTGAAGCAGCAGCTAGAGTTGCAACAGATTGGTAATGCTGACAGTCTTGCGAGTATTTTAGTAAATATCGGCTTGCAGACAGACCTACAATCGTTCTTACCGCTCTTAAAAGACCCGGATAGCGAAAAAATTCTCAAGACAGCTTACGAGTTTTCTAGTATTCAGAGAAGTGCCAGAACCATTGCCACCGCTACAGAACGTGCAGCCAAAGTCGTGTTTGCTCTGAAAAATTATGCGCGTTACGACTTTAATGCTGAAAAATCAGAGATGAATATTGTTGAAGGAATCGAAACTGTACTAACTCTTTATCAGAACCAACTTAAACACGGTGTCGAAGTCGTCAGAAATTATCAATCCCAAGTACCGACGATACTGTGTTATCCTGATGAACTTCATCAAGTTTGGACAAATTTAGTTCACAATTCCTTACAGGCTATGGAAAATAAAGGAGTTTTAAGGATTGATATAGTACAGCAAGATAGGTGGCTACAAGTAAGTATCACCGACAGTGGCAAGGGTATTGCTTCAGAGATTTTGCCGAAAATTTTTGAGCCGTTCTTTACTACTAAATCTATGGGAGAAGGCAGTGGTTTGGGATTGGATATTGTTAGGAAAATAATTGAAAAACACGAGGGTAAAATAGATGTGAATTCAATGCCTGGTCAAACTACATTTACAGTGTCTTTGCCGATAAATTTACCGGATTAGGTAAATTGGGGTAGAAAGGAGTAAACGGGTTATGCGATCGCAGGAAGAGCTCGTAGGGATTGTATAATTTTGTAATCTGGCTGGTTGTGCGATCGCACGATCCATGCCAGAATGCTAGACTCAACGAGAAAACTAACCATGCCTAAACCAGCAATTCTGTGTGTTGACGATGAAATATCGGTATTGGAAAGTCTGGAAATAGAACTGCAACGAGCCTTTAATGGAATTTATCTCTGCGAATTTGCTGAAAGTGCTGCCGAAGCACTGGAGATTATTGACGAGCTCTGTGAAGATGAGGTTAATATCCTAGTGATTGTCTCAGACTGGTTAATGCCCGGAATGAAGGGAGATGAATTGCTGATTAAGATTCATCAAAGATATCCTAAAATTGTGACAGTGATGCTGACGGGACAAGCTGACCAAGCAGCAATTGAACGAACGAAAACTCAAGCTAACCTCCATGCTTTCTTGCAAAAACCTTGGAAAAATGATGAATTAATTGAAGCGATTAAGTCGGGCCTGGCCAAATTATGAAAAAACCAGTAATTATTTGTGTAGATGACGAGCCGACTATACTAGATAGTCTGGAAATAGACTTGCTCAAAGCCTTTGAAGATAAATATTTAATTGAAACGGCAGAAAGTGGCGAAGAGGCCTTAGAGTTACTGTCAGATTTACTGGCAGAGAATTATGAAGTCCCTTTGATTATTTCCGATCATATTATGCCTAATATGAAAGGAGACGAGCTATTAAGGAATGTTCATGCTGTATCTCCAAAATCTCTGACTATTATGCTAACTGGGCAAGCTGATTTGTCGGCAGTTACCAATGCTATTAACTATGCTAAATTATATCGCTACATCGCTAAACCTTGGCAGGCTGATGATTTAAAGCTCACAGTGACAGAGGCAATATATAGGTATTTTCAGGATAAACAACTTGCGGAAAAACAAGTAGAACTTCAGGAGATGAATCAGGAATTAGCAAAATTAAGCCGCAAGCAGGCGAATCTGATTGCTAAACTCCACGAAAATGAAAGTCGTTTGACGCAATATTTGGAAGCCATGCCGTTGGGTGTGTGCGTGCTTGATGCGAGTGGTCAATCTTTTTATGCAAATCAGAAAGCACGGGAGATATTTGGTAGAGGCACTGTACCTCATATTAATTCTGAGCAAAAAGCAGCAATTTATCAATTTTATAAATCAGGAACTAATCAGAGATGTCCTGTTGAAGAACTGCCAATTATGCGCGCACTTCGAGGTGAAAGTCTGCGGACTGAAAGTGTCGAAATTCGTGCTGGGAATAAGATTGTTCCCGTTGAGAGTTGGGCGACTCCAATTTATGATTCTGTAGGTGAAATTTCTTGTGGGATTATTGCTTTTACTGATATTACGGAACGTAAGGAAGTGGAAGCAGCGTTAATCCAAGCTGAGGAGAAGTATCGCGGGATATTTGAAAATGCTCTTGAAGGTATTTTTCAGACTACGCCAGACGGACAGTTTATCAGTGCTAATCCTGCTCTTTCTCAAATATATGGCTATGATTCGCCAGAAGAATTGATAGAAAGTGTTAATAATATTGAGCATCAATTGTATGTGGAACCGCAGCGCCGTCAAGAGTTTATGGCGCTGATTAAACAGCACGGTACTGTGTCTGATTTTGAGTCTGAGGTTTATTGTCGAGATGGTAGCGTGATCTGGATTTCTGAGTATGCGCGCGCAGTTTATGATGCTAGTGGCGAAGTGCTTTACTACCAGGGGTTTGCGAAGGATATTACTTTGCGAAAAGAGGTAGAAATGGAACGGCTCAGGTTTACAAATGATTTAGAAAAAGCTTTACTAGCAGAAGAAAAGTTAAATGAGGCACTGTTGGAAAATGAAAGCCGATTGACTCAATTCCTGGAAGCGATGCCGGTGGGCATATTTGTTGTGGATGGTAAGGGTACACCTTTTTACATAAATTCTTGTGGCGAAAGGATACTGTCCCAAGGTTTAATTTCTGATGTGGCTAATGATAAATTGCCTGAAGTTTATCAATTTTACAGCGCTGATACTAATGAATTGTATCCGATCGATCGCCAACCGATGATTCGGGCGCTGCGGGGAGAAGTTGTGCGCGTTGACGATGCAGAAATTCACGGCGCAGATTGGATTGTGCCGATCGAGGTTTGGGCGACGCCAATCTACAATGAAGCGAAAAATATAGTTTATGCGATCGCTGCATTTCAAGATATCACAGAACGTCAACAGGTAGATCGAGAGCGTCGCCAATTCACAGACGAGTTAGAAAAAGCTCTAGCAGCAGAAGAAAAATTAACAGATGCTTACGGGCGATTTGTGCCACATCAATTTCTCCACTTTCTGGGATATGAAAGTATTTTAGAGGTGAGATTAGGGGATCAGATACAAAAAGAAATGTCGGTACTATTTTCAGATATTCGCGACTTCACGGCGCTCTCTGAAACTATGACTCCCCAAGAAACTTTTAAATTTATTAATACTTATTTATCGAGAATGGAACCCGTAATTGCTGAAAATCAGGGTTTTATTGATAAATACATTGGTGATGCAATTATGGCATTGTTTGATGGTAGTGCGGACAATGCTGTGAAAGCTGGAATTGCGATGCTGGAGCAACTTAATGAATATAATGCTACTCACACTCAACCCGATCGCCCTTTGTTGCAAATTGGCATTGGGATCAATACAGGTTCTTTAATGTTGGGCACTGTTGGGGGGCAAAATCGGATGGATAGTACGGTGATTAGCGATGCAGTAAATTTAGCCTCGCGAGTTGAAAATTTGACAAAAGAATACGGAGTATCGATGTTAATTACTCACAATACTTTTATCCAGTTGGAAGAAGTTTACGATTTGAGGTTGCTCGATCGCGTTAAAGTCAAAGGTAAATCGCAAATGGTAACTGTTTATGAAGTATTTGCTGCTGATTTGCCGGAGTTGCGCCAGAAAAAGTCAGAGACAAAAACCATCTTTGAACAAGGTTTGGTATTTTATCATGCGAACAGGTTTATAGAAGCTACAATATTATTTTCAGCCTGTCTGCAACAGAACCCTGCGGATAATGTAGCTCAAATTTATATGCAGCGGTGTCTAAAACAAACTCTCGCTAAGTAGAAGGAAGAAGGAAGAAGGAAGAAGACTTATGCACCCTATGCGGAGGAGTTTAAATGCCGAACAGCTTAGACTGGTAGACAAACGGATACTATGGTTGATTTATCTGTGGAACATTCTATTTTTAAGCTTCCTCCGTGCAATTCTGTAATACGTTTCACAATCGCCAGACCTAATCCCAAACCTGCTTGTTGGTAAAGTTGGCGATCGAACTGCATATAAGCTTCAAGTTGTGCAATCTGAGCGGCTGTCATGCCACGCCCTTGGTCTTTCACAGACAGAATAAACCTCTGATTTTCCACAAAAGCGCTCACAAGAACTGGGCTTCCCTCTGAGGAGAATTTGAACGCATTATCAAGCAGTTCTTCAAGAATTTTTGTGAGCTTAATCGAATCAATTGCCACCGATGAATCTTGCAAGTTTAAGTGTAAGTCGTCTAATCTATTTGCCTGCTTTGCTTGCTGTCTGGCTTTTTCAGATAGCAAAGATTCTACGCACCTAAATTCGCTATTTTGCATCTCCTTGAGCAGTTTGGGATTGGTTGCGGCCATTTCCAGATCAGTATATAGCAAAAAATTCTGAATCAGTCGGTACAAGCGATGACCGGAAAGTTGGATATAACCGATCATTTCTAAGATTTCCGATTCTTGTAAGATGCTATATTCTGATAATATTAGCTCGGAAAAACCCATAATTGCATTCAAAGGAGTCCGCAATTCATGAGGTAATGACATACTAATATTAGAGCGCAATTCGTCTAGTGTTTTTTGGGATTTTTTGCTAATTGCTTTGTGTTTATCAAGTCGAATAACAACTGCTTTGAGTAGTTCTTGGGGGGTGCAAGGCTTGGTTATGTAATCGTCTGCTCCGAGTTCCATGCCGAGCCGAATGTCAGTTTTGTCGGCTTTGGCTGTGAGGAAAATAAACGGAATTGTAGCAGTTATAGGTTCCGATCGCAAAGCTTTGAGAACGCCGTGACCGTCAATTTCCGGCATCATCATGTCGCACAAAATTAAATCTGGAATTTGTGCGATCGCCATGTTGATACCTAATTTACCGTTGGCTGCTCCTATTGATTCAAAATTCTCGGCTGCTAGCAACTCTAAAATGTTTTCTCTAATCGCTTCTTCGTCTTCTATTACCAAAATCTTTGCCATGTTTATTGCTCCTGGTGATTTATGATGTTAATTATGTTTTTTTATGTTTGTTTTATGTTTGTTTAACTTGATGATTTAGCTCTTATTCTCTGGGATGGCAAATTAAAGGTAGGGTGATTGTAAAAGTTGTACCTTGGTCTTTTTGACTGTGGATAGCAATTTTTCCGCCGTGAAGTTCTACGGCTCTTTTGACAATGGCTAAACCAAGACCTGTTCCCGAAATTGTGCCGACATTTGTAGCTCGGTAAAAGGTTTCCCAAATCCGCTCTTGGTCAGCTTGGGGAATGCCGATTCCTTGGTCTTTGATTTGGAAAAGTGCTTGTCCATTTTGACACTGGAGATGCAACTGAACTGAACTTCCTACGGGAGAGTATTTGATGGCATTTGAGAGTAAGTTTCCTAAGATTTGTTGCATCAGTTTTTCATCCATTTGAGCATCGCTGTTGTCACCGGTAAAAATCAAGGCGATCGGGTGTTGGTTGCTGTCGTTGAGTTGTTGTTCTTCTACCATTTGACGGCAGAATTTTTCGAGGTTTAAGGAAACTGGTTGAAACTGTAGTGTATTGGCTTCGATTTTGCCAACTACGAGGATATCTTCTAATAACTCTGTCATGCGTTTAATTGCTAATTGAATCCGCACAAAATGAGTATTTCTTTTCTCGATCGACCAATTTGAACTGTAATCTTGCAGCAATGCAGTGGAAAATTGGATAGTTGTCAGGGGCGTGCGAAATTCGTGGGAAACCATTGCGACAAATTTAGCTCTGAGTTCGGAAAGTTCTTTTTCTCGTGCTAATGTTTTGAGAATTTCGGATTCTGCTCGCTTGCGATCGCTAATATCGCGCGCTTCAGCAATCAGTAGCAAAACTTGTCCTGTCTCATTTTTGACCGGCTTGAGCGATAAATCAACCGTCACAATTTGACCGCCGTTTCCTAATAAGTCTATTTCGCTGCGAAAAAACTCGCCCATAGCAGCTTTGGCGATCGCTTCTTTTAATTGTTCTTTAGCATTTGGTGACTGTTGCCAAATTGGTTGTTGCCAAATCGGGTGGCCGATAATATTTTTCGCTTGCATTCCTGTAAACTCAAGAGCTGTCTCGTTCACTTCCAGCACAATTCCGTCGGGAGTCAGCAGCTTTGTTAGCTGAAACGATGAGTTGAAAATCGCCCGAAAACGTCGCTCGCTTTCCCTGAGCATTTGAAAAGTTTGAGAACGTTCAATAGCGTAGCGGATCGTCCGTACTAATAATTGAGTAGTAATTTGACCTTTGACTATGTAATCTTGAGCGCCCAAGCGAACTGACTTCAGTCCGAGGGCCTCATCATCCATGCCTGTCATTACCACCATTGCTGTATCTGGCGCAACTTTTCGCAAGCGAGTTAGGGTTTCCAAACCGTGGCTGTCGGGCAAAGAAAGGTCAAGCAAGACGATATCAAAGGGCTGTTTGCTGAGATGTGCGATCGCCGAATGCAGGAACTCAACAGACACAAGTTCCCACTCCACTCCTACAGATACTTCTAATAGTTCTGCAAGCAAATCAGCATCAGCCGGATTGTCTTCTACCAACAGAATTTTAATCCACATAACTTTGACGTTATTTCTCCTCAGATATGAACTCTGCAAATATCCTATGAAATTTTGGGGCTTTCCTTCTATTTTTAACTTTAAAATTATAGTTTGGCAAGTGTCACCACCGCCCACCAGAACTCCTCAAGCAATTAAATTACAGGAAGTTTAACGACTGTTAGCCAGAACTCCTCAACTAACCTAACTACGTTAGTAAATTGTAAGAAATCTACAGGTTTCGTAATGTAACAGTTGGCGTGCAGCGAGTAGGACTTGATAATATCCTCTTGGGCTGCTGAAGTGGTGAGAATCAATACTGGAATTAGTTTTAAATTTGGGTCTGTCTTAATTTCTTTCAGCACTTCTACACCGCTTTTTTTGGGCAAATTCAAATCGAGCAAAATTAAGTCGGGACGCGGTACTGTGATATAGGGTGCTTTTTTTCTTAAAAACTTGATCGCTTCTACTCCATCCTCGACAAAGTGCAAGTTAGTCAATATTTTACCGTGGCTGAGGGCTTCCATTGCCAAATCCGCATCGCTGGGAGAATCTTCAATCAACAGAATTTCTATTGGTTTAACTTGGCTTTGAGCGCTCATAATTGGCGTATCCTTGTGATGATCTAAACAAAATATTTAAACTTTGATGCTGCAACTGTTAACGATCGGAATAGTAAAGTAAAAAGTCGCTCCTTCTCCCGACTGAGATTCAACCCAGATCCGTCCGCTGTGGCGTTCCACAATTCGCTTGCACATCGCCAAACCTATGCCAGTGCCTAAGTATTCGCGACGGGAGTGCAGACGCCCAAAAATGACAAAAATGCGATCGGCATACTCTGAGTCGATGCCAATGCCGTTATCACGGACACTGAACAGCCATTCATTATCTTGTATGATAGCAGAAATATGAATTATGGGGACATCTTGGCAGAATTTGATGGCATTGCCGATCAAGTTTTGGAATAATTGCACCAGTTGAAATTCATCTGCCATCACGGTTGGTAGGGATTCGTAAGTGATGATAGCATTCTTTTCGGCGATCGCAATTTGCAAATTGCACAAACTTTGAGCCACAGCAGCGTTGCAGTCGGCTATATCAAATTCCTGAGCCCTCGTTCCCAATCGCGAATAAGCCAATAAATCGTTAATTAATTGCTGCATTCTGGAAGCACCATCGACAACATAATTAATATATTTATCTGCTTTAGTATCCAAATTACCTTGATAGCGCTGGGCCAACAATTGAGTGTAGCTGGTAACAGCTCGGAGCGGTTCTTGCAAATCATGGGAAGCTACATAAGCAAATTGTTCTAATTCCTGATTGGAACGCTTTAAATCAGTAGTAAGTTGCAGCATTTGTTGCTCTGAGTCTTTGCGCTCTGTAATATTGTAAACCAAGGCGCAACAGGACAGCAGATCACCTTTTTCATCCATGACTGGACTGGTAGACATATAAGTCCAAACATCTTTACCATCCTTACTTTTTAGTCTAAACTCGTGTCTTTCAGTAATTCCTTGTTTGCGCCGATCAATATTATCATTGGCTAACTTTTTGGCTTCTTCATCCATGAAATCAAAAAGCGATTCTCCGAACATTTCTGACTCAGTATAGCCGAGCATTCTCGCCATTGCGTGGTTGACGTAAGTCGTGCGGGCATTGCTGTCAATTACCCAAATACCTTCTTCTGCTAATTCAACTATTTGTCTGTACTTGGATTCACTTTCCTGCAACGCTCTTTCCGTTAGTTTGCGCTCAGTTATATCTTTCATAAAACAGTGATATCCGTTAAAGATCCCTTTTTTATCGCAAGCTTTTACCATTGTTATTTGCTTGTAAAAAAACGACCCATTTTTCCGCACACCTCTAGCTTCAACTTCTACCTTTCCCAAAGTTAGCATTTCCTGATAAGCTAAGCTCAACATCTCAACATCGTCAGGATGTAGGATCGGCTTCCATTCCATGCCAATCATTTCTTCTGGTTCGTAACCAAATTTATGAGCGTAAGCTCGATTAACATTCACGTAGCGTCCCTCAATATCTAGCCGTGAAATGCCTTCCACCGCATTTTGCATGGCAGTATTGAGTTCGCGCAGCTCTTTTTCAGCTTGTTTGCGATCGCTAATATCCTGAGCGATGCCCAAAAAACCGTTAATATTGGCCTCGCTGTCATATAAAGCAGTCACCGACAGCAGCACCGGGAAACGCGAACCATCTTTGCGAATGTAAGTCCATTCATTTTCGTCAGCTATTCCCCGGCGCGCCAAGGCAACAAAAACCTCAAATCCCGGCTTGATTTTCACTCCCAATTCTTGAGAAAGAACTTCCGATCTCTGCTCCATCTCCAGAGGATCGTGAATTATTTCGGGTGTTAATTTACCCACAACTTCCTCTAAGGAATAGCCTAAAAGTTGCTGGGCTGCCAGATTAAATGTTTTAATTATACCATCGGCATCGGTGGAAATAATTGTGTAGTTAGCGCTGTTAAGAATCGCATTTTGCACTTGCGTCAATTCTAACAAAGTTATCGCAATTTTTTGGCGTTCTGCTATTTCTGTTTGCAGTATTTGATTGATCGTCTGTAAGTGAGTGGGACTGGGGAGAGTTAATGCTTGGGGAATTAAAGGAATTAGTGCTAAAGCGGTGTAAGCAGAAATTAAAGCGGTCATCAGTTTCAAGCTGCCAGAAAGCCAATAAACAGGATGCCAAAGCGTCCAAACTTCCATCACATGAGTAGTACCGCAGGAGAGAATAAAGGCTCCGAACAGCCAAAAAATGTTGCGAAATGGCAAGTCTTTTCGTTGAAAGACAAAATAAAGCAGCGATAGGGGTATTGAGTAGTAGGATAGGGCGATCGCGGAGTCTGAGACTATGTGGAGCCCGACTAATTCTCTCTGCCACAGGTAACAGTGGCCGTGAGGAATATAGTTCGCGGTGAATAATAGGTTATTTAAAAAATTCCAGAACATAAGGTTTGATTGAAGGGCGATTAATAGAATAAAACCGGATCTGACCCATAACCTATAAGTTATCTCAAATTTTTGAGGAGGACATCGCACCGTGCCCTTGGACTACCCCAAAATAATCATGAGTCGGACACGGCAGTGAATCTGTAGGGTGCGTCGCTGCGAGATATTGGATAGAACTTGCAGATTTTTGAGGGCGACGCACCTTACACGGGCGATCGCAAGATTATGTGTACCACATTACATAAAATATGCTGTAATTCCGATGCTACCGGATTTGATTTGATATGATTTGGTGTTGGGTTTCGCGATCGCTCTACCCAACCTACAAAATAAAAACTTATCTCAAATTTTTGAGGTCGATCGGCTGATAGTGTAGGTTGGGTTGAGGCACGAAACCCAACAGTCATTGATATCGTGTAGGTTGGGTTGAGGAACGAAACCCAACAGTCATTGATTAAGTTGGGTTTCGCGATCGCTCTACCCAACCTACAAAATGAAAACTGATCTCAAATTTTTGAGGTCGATCGGCGGTTTCAACCCACATTCCGCACCCCTCAACGGGCAGCGTACACTGCTATGACAATTGATTTGACTAACTGCGATCGCGAACCGATTCATATTCCAGGGCTGATTCAGCCGCACGGGGTTTTGCTGGTTTTGCACAATCCCACCCTAGAAATCGTTCAGGTGAGCCGCAATACCGAAGCAGTGCTGGGTCGCCAACCGGAGGAGTTGCTGGGCCAGCCGCTGTCAGACTTATTGGATGCCAAGCAGATTAAGCTGATTCAACAATGTCTGGCAGAGGATTTTGAGCGCATCAATCCCCTCAACCTGTCGATCAAACGGCGGAATAAATCGATCTATTTTGATGGGATTGTGCATCGTTTAGAGGATGCCATTGTACTAGAATTGGAGCCAAAAAAAGCGAAGGGAAAAACAGACTTTTTTGACTTTTATCAACAGGTAAAAGGAACTATTACTCGGATTCAAAAAGCACCCACGTTGCTGAATATGTCCCAGATCGTGGTTAAGGAAGTCCGGCGGATCACTGGCTTCGATCGCGTCATGGTTTACCGATTCGCTCCAGACGGGGCAGGCAGTGTCATTGCTGAAGACACCAATCAAGAAGCGTCCTATCTGAATTTGCACTACCCAGCCTCCGACATTCCTAAGCAAGCCAGACAGCTCTATACGCTCAACTGGCTGCGGCTGATTCCAACTACCAGCTACCAGCCCGTTACCTTAATTCCAGCGACCAATCCCTTCACTAATCAACCGCTCGATTTGAGTTTGTCGGTGTTGCGAAGTGTGTCGCCAATTCATCTAGAGTACCTGCAAAATATGGGCGTGGATGCTTCTATGTCCATTTCTCTAATGCACGATCAAAAGCTCTGGGGATTGATCGCCTGCCATCACTTGTCGCCTAAATATGTTCCCTACAATATCCGCACTGTTTGCGAGTTTATTGGGCAGGTGATGTCTGTGGAACTAACGAACAAAACCGCCAGCGAGGACATTGACTACAAAATGCAATTGAAGTCTTTGCAAACTCAATTTGTCGAGGCATTGTCTCAGGCTGAGAATTTGCTGGATGGCATGGTGCAACTGAAATCTCAACTACTGAATCTGGTGAATGCCACCGGAGTGGTGATTTGCAGTGGCAACCAGTATTTTCAAGTGGGCGTTTCGCCATCAGAAGAAGCAGTTCACGCCTTACTCGATTGGATTAAACCTCAATTGCATAACAGCTTGTTTGAAACCCGATCGCTCTCTAAACACTATCCTGCTGCTGAATCGTTTAAGGCGATCGCCAGTGGCGTGTTAGCTCTAGAAATTTCTAAAGTTCACCGCAATTACATTCTGTGGTTTCGTCCCGAGGTGATGCAAACCGTGAATTGGGGCGGCAACCCTAACAAGCCTGTAGAAGTTTCGGTGGATGGCAGTTTGCGGATGTCTCCGCGACTATCCTTTGACTTGTGGCAGGAAACGGTGCAAGGCTGTGCCCTGCCCTGGAAACCCTGTGAAATTGAAGCGGTGGCTGAACTGCGAAGCCTGATTGTAGGTGTGGTGTTGCGACAGGCAGATGAACTGTCATTGATGAACTTTGAATTGCAGCGGAGCAATGAAGACCTTGACTCTTTTGCCTACATTGCCTCCCACGACTTGAAAGAGCCGCTGCGGGGCATTCACAACTACGCCAATTTCTTGATGGAGGACTATGAAGAAGTGCTCGACGAGGATGGGATTGCGAAACTGCAAACTCTGGTGCGGCTGACTCAGCGTATGGAAGATTTGATCAATTCGCTCCTCTATTTCTCGCGGTTAGGTCGCACCGAACTGATGCGGCAAACGGTGAATTTGGATGAGTTGGTGCATCAGACGATCGCCACTCTGACTATTGCCCGCCCACAAAACGAAGTCGAGTTTCGGATTCCCCAACCATTGCCCAGCATTGAGGGCGATCTGGCTCAGGTGAATGAACTCTTGACCAACCTGATCAGCAACGCGATTAAATACAACGATAAAGCTTCCAAGTGGATCGAAATTGGTTTCATCTCCGGGAATGAAGAAAATTCTGACCTTTACCCCCTGACCTTCTACGTGCGTGATAATGGCATTGGGATATTGCAGCAGCATCTCGACAAAATCTTTCAGATCTTTCGTCGCTTGCATGGACGAGATGACTTCGGTGGCGGCACAGGGGTAGGGTTAACGATTGCCCGCAAAATTGTGGAGCGGCACGGAGGCAGAATTTGGCTTGAATCTACCCTTGCTCAAGGTAGTACGTTTTATTTCACCCTGGCAGCGGAGACCATCGCGTGATATCAATTCCGGCTGCACCGGAATGATATAGAGGAGACGGCAGTGCCCATTGGTGTCAACTTAAGCCTGAAAGCCTTGATAAATCTCGTTTTTACCTGAGTCCAGATCCCCCTAAATCCCCCTTAAGAAGGGGGACTTTGAGAAGACTCTTGTCCCCCCCTTCTTAAGGGGGGCTAGGCAGGGTGGATTAATTGTCGAAAGAGTAAACCAGTGAGGCTGGGCTATTTGCTGA
>NZ_NXIB02000035.1 GCF_002412335.2 Tychonema bourrellyi FEM_GT703
CCCCCTAACCAAGAGGGCGGGCACGGGGGCACCGCCCCTACATTCGGGGGGGACAAGAGTCCGATCAAAGTCCCCCTTCTTAAGGGGGATTTAGGGGGATCTAGACTCAGGTAAAAACCAGATTTCTCAGGGCTTTCAGGCTTAAGTTGACACCAATGGCTCTCGCCTTAACCCAACCTACAAAATCCTTAATCTGAAACTAGACCTGAAGCGTCCATGCGATCGTCCCGAACATCCGAGTTGATCAGCGGACAAACACAACTCTCCTGTCCCAGCCACTGCGATCCTACTTGATGCAGGGCTGCCATCACTGGTTGAATTTGGTGCCCCTTGGGCGTGAGGGAATATTCGACACGGGGCGGAATCTCGGCATAAACACGGCGATCGACTAATCCTTGAGCTTCCAACTCTCGTAGGCGTTGGGTGAGGCTTTTGGTGCTGATTCCCGGAAGCGCCGCGAGTAATTCGTGGGTACGCCTCGCGCCTCCAAACAGTTCGCGTAGAACCAAAATTGACCATTTATTGTCCAACAAATCCAGCACAAATTGAATCGGACATTTCACCTCCACGCATTGCTCTAGCATAAATTCTCTTCAATATATGTGTAAAGTTTTTTGAATTTGTCTGCACTAGAATTTCCATATTTCTTTAGAAATGGCTCAAACGTCCTATGGGCTTCAATGCTTTACTTTTAGTAACTATAGGATAGCACTGGTAACTGACTTGTGGGCGATCGCGGATTCAGGCAATGTGGTGTACATTCATCAATTCCGAACAATCCACTCTCCACTCCTATGGTCAGTTCAATTAGTAAATCAGACTCGGCTGGTCTACCATCCGGCATTAAAGCACCCGTTCAAGAAACTCTATTAACACCCCGGTTTTACACCACCAATTTTGATGCCGTCGCCCAGATGGATCTGTCTGGGCAGCAGGTGGAATTAGAAGCGGTTGTAGCAGAATTGCGCGCCGACTATAACCGCCACCATTTTGTCCGAAATGATGAGTTCAACCAATGCTGGGAACACATTGATGGGGAAACGCGAAAGGCATTTATTGACTTTCTAGAGCGCTCCTGTACCTCGGAATTTTCGGGTTTTCTGTTGTTCAAAGAACTCTCCCGCAAACTGAAGAATCGCCAACCGTTGTTATCGGAAGCCTTTAACCTACTGGCACGGGATGAAGCGCGCCATGCGGGTTTCTTGAATAAGGCGATGGCAGATTTTGGGTTGTCTCTGGATCTGCGCTATTTAACAAAAAATCGTACCTACACATTCTTCCCTCCAGAGTGGGTGATCTATACGGTTTATCTGTCAGAAAAGATTGGCTACTGGCGCTATATTTTGGTGTTTCGCCATCTTGAACAACATCCAGAACATCGAATTTATCCTTTGTTTCGCTACTTTGATAGTTGGTGCCAGGATGAGAATCGGCATGGGGATTTCTTTAAGGCTTTGTTGCGATCGCAGCCGCAACTCTGGAATAGCTGGAAGGCAAGACTCTGGGCCCGCTTTTTCTTACTGACGGTGTTTGCTACCCACACTATGACGGTGTTGGAACGATCTACATTTTATGATTCGATCGCCCTCGACCCCCAGGAATATAATAAGCAGGTGATTCATCACACTAATGAAACGGCAAAACGGGCGTTTCCGAGTGTTTTAGATACTGACCATCCAGAATTCTTTCCTCGTTTGGAGCAATGCGCGATCGCTAATCAAAAGTTGGCAGAAATCTCTGGTAACGGGCGTCCTGCCCCGATCCAGTTTTGCCAAAAGTTACCTTGGATTGTTGCGATCGTGTGGCAGTTGTTACGCCTTTATTTGTTGCCTTCGATTGATACTGAAGCTTCCAGAACTGTGATTAATTAGGAGATAATATCATGACTAATTTATCGACTCGCCTCCGAGAAGGCACGATGCAATCCCACACCACGGCCGAAAATACGGCGTTTATGAAGTGCTTTTTGAAAGGCATTGTGGAACGGGAACCTTTGCGTAAACTATTTGCCGATTTGTACTTTGTCTACAGCGCCTTAGAAACGGCTTTGCAGAGTCATGTCAACGACCCGATTATCGGGACTCTCTATTTCCCTGAGTTAAATCGCACTGAGAATCTGGTTCGCGATTTGGTGTTTTATTATGGTGAAAATTGGCGGGAGGAAATTACGGCTTCGCCAGCGGGTTGTGTGTATCGCGATCGCATTCAAACCCTCTCAGAAACCGATCCGGCGTTGCTGATTGCCCATGCCTATACTCGCTATATGGGTGATTTGTCGGGAGGACAAAGCTTGAAAAATGTGATTCGAGGGGCGTTGTCTCTGCCGCCGGATGGGGGAACTGATTTTTATGAATTTTCCCAAATCTCGACACCGGAAGCAAGGCGGGTATTTAAGGAACGCTATCGCCAAACTCTGGATGGGTTTCCGGTGGATGCTGACACGATCGAACGAATTGTCGCAGAAGCAAATGTGGCATTTACCCTCAACCAAGATGTGATGCACGAACTAGAAGCTGATGTGAAAGCTGCGATCGGGGAACATACTTTTGATTTGCTGACTCGGCAAGATCGCCCTGGTAGTACGGAACGCCACGGGCATGGTGCTGGGCGAGAATCTGTGGCGAAGTAGAGCGCGCAAGGAAAACAAGATCGATCGTATCTCTAAAATGGATGTCTCCCAAAAAGATAGTCAAGAACAGGCAGGATGCCTGTTCCACAACAATTATGGGAGAGATTGCCCCTACACAACAACAGAAGGATACATTAGTTAATGAAACACTTATCACAAACGGTGGAATTTGATGCTGCATTGTTGAGTACATACAATCAGCCTTTACCTCGCTATACCAGCTATCCACCTGCTACGGAGTTGAGCACTGATTTCGATCGCAACGCATTTCAAACCGCGATCGCTGTCGGCAATCACAAACAAACTCCTTTGTCGCTTTACTGTCACATTCCGTTTTGTGAAACGCCCTGTTATTTCTGTGGCTGCAATACTATCATCACTCAGCGCAAGGAGGTAGCAGAACCCTATTTAGGCTATCTCGCTCGTCAAATTCGCCAAGTTGCTGGTTTGGTGGATGCCGATCGGCTGGTGCATCAGTTGCACTGGGGTGGTGGCACTCCCAATTATCTCGATCGCACTCAGGTAGAGTTTCTCTGGAATCAGTTCAATCAATATTTTCGGTTCGATGACGCGGCAGAAATATCGATCGAAATTAATCCTAGCTATATCGATCGCGAATACATTCTATTTCTGCGACAATTAGGTTTCAATCGGATTAGCTTTGGCATTCAGGATTTTAATCCTATTGTGCAGGAAGCAATCAATCGGGTGCAGCCCGAAGCGATGTTGTTTGATGTGATGGATTGGATTCGGGAAGCCGGGTTTGAAAGTGTGAATGTGGATTTGATTTACGGCTTACCTTTCCAGACAGAAGCAACATTCCAGGAAACGGTACAGAAGACTTTGCAATTAAATCCCGATCGCATTGCCGTCTTTAATTTTGCCTATGTTCCCTGGATTAAACCGGTTCAGAAACTCATGCCGGAATCTGCTTTGCCGGATGCGGCCGAAAAGCTGGAGATTCTGCAAAACTCGATCGCCCAACTGACGCAAAATGGCTATGTGTTTATTGGCATGGATCACTTTGCTAAGCCGAATGATGAACTGGCGATCGCGCAACAAGCTGGGCAACTCCATCGGAATTTTCAGGGTTATACAACTAAGCCGGAATCGGATCTGTTGGGCTTTGGCATGACTTCGATCAGTATGTTGCAGGATGTGTATACCCAAAACCACAAGGGATTGAAAGATTTTTATCGGGCGATCGATGCAGGTGAATTGCCGATCGAAAAAGGTGTTCGACTCAATCAGGACGATCTGATTCGGCGCACAGTCATCATGGAATTGATGTGTCAATTCCAACTGTCGGTGCCGGATTTGGAAGAAAAATATCATCTCGGCTTCGATCTCGATTTCAATGACTATTTCGCCCAGGAACTTCCCAAACTCGCTCCCTTAGAAGCCGATGGGTTAATCAAACGTTGGGGCGATGGCATTGAAGTAACTGCGATCGGGCGATTGCTAATTCGCAATATTGCATCGGTGTTTGATGCTTACCTGGGCGATCGTATGGGCGATCGCGGAACCAAAACTTTTTCCAAAGCCATTTGAGATTTTTGTAATGCAAACAACTCTGACTCGATCTCCGCTGGATTGGACTGCGGTCTTCTTTTTCACCACGATTCATGCCCTCGCGCTGTTAGCCCCCTGGTGCTTCTCTTGGTCAGCCGTGGGTATAACTCTCTTTTTGCACTGGTTATTTGGCAGTATTGGTATTTGTTTGGGCTATCACCGCCTATTGAGTCATCGCAGTTTTCAGGTGCCTAAATGGGTGGAATATGCGATCGCCCTGATCGGTGCTTTTGCTTTGCAAGGGGGGCCAATTTTCTGGGTGGCGGGTCATCGGCTACACCACGCCTATACCGAGGATGTGGATAAAGATCCTTATTCTGCGCGTCGGGGGTTCTGGTGGAGCCATATGCTGTGGATTTTCTACCCCGATTCAGAATTCTTCGACTATGAACGGTATCAGCGGTTTGCTCCCGATCTGGTACGCGATCGATTTTATTGCTGGCTGAATCGCAACTTTTTGCTGCTGCAAATCCCCTTGGGGCTACTGCTGTATGCACTGGGGGGATGGTCTTTTGTGATCTGGGGTATGTTTGTCCGAGCTGTTTTGCTGTGGCATAGTACCTGGTTTATTAACTCGGTTACTCACTTGTGGGGATACCGGACTTTTGACACAAAGGACAATTCCCGGAATCTTTGGTGGGCGGCCATTCTCACCTATGGCGAAGGTTGGCACAATAACCACCACGCTCATCCTAATGTTGCTAAGGCGGGCTGGCGCTGGTGGGAGTATGATCCGACTTGGTGGGCAATTTGGTTGTTAAAGAAATTGGGTGTCGCCCGAAAGGTGGTGATGCCACCGACTCAAAATGCTACATCTTAGAATCAACAACAGGATTTACGCATCAGAGACCAAAAACCCGGTTTCTGCGTCAATAAGCTGTGGAGCATTTAAACCACTAACTATCCATGTAGGGTGCGTCAGTAGGGGCGAATGGCCATTCGCCCCTACACACTGACTATACATGGGAAACGCCTTGTACGGGCTCTTGGCAAGAGAGCCCCTACGCACCCTACGCCCCTAAGTTTAAATGCCGAACAGCTTACCCATTATTAAAACTAGAGAGAGAGAACCCATGAAACCTCACAAAACAAACCCCTATGTTCAGCTTTTAGACATTCCCCCTGGCTATCTCAACATCATGGGATATGTAGACGAGTCGGAAGTGAATGGGCCCGGTTGTCGAGCCGTGCTCTGGGTGCAAGGATGTCTGCGGGAGTGCACGGACTGCTTTAATCCGGCTTCCTGGTCCTTTGAGATTAATCAACTAATTGCCGTTGATGTTCTTGTTCAGCAGATTCTCAGGAACCCTCGCAACCAGGGTGTCACTTTTTCGGGCGGAGAACCTTTCTGGCAAGCTCCAGCTTTGGCAGATTTGGCACGCCAAGTCAAAGCAGCAGGATTGAATGTTATGTCGTTTACTGGTTTCACGTTAGAACAATTGCGATCGGAACAGGGGCCCGCCGGTGTTGAGAACTTGCTGGAACAACTCGATATTTTAATCGATGGTGCTTATGTGCAGTCTTTGGCAGTCAACTCACCCGATTCTCTCGTTTCTTCCAGCAACCAGCGGGTGCATCTTTTCAATCCGGCGCTTCAGGATCAACTCACTTGGGCGAGCGATCAGATGGAGATTCATATTCTCAAAGATGGCAGTCGAATTTTCACTGGCTACCGGGGTCAACTGAATCTGGCTGACTCGGAGTTTTGAATCCGATCGCATTAAGCATCGAGCATCCAAGCAACACACTTTTGCATTTGATTGCTCATTGTTTCGCGATCGGCATTATACCTGCGGCCGTGTCCCGGCAACACCCACTCAAACTCATAATTAGCCAAATTCTGCATCGATTTGATTTGTGCCTCCCAAGAGTACCAGCAGACTTGGCGAAAAGCAATTAGCTGCTGCAAATTATCCGACCAAGCCAGATGGTCGCCACTAAACAAAAACTTATTATTATAAAGTAAAACTGTGTGACCTTGCGTGTGCCCCGGTACTGCAATAATCAACAAGTCATCTGCTATTTGATGCGGTTCGTTTCCCGACAATTGAATTTCTACACTGCGAGTATCCGCATTAATTTCGTCAGTATGCAAAATGCGATCGCACCCAAAATAATCGCGGTATTGTTGATGATCTGCCACATCATCCCGGTGAGTCAAGTACAGATAGCGAATCCCCCCCATTGCTTCCATATTTTTAACTAGCGGTGGCACAAAACGAGGAGAATCCACCAAAATATTGCCCTCTGGGCGGACAATTAAATAGCTAGCTGCGCCGTAGGATTTCTCTGAATGGTAGCCACAGTGGTAGATATTTTCTGTTACGATTGCGGGCAAACTTTGCTGAACTTCCTTGATATTTTTCGGTTTGTCAACAGTGCCGATCGAACTTGTGGGACAAGACAAAAGAGCTGCGAGCGATCGCCTTTCTGCTGTATCATTAGTTGGCTGCTGGTAAACCGCCGACTGTTCTCCCACTTGAACAAATACTTCCGGCGCCATCCACCGACAAGTATCGCAGCTAATGCAGGTACTGTCTACATAAAAGTTACCACTAATATTTTCAGGACGCCGCCGATTAAGGTGAGCCATGTTTCTACCTCTTAATAACAAATATAAATCCTTGTAAATTATACCAATAGGACTTACGCACGGGGGTTCAGAAACCGGGTTTTTTCGAGAATACTTGGTTGTGGCGCGCTGATTCGGTAAAAAACCCGGTTTCTTTGTCGGAGAGGTTCTACCGCTGCTGACTCGCTGGAAAAGCACCAGCTTTCACGGCCACAGTCACAGGTTTTCCGCCGCGAATCACCTCAAGCTGCATATTGCTACCCACTGTACTTTTCTCCACAATTTGCTGTACGCTACCAGCATCGCTCACCTCTTGACCATTAATTTTCTTGATCACATCAGCAACGCTAACTCCAGCTTGTGCCGCCGGAGAATTTTTCGCAACTCCCAAAACTAACACACCTTTATCTTCAGTCAACCTCAATTTGGTGTTCGGATTTCTATTGAATTCTGCCTTGACTTCGGGAGTAATGCTCAACATCCGAACCCCCAAATAAGGATGGTCGGCTTTCCCTGTTGATACTAACTGATCGGCAATTTGTTGCGCGCGATCGATCGGAATTGCAAAACCCAATCCTTGAGCACCTTGAATAATCGCCGTATTCATGCCGATAACTTGACCACGTTGGTTCAACAAAGGCCCACCAGAATTGCCAGGATTAATCGCAGCATCCGTTTGAATAAAGCTGACGCGCTTATCTGGAATACCCACATCAGAACTGGAACGACCTGTGGCGCTAATAATCCCCACAGTAACAGTATTATCTAAACCGAGGGGATTGCCGATCGCGATCGCCCATTCTCCCGGCTGTAACTCTTCCGATTTACCCAAACTCACCACAGGCAAATTGTTAGCTTCGATTTTAACAACAGCCACATCAGTAACTGTATCTACACCTAAAACTTTGCCCACAAATTCCCGCCCATCCTTCAGTTTTACCGTCACCGTATCCGCACCGTCAACAACGTGAGCGTTAGTCAAAATGCGGCCATCGGAACCAAAAACAAAACCCGAACCTGAACCTCGTTCTACCCGATTTGGCTGCTCAATCGGAGATTCTGAACCGAAGAAGCGACGGAATTGTTCGGGAATCTCATCTGGAACTTGGTTCTTCACCGTGCGAGATGAGTTAATTCGCACCACCGCCGGCCCGACTTGCTGCACTACTTTGGTCACAAAATTAGAGTCTTGAGAAGGCAGTATATTTACAGGTGCTGCGGAAATTGGCGCTGGACTGGAGGTTTCACCTTTGATAGCATTAGAACTCCCCGGCACTTGGGAAGTTAGGGCATTGCACCCAACAGTTGCGGTGGAGCCGAGCAAAATTAGGGATAAAAAAGCCAGTTTTTTCGGCAAAGATAAAGTGCGATGATGCTGAGTTTGATTAGGCATATTTTTGCTTTCCGTAACATTGATTTGGTTGGAGTCAGAGCGAGAATTATAATTATCGTTTTTCATTTGTAACACCTATTCAATTAAGTTAGAACCAAAGGCTCTTTAAGTTAAATTGAAGCATTTTTCAGATGTGTTCGCCCGGTGGGATTTACCCTACACCGTGGGGTAGAAACCACGCTATCTCAAACAGATTCTGTCTTCGGCTTTGTAGCAGAGATTTCGAGAAATCGAGATCAGGCAGCACTGAACGATCGGACCACACGCTTCGATAATAAAGACTACGGTAGCTCCCCCAGATATTCCGCATTAGTCACGAAATCTTTATATCAGGAAATCAGAAGTCAGTTGTTATTGATATTGGTTAGTTGTTACCAATAACTCAATATCGTTCAGTTAAGGCTAAAACCCAACAAATCTATGTAGGTTGGGTAGAACGAAGTGAAACCCAACAAAGCCCCGGAAACCCAACAAAGCCCCGTCCATGTTGGGTTTCGTTCCTCAACCCAACCTACAATTATGCCCAATGCCCAATGCCCAATGCCCAATGCCCAATGCCCAATGCCCAATCCCTCAACTCAAAACTATTATCCCTCTCCTACATTCTCACTCGACTGATTCCTCGAAGTTTGCAAAGTATCAACAGCATTCTTAATAAAACCGGCCATCGGCACCGCAACCAACAAACCTGCTACTCCACCCACCTTAATTCCTACCAGCAACGAAACTAAAATCCACACAGGATTGAGACCGATAAAACTGCCTATTAGACGAGGAGCAACCGCATTTTCAATGACTTGATCGATAACTGTAGCGACAGCCAAAACTGTAACTCCGAGCCAAAAATTGTTCAGCGTGATTAGCAAACTGACAATCCAAATACTAAAAGGTGCTCCAAACGGAATTAGAGTCATTACACCCACACCCAAACCAAATAGTAGCCCGAAGGGAACTCGCAAAACTAAAAAGGCAACAGTCATTGAAAGTCCCATCAAACCCGCTAAAGTTGCCTGCCCAACGAAGTAATTGTGAAAGCTTCGTGGCAGCAATTCCCGCAATTGAACACTCAGCTTGGGGGGAAACCACTTAAACAAACCTTCCCACACTTTATCGCCATGCAAAAGTAAGTAAAATGTCAGGACTATTGTTAGTAGGAAGTTCAAAATACTGTCTGCCGCACCCAAGCCAAATTTGAGAATTTCGCCGGTTAGAGACTGTAATTGAGCCGAAAGTCGATCGCTCAATTGAGTAGTCAAACCCCTAACATCAATGCGTAGATTGCGATTTTCCGCCCACTTGTGGAACGCTTCCATCTGTTCGGTTCCAGAAACTATCCAAGTCGGCAATCTGGTTGCAAATTCAGTGAGTTGATTCAGCAGAATCGGAGCGAGAGTGACACCTAAAACCACCAGTACGAATAAAGTAACAAATAATACTGACAAAACTGCGCGATCGCGCTTCATCCCATACTTGCACAGAAACCGGACTGGGTAATCTAGCAAAAAAGACAGCACTGTAGCGATGACCAAAACAGTAATCAGAGCGCGAAAATATTCAAAGACTAGGAGGGCTAACCAGCAGTTGAGTATCGCTAGGGGAAATAAGAGTCCATAAGTCCACCACTGCGGTAATTTAGTCAAAGGTCTCATTTAATTTATAGACAGAAGCTGACTTCCATAACCATGTTATCTCGTTTCCGCAGGTACGGATATATAGCCTTTCTCAGTTAGGTGAGGTACAGGGTAATGGGGCATCGGGCATCGGGCATCGGGCATCGGGCATCGGCCAAACAGGGCATTACCAATTACTAATTACCTATTACCAATTCTTGATCGTACCTCATCTTTCTGAGAAAGGCTATAGAACCTGCGGAATAACTTATTTTTTGTTGTTAGCAGTTCGCGGTTTAAGATTGGCGATTCAAGATTTATCCCCGTGTCTTTCTAAAGCTAATTGAATTAAACGGTCTACTAATTCGGAGAAAGAAATGCCCGAAGCTTCCCAAAGTTGGGGATACATACTCGTAGCAGTAAAGCCAGGAAAAGTATTGATTTCATTAATCAGAACTTCCCCTGTAGATTCAACGTAGAAAAAGTCTACTCGCCCTAGACCTGCTCCGTCTATAGCTAAAAATGCTTGCACTGCCATGTCTTGAATTTTTGAGATAATAGCACTACTTGCCTTTGCCGGAATTGACAAATCTGCTTGCCCTTGGGTATACTTAGTTTCGTAGTCGTAGAAATCGCTATTAAAACTAATTTCTCCCACAGTTGAAGCTTGAGGATTATCGTTACCCAAAACAGCACATTCTAATTCTCTAGCTATCACACCCGCTTCCACAATAATTCGCCTGTCGTAACTGGCGGCGCTGTCGAGGGCTGCTTCTAATTCGGTGCGCGATCGCACTTTTGAAATTCCCACAGACGAACCCAAATTTGCAGGTTTCACAAAGCAAGGATAACCCAGAGTTTCCTCAATTTGGTCGCACAGTTTTGGGAAAACACAAGGATTTGACCAAATTTGGGAACGATTGACAGCGATGTATTTTACCTGCGGCAAACCTGCGTGAGCAAAAGCCATTTTCATCGCAATTTTATCCATTCCCATCGCCGAACCCAAAACCCCGGAACCGACAAATGGAATTTGCATTAACTTCAGTAACCCTTGCACCGTACCGTCTTCACCGTTCGGACCGTGCAGAACCGGGAACCAAACATCTACTGCATTAAAACTAGGAAATTCGCGAGATAAAGGAGACTCATTTTCTGCTTTTTGTTCTATTTCCAGGGGTTTTCCTGATTCTAATACCTGTTGAGGTATGTTTCCCGACAGCCAGCGGCCGTCTTTTTGGATATAGAATGGCTGGACTTCATATTTGGTAGCGTTTTCGTCAGAAGCGAGGGCTCGCGCGATCGCCCTTGCCGAACTAATTGATACTTCATGTTCCCCCGATCGCCCGCCGAATAACAGCCCTATCCGCATCTTAGTCATTTTTCAATATCCCTATACTTTTTGACAAATATACACGAAGAGAGCACAACTAACGCACACAGGACACGGCAATGCCGTGTCCCTACAATATTATGTTGGAGTAGGGAGACGGCATTGCCGTGTCCCTACAATATTATGTTGGAGTAGCAATGCCGTGTCCCTACAAGATTATTTTGGGGTATGGAGACGGCATTGCCCATTGGTGTCAACTTAAGAAATTTAGGATGCGATCGCACGAGCAATTTTGTGACGATCGCTTAATACGACAACTCACTTGCGCGGCTGGCACTCAAGCGGGGTTAAAATCAGACCAAGTATCAGAGTGTGACATAGGCACTCAATTTTATGAGCCGAAAAGGTCCAGGGCGATCGGGTAATCCAGACCTGCGTCGAGGTGTAGTGGTTTGATGCTTTTACTGATAGTGGAAAGTTTTTCGTAACGAGGCTAAGAAAGAAAACAGCCTAGGTCGTTATCCGTACATTATCGAGTGGAACCCTGTATAAAGATGAAATAATAAAAATGGGGCTGTACCGCTCGAACCCCTGCAATCATCAGGTTCGCTTAGTATCTGTATTATGGGGGAAAACTTGGTACTACTACCTTACGAATGTAAAAAACCCACAAAAATTATCGGCAAGACAGGTATGCGAATTGTATCGCCGTCGCTGGAGAGTAGAAGAGGCATTTTTACTTACCAAACGTTTGCTAGGGTTATCTTATTTATGGGTGGGTGGAAATAATGGGGTAGAAATTCAAGTCTATGCTACTTGGATATTTTATGCAGTTATCAATGATTTATGTTCATCAGTAGCCGTGGAGTTAGGTCAACCCAAAGAACGCATTTCAGTAGAGATGGTATTTCGTGGATTATATCATTTTTCACATTATTTATTAAGGGGTAAAATGACAGATGCAGTCACCTACTTAGTCGAGCATCATAAAATGTTGGGTCTGATTAAACAAGAGCGAAAGCGGCACCGGGACAATGCCGCCATCGAGCGAGAAATTTGGGAGTCAACTGCTTAAGTTGACACCAATGGGCAGTGCCGTGTCCCTACCGAAAATAATATTGTAGGGAAACGGCATTATTAAGGATCGCAGATTAAATAACCTGTGTAGGTTGGGCCCGTGGGACGAAACCCAACACCCTGGGAATGTTGGGTTTCATGCTTCAACCCAACCTACAGAAGTCAATGTTATTTAATTCTCATTCCTAAGATTCATTAAAAAAGGGGCAGAACTCGCGTCGCCCCTCATCTATTTAACCAACTGGAAAATTAAACTTCCACAGCAATCTTTTGTTCGGAAGCCTCCGGCGAATTGGCTTCACTTGGCGGCACAACTTGCCAGAATTTCGGCAAATATTCGGCCCAATTTGCTAAGATTTTCTCAGCTTTCTTGCTGTTAGTCCGATCGCGCTGAGCCTCAATCAACTCCTTCAATTGCGCTTCCCCAGCGGCCGTACAAACGCGCTGCATCTTGACAATCTCCCCGTTGACGTGAGCTGGGAAATTGCCATCTTCATCGAGGAAATAACCCAAGCCGCCAGTCATTCCAGCGCCGACGTTGCGGCCGACTTTTCCTAATACGACAATGACGCCGCCAGTCATGTACTCGCAGCAGTGATCTCCCGCACCCTCAATGACTGCTTTCGCCATCGAGTTACGCACCGCAAACCGTTCGCCAGCTTTACCCGCAGCCAACAGAATTCCCCCTGTCGCGCCGTACAAACAAGTGTTACCGACGATCGCATTTTCGGAAGCATCATAAGTCGCATCAGCCGGCGGTTTGATGATTATTTCACCGCCGTGCATTCCTTTACCAACGTAATCGTTAGCTTGGCCATCAAGTACCAATGTCATTCCCGGTAAATTGAATGCGCCGAAACTTTGACCCGCAGTACCAGTAAAGTTGAGGGTAATTTGTCCAGTAAAACCGGTGTTACCGTATTGCTTGGCGATCGCACCACTGATTCTTGCGCCCACAGTGCGATCGGTATTCACCAATTTTACACTCTTGCTAACACTGGTTTGATTGGCGATCGCGCTTTGAATCTCAGCATCCGCCAACAAATCATCATCTAACACTGGCCCGTTGGTGTGTACGTCGCCGTGAATCAAGAAAGTGCGATCGGTCTTAGTATCAGGTAATTTGGTCAAACAATCCAAATTAATCCCTTGAGTTTTCGTCAACTTCACCCCAGCCCGCATTGTCAGCAAATCGCCGCGGCCAATAATATCTGCGATCGACTTATAACCCAATTTCGCCAACAAACTCCGCACTTCCTGGGCGACAAAGTAGAAGAAATTGACCACGTGTTCCGGTGTACCGGGGAAACGCTTCCGCAACTCTTCCTTCTGCGTGGTAACACCGACAGGACAAGTATTCATGTGGCAAACGCGAGCCATAATACAGCCTTCAGCAATCATTGCCACGGTGCCGAACCCATACTCTTCAGCGCCCATCAAAGCGCCTACAATCACGTCCCAGCCTGTTTTGAAGCCACCGTCAACGCGGAGTAAAACTCGATCGCGCAATTTGTTTTCCATCAATACCCGGTGAACTTCTGTCAATCCGAGTTCCCACGGAGAACCTGCGTGCTTAATCGAACTAAGTGGAGAAGCACCGGTACCGCCGTCGTGGCCGGAAATTTGAATCACATCAGCATTGGCTTTAGCGACGCCAGCGGCGACAGTACCGATACCGACTTCGGATACCAACTTGACGGAAACTCCCGCTTTCGGATTGATTTGATGCAAGTCAAAAATCAACTGTGCCAAATCCTCGATCGAATAAATGTCGTGGTGAGGAGGCGGCGAAATCAGTGTGACACCCGGTTTCGATCGGCGCAAGTAAGCAATGTACTCGCTCACTTTCGGCCCTGGTAATTGGCCACCTTCTCCCGGTTTCGCACCTTGGGCCACTTTGATTTCAATTTGTTGGGCGCTCATCAGGTACTCTGGAGTCACGCCGAAACGCCCGGAAGCTACCTGTTTGATGGCACTCGATGCGGTATCGCCGTTCTGCAAACCTTTCAAGTGAGGTAGAGTTTGTGAGAAACCAGCCTCACTCACATCGTTTAGCACATTGTATCGTTTCGGGTCTTCCCCGCCTTCGCCGGAGTTGGATTTGCCGCCGATGCGGTTCATCGCAATGGCTAATGTTTCGTGGGCTTCGGGGGATAGAGCACCGAGGGACATTCCGCCAGTGGCGAACCGCTTGACAACATCTGCTACAGATTCTACTTCTTCAATGGGAATCGAAGGGCGATCGCTCGCAAAGTCCACTAAATCCCGTAAAGCAGTCACCGGGCGAGTTTCAAGCTGTTTCTTGTAAACCTCGTAGTGATCGTAAGCCGTTTCAGAATTTTTGTCACCAATTGGTGTCATTTTTGGTTCGGCAACATTTTCTGAGTTACCACCCTTGCTTCCTTCTTCCCTTCTTCCTTCCTGATCCTGTAGGGGCGAATGGCCATTCGCCCGTACAGCCTGGTGTAAAGCCTTGGCCATTTCCGGGCTATTCATGTGATATTCGCCACCGCGCCGATATTGAACAAAGCCGTAATTTTCCAGCTTTTTAGCGTTCAATTCCGGGAAAGCCTGAGAGTGAAAAGACATCACTTCCTGGCCTAGTTCCGCCACAGTCAAACCGCCAATCCGAGAAACAGTGCCTTTGAAGCCCAAATCGAGCAAATCACCGCCAATTCCGATCGCCTCAAAGATTTGCGCTGCTTGATAGCTAGACAGCATGGAAATCCCCATTTTCGACATGATTTTCAGCAGCCCATTTTCCACCGCTTTGCGGTATTTAGCTTGAGCCTCCGTCACCGTAATATTGGGAACTTTGCCATGTTTCATCAAGTTTTGAGTCTTGCTGTCAGCCCACCAAGCCCGCACGCTTTCGAGGGCCAAATAGGGGCAAACAGCGGCTGCACCGTAACCGATTAAACAAGCAAAATGGTGAGTGCTCCAACACTGGGCGGTATCGACTATTAGGGAAGTTTGCATCCGCAGCCCTTCCTGAATCAAGTGGTGGTGAACCGCACCAATTGCTAGGAAAGGTGGAATATAAGTGGATTCTGCACTCAAACCAACAGAAGATATTTCGTCCCCTTCTTCCTTTTTCTTGACATCCGTTACATCCGTTACAAAATCCGTTGCCGAACTTCCTTCTTCCTTCGCAACTCGATCGCTCAGAATCAAAATCTTAGCGCCCGATCGCACTGAATCGGCTGCTTTTTGACAAAGTTGAGCTACTGCGGATTTAAGACCTTCCGGGCCACCATCAATTTTGTAAACCGTTGATAGAACCTCTGCGGGGAAAGACTTTTGCTCTTTCAAGAAAGACAGTTCAGCGTCGTTGAGTACAGGAGAATCTATTTTGAGTAGCTTGGCATTTTCCGGCACTGCTTGCAATAAATTACCCCGCAGCCCGATATTCACCGTCAGAGACATCACCATCCCCTCGCGCAGGGGGTCGATGGGCGGATTTGTGACTTGAGCAAACCGCTGTTTGAAATAGTTGTACAGCAACTGAGGCTTTTCTGACAACACAGCCAAGGGAATGTCGTCTCCCATGCAGAAAGTCGGTTCTTTCCCGGAACTCGCCATCTCGACGATTACCATATCCAAATCTTCGGCGGTGTAGCCAAAAGCAATTTGACTGGCTAACAGCGTTTGAGAGTCGAGGGTTGCGGTTTCGGCAAAAGGTTGTGGTTCCAAGGTTTCGCGATTTTTTTGCAACCATTCACCGTAGGGATGTCGCTTCGCAATCCGCTGTTTGAGTTGCCAATTTTTGAGAATTTCCTGAGTTTGTAGATCGACTGCGATCATTTGTCCTGGCCCCAAACGGCCTTTTTCGACAATATCTGCTTCGTCGATATCGACTACACCGGCTTCGGAGGCGACAATTACCAAACCGTCTTTAGTAATGCAGTAACGGGCCGGGCGTAAACCGTTGCGATCGAGCGTAGCACCTACTTGTTTCCCGTCGCTAAATACCAGCAATGCGGGGCCATCCCAAGGTTCTTGAATGGCGCTGTAATACTCATAAAAATCGACAATTTCGGGATAGGGAGCTAAATCTGGCTGATTTTTGTAAGCTTCAGGAACTAGAATAGTCAAGGATTCTAGGGGAGAACGGCCGGAGTGCACCAACAGTTCCATCACGTTGTCCAAGTTTGCCGAATCGCTGCTTTCTGAATTGACAATTGGGTTGAACGTGTTGAGATCGGCTTGACTCCAATTCGGGTGAGCTAAATTGGCTTGTCGCGCCTTCATCCAGGTAATATTGCCCAAGAGCGTGTTGATTTCGCCGTTGTGTCCCAGCAAGCGCATCGGTTGAGCTAAGTGCCAGCGGGGCATGGTGTTGGTGCTGAAGCGTCGATGATATACTGCAAAGGCGCTTTTGTAGGCGGGATTTTTCAGGTCGAGGTAAAATTCTCCCAATACGGCCGATCGCAGCATTCCTTTGTAGACGATCGTGCGGCTGGATAAAGAGCAAGAGTAAAAGTCTTGGCGAGTGAAGTCGGGGCGATGGGATAATGCGTGTCCGATCGCGCGGCGGGCCAGAAATAACTGCCGATCGAGTTCGTCGCCCTGTAATTGCGGTGAACTAACGATTACTTGTTCGATTTGAGGTTGATTTTCTAGCGCTTGCGGGCCCAAAACAGACGCATCGACGGGAACTTTGCGCCATCCCAGCAGTGTCAGCCCGCGTTCTAACAGAATTTCCTCAACCATATGCCGCGCGATCGCCGCTTGGTTTTCATCCCTGGACAGAAACAGCATTCCGACTCCGCATTTTTCCTGGGCGGGAGGCTGAATACCTTGTTCTGCGAACCAAGAATGGAACAATTCCCAAGGAATCGCGGTCATCAAACCAGCACCATCACCTGAATCTTGGTCAGCGCTGCAACCGCCACGGTGTTCTAGACAAGTTAAGGCTGGTAGAGCTTTTTCGATTAAGGAGTGAGTAGCTGCACCATTTTGGTTGGCAATAAAGCCCACACCGCAAGCATCTCTTTCTTCGATTAGCCAGCTTTGACCAGCATAAGGAATTCCTCGATGACTCTGATTTTGATTTTGATTTCGATCGCTCGTGTTGCCCATGTTGATTGAATACTATTTCGGTGATTGTGTGGTTGATTCGTTATAGCTTGAAAACAGAAGGCCGCCCATCTGTGGGAATCGTCCAAGCCTTCAAACAGCCAAAAGCCAGCAGATTTGATAAAAATTTACATTGATCCTGCCAGTACCTAGCTCTGAAACCCTGTTTGCAGATGCTTAATTATCTCGATCGAATCGCCTCCGAGATGTGTCAAAGAATACACTGCTGTGATCGAACAGTTATTCTTTTGAAAATCGCCGCCTCGCAACCAGATAAATTGCAGGCGATCGAGTTTTGTGTTTTTTTTTACTGAGTCCCCTCCATCGGTCTTGCAGCGCTGCA
Source organism: Tychonema bourrellyi FEM_GT703 (assembly GCF_002412335.2). Taxonomy (GTDB): domain Bacteria; phylum Cyanobacteriota; class Cyanobacteriia; order Cyanobacteriales; family Microcoleaceae; genus Microcoleus; species Microcoleus bourrellyi. The sequence continues at coordinate 17,609 of NZ_NXIB02000035.1, forward strand.
CAACCAATGAAACCCTGCCTTAATATTATGCAGCTAACTACAGCCAACTACACAGCCAAAGAAATTAAGTTGATCAATAAAATTAGAAATTTTCACCGTTGTGCTGTATGGCCGGCGTTTTTGATGGTTAATGGTTTGAAGTTTGCAGAGGTCAAAAAAATGCACAGTAGAGTCTCGATTTCGCCCATACTGGCGATCGCACTATGTTTAGTCTGGAATCTTGCGGGGAAAGCAGAGAGTGAGAAGGCTGGGCTGATGGATGCTACGGGCAGGCAAGATGCCCACCCCACAACAAATTTCAAGTATTGTGGAACAGGCATCTTGCCTGTTGCGGAGAACGTTGCCACAATCAAAGGCGGCCGCCAAATCTCTCTCAACGATCGCATCATTCCCCTAGCTTGGACTCAACAGCCAACAAACAGCAATTCTGCGAACATCCGAACTTGGATTGCCGACATTGGCTTAATGCAATCTGCCGGAGTGGATTTACTGAATACAGCAGATCATACCAAACAGCCCGTACAGTGGTTTTCGGTATCTTTAACCGAGACTCAAAGCTTAGCAACGCGATCGCAGGGTCAGTATCGTTACTTAGATGTCACAGATTTTGCCAGACTTAGCGGTTGGCAGATATCAGCCGATGGAAATACTTTGAGAATCACATCTCCTGTGGCAAATGTGACTGGAATTCAGCAAGCCCAGAGAGAATGGGGCGATCGCATTGTTATCGATCTCGATCGCCCCACCCCGTGGCAAGTTAACATTGTCGATAAACCGAGCTCGTCTCCCACACCCGCACCCAGAGACACCCCAGACGACCCCACAAAGCCCAGTATTTCGCAGCCTAGAACCCCCACAGCGCCAAACCTCGAAACACCAGACGACCCGACCAAACCGACAGTATCGCTGCAAATAGCGCCCTTAAAGCCAATAATCGGTCAAGAATGGTCGATCGCGATCGATGCCAAAATCGCACCCGCGATAATTCAGCGCACGTTTCAAACCAGCAAACAATTACTATCACTAAAAGTCGAACCAGCAGGCACTCAAACCAAAGTCAAAGTCGCAATACCTTTAGGTTGGCGGCCCCAAGTTTTGAGCCTGGGAAATCCGAATCGATTAGTGATCGACATTCGGCCTGATTCCCTAGTAGAAAAAGACATTCTTTGGGCGCGGGGAATCCGGTGGCGACAACAGTATCAAAACATCGGAACTGCGCGTTTTCCAGTATTTTCGCTAGAAGTTAATCCGCGCCAAGCCGGAGTAAAAATTAGACCACTTCTCAGTAATCCGCCGACAGACAAAGGCACTGCACCTCTATTGGAAACAGCCGAACTTTCGGGAACAGCGGCTGCGATTAATGCCGGGTTTTTCAATCGCATTAATCGGTTGGCATTAGGGGCAATTCGGCGGAACAATAAATGGCTTTCCGGGCCGATTTTGAATCGCGGGGCGATCGCGTGGAACGATCGAGGTGAATTTGTCATCAATCGTTTGACGTTGCAAGAAACGTTGATTACTCCAACAAATCAACGTCTATCTATTTCTCATCTCAATAGTGCCTACGTGCAATCGGGAATCGGCCGTTACAATCCTGATTGGGGAACAACTTACACTCCGTTTTCGGACAATGAAATAGTTGTGACAGTTGCGGGCGATCAAGTTATGGGCCAATCTCCCGGAGGTGCGGCGGGAAAAACGGCTTTTCCGGTTCCAGCCAACGGTTATATTTTAGCATTGCGTTCCGATTTGTCCGTTGCTACCAAACTGACACCGGGCACATTATTGCGCCTAGAAACTAACACAATTCCGGCGGATTTCAACCGTTTTCCATACATTTTAGGCGGCGGGCCGGTGTTAGTCCAAAACAGTCAAGTTGTGCTGAATGCGAAGGCGGAAGGGTTTAGCGATGCTTATGTGAGACAGACAGCAATTAGAAGTGCGATCGGGCGAACTGCTCCGGGGAATTTGCTGATTGTAGCCGTGCACAATCGCGCGGGTGGGGCCGGGCCAAATTTCGCCGAACTCGCGCTGATCTTGCAGCAAATGGGTGCTGTGGAGGCTTTAAACTTGGATGGGGGAAGTTCGACGAGTTTGTATTTGGGAGGGAGTTTGCTCGATCGACCTTTGTCAACTGCCGCGAGAGTTCATAATGCGATCGGTATTTTCATTCAACCATAAATTTACCTGGCGATAGATGGGAATTGACGCCGCTTGGGTCTATCGTATTCACAGATCGCACGGAACCAATCGCTAGTAAAGTCCGTCTCAGGAAAAGACTCATCTGTTGAACTGATATTCAATCTAGCAAAACAGCCCTCAATTATTACAAAAAAGGTAGGTTCTAGTTATGTTAAAAACTGAAGATGATGAAGTAAAGTTAGTTTCAGCACTAGGTCTGGACTATAGCAATCTGCGGGATTTATTAGCATCCCAAAAGTGGCAAGAGGCCGATCGCGAAACCGCTATATTGATGCTGCGGGGAGCGAAACGAGAGGAAAAAGGATGGCTGAATAGAGAAAGTATTGAAGGATTTCCCTACGAGGACTTGCATACCATTGACCAACTTTGGGTAAAATATTCCAACGGTCACTTCGGTTTTAGCGTACAGAAGCGTATTTATGAAAATGTGAAAGAACACAGTGAAGATGAGAGCGAAGTCTGGCCAACGTTTCGTTATATGGTAAACTGGCTAAAAAAAGGCGAAAAGTTTCAATATAGCGATCTCAATTTTTCTGAAAAAGCACCAGAAGCTCACCTTCCAGTTGTCGCGTTATTTGTGGGTTTTTTGGGTACAGAAATCGAGTCTGAGTCTTTTGAAAAGCAGTGTGCGGTTATGGCAGGTTTGGGGGGAGTGGTTTTTGAGGCGATCGGATCGAGACTTTTGAACTGTAATATACAATATTGATATCATATCGGTTAGCATCGGAATAGTAAATTCGAGTTGACTGTTGACTGTCAACCATCAACAGTCAACATCATTCCGGTGTAACTGACATCTTGCACCAATGTCAGTAACAGGCAAGATGCCTGTTCCACAAAGAGTGAATTTTCTTGTGGAACAGGCATCTTGCCTGTTCATAAAAGGCTTATTGAGAATGGTGCTCATTCCGATATAACCAGAATTGATATCATTGCTTCACCAAAAAAGCCACACACTCAACATGAGAAGTCTGAGGAAAGAAATCAGCAGGCTGTACCCGCACTAATTTATAATCCCCATTTTCGCACAAGAATTTCAAATCGCGAGCCAAAGTAGCAGGTTTGCAACTAACATAAACAATCCGATTTGGTTGCATTTCCTTAATAGTTTCCAAAACCGTGCGATCGCAACCTTTGCGTGGCGGATCTAGCAATACAATATCCGGCTTCAGTCCCAACTGCGGCAATAACTCTTCCACAGTCCCAACATGAAATGTCACATTTGTCAAGTCATTTAACTGAGCATTTAACTCTGCTTGGGCGATCGCCTCTGGTTGCACTTCCAAACCGATCGCTATTTGCACTTGTTTCGCCAATGGCAAAGTAAAAGTACCAATTCCACAATAAGCATCAACTAAAATTTCATTTCCCTGCAAATTCAATTCCGCTGCAATCACCTGCAACAAACCCTCAGCAGCCTCTGTATTCACCTGGAAAAAAGTATTCGCCCTTAGCTGAAACTCCAAACCGGCAAATTCTTCTCGCAGAAAAGGACGACCGGCAATGCAGCGAGTTTCTGAACCAAAGATGACATTGGTTTTAGCAGCATTGATATTCAAGCAAACACCCACAAGTTTAGGATAACTTTTCAACCAATCAGATGCTTGCGTTTCCAGTCCTGGCAAATCTCCAGTTCGAGCGATTACAGTTAGTAATATCTCCCCAGTTCTGCGTCCGATTCGCAAGGACAAGTGACGCACTTCTCCTGTATGTTCCTTTTCATCGTAGACTGGCCACTTCATCCAATGAATGTCTTCCTTGACATCTTTTAATAAAGGATCGAGGCGCGGATCTTGCACTGGACACTGATTTAGGTTGACTAATTTGTGAGTACCTTTTTGATAGTAACCAGCTTGAACTTGACCTGCCACTGATCTTGCTAAAGGATAGGTTGCTTTGTTGCGATATCCCAAAAATTGGGGAAAATTATCGATTTTTCCGGCTAAAATTTCATCGCAGGGCAAATCACTAAATCCGCCAATTCTTTCTAAGGCTTGAATGACTTGATTTTGCTTAGTTTTAAGCTGATAGTCATAATTTACGTGTTGCCACTGACAGCCGCCGCACTTGTCGGCGACAATGCAGTTGGGTCGGATGCGGTGTTCCGAAAGTTTGATCAGTGTCTCCAGCTTGGCTGTAGCATAGGTGGATTTGACTTGCTGGAGGCGGACAGCGACTCGATCGCCCGGAACTGTATCAGGTACAAATACCACTAGCTGCTCAAAACGACCAATGCCGTCGCCAGTATCTGCTAAGTCGGTAATGTCTATTTCAATCAGTTGACCTTGCTGGCAAGGGTTTACTGGTTTCTGGCTGAGGATGGGAAAATTAGATTTGGTCACAAGTAGTCATGGTAGAATTTACTATGGTAGTGCAACTGAGCTCAAATTGAGGTCGATCGCCATCAAGTTCAAGGGCGGGATGTATTCCTGCTGCTGAATCCGTTGCTGCTAAACAAAGACTATCAGTTTCCTATTTACCGAGATTTTTTTATGAGCGTAGTTAGCCAACTAATTCTCCAAGCCGACGATGAACTTCGCTATCCCAGTACCGGCGAACTTCAAAGCATCAAAGATTTTTTTAAAACGGGCGAACAGCGGGTACGCATTGCTACTGCGCTTTCTGACAGTGAGAAAAAAATTGTTGATGAAGCTAGCAAAAAACTGTGGAAAAAACGCCCTGATTTTATCTCCCCTGGAGGTAATGCTTACGGTCAACGGGAACGGGCTTTGTGTCTGCGTGACTACGGCTGGTATTTGCGCCTGATTACCTATGGTATCTTGGCCGGTGACAAGGAGCCGATCGAAAGTATTGGTTTGATTGGTGTTCGGGAAATGTACAATTCTCTGGGCGTTCCGGTTCCTGGAATGGTGGAAGCTATCCGCTGTTTGAAAGAAGCTTCTTTGGCTTTGCTCAATCAGGATGATGCTAAGGAAGCTGCTCCTTATTTTGATTATATTGCTCAGGCAATGTCTTAATTGCTGTTGTAGCGGATGTGGCGGAACATTTGCGTGTGATTTTGGGGTGATTTTGTCTCGCAATTGCTTGTGAATGTTTCGCTTCTGTTTTGTTGGGAAAATGTGGTTAATTTTTATATCGTTGGTACTGTGCTAGTTTGAGAGTTAAGGTAGGTGGGAAAAATGTCAAGACTCTCTAACAAGGCCGTGGTAGACAAAGAGCAAGAATTGCGTCCAGCTCGCTTCACTGAGACGGGATTGAAATAAAATTAGGTTAAACTCAATTCAAGCCAAATTATCAACAGATCGATTATGGCAACCCAAAATCAAATTCTCGAACAACTCAAAATTTTAGAAGCACTCTATAACCGAGGCGAAGTAAGTGAAGTCGTAGAACTTTCGCTCTCAAAAATCATCGCTCACGAAATTGCCATTGCTCAACAACAAGCCACAGAACTAGAAACTGATTTACAGCAATTTGAAACCCATTATGAAATGTCATCCCCTGAGTTTTACCAAAAATTCAGAGCGGGAGAATTAGGAGATGATATCGATTTTGTCGAGTGGAGTTCTTTCTATCAAATGTCATGTTCTGTTGGAGAACGTTTGCAGATTCTTCTCTCTAACTCCCAAGCATGATATCAGCCCAGTATATCACAGCAATTAAAGCTAAATTCCTGTCAAGTCTTGCTGTCAGCTATGTTGCAATTGTTAAAGAACGAAGCTTACTCGAAAGCGGATATTTTCGCGCTAGGTTAACTCTCAAAAATGGGGATTTTTTAGAAGTTGTAGAATTTTTTACGGTTTTCGATAATCGTTGCATCACGGAAAGTTATCGATATCAGTGGATGGATGAAACCCAGCAAACTTTACGGAAGCGGTGGGATAATGTCGAACATTTCCCGAACTTGCCGAATTTTCCCCATCATGTTCATATTGGGGAAGAGTCAAATGTCGAACCCAGCTCTTCAATGAATATTCTGGAATTGATTGATTTAATAGAAAAACATTTGCCTTAATCAAACACCAAGTTTCTCGATCGCCCCACAATCAAAAATGATATCTAGCTTTTGAAACTGGCATTTTACCTGTCACAATTACTAAATATCATTTTGATATCAGAGTTAGATTTTCAATACCCCCAGGGGAATTCGAATCCCCGTCGCATCCGTGAAAGGGATGTGTCCTAGGCCTCTAGACGATGGGGGCGCGTCGCTTGCGTTTAGCACCTTTATTACAATAGCTAATCTTTCCCCATCTGTCAACTACTTTGCGAAAGTTTTTTTTCTATTCGTCCGAAAGCTCGTCGCAGTAAGCTTTCAGGATACGAGCGCAATTGTCGATCGCCCCCAGATGAGCAATCTCAAAGCCGTGGGTGTTCTGCGTAGGGAAACTCAAGCAAGCAGCGCGGGCGACATGACCGAACTTGATGGCGATCGAAGCATCGCTACCAAAACCGCTAATCGCCGCCAACTGGACCTCTACGCCCGCGCGATCGGCTGCGGCACGCAATTCCCTATTCAATCCTTCGTCATAAATTCCGTAGCCATCCTGAACCAGCAACACCGGGTTTTCGCCATCCTCGATCGGGTATTCGGGAGCGATCGGGCAAATTTCCAAAGCAATCAGCGCCTCCAACGGCTGTCGCTGCGAGAAATACAAAGCCCCGATCGCCCCAACCTCCTCCTTGGCCGAAGCCACCAAATAAACATTCACCGCAGGCTCTTTCAAATATTCCGCCAGAGCCAGCAAAATCGCCACAGAAGCCTTGTTGTCCAGGGTGTAGCTTGCGATCCAATCTTTCAAGCGGATCGGCTGTTTGCGGTGCTTTCCCACCACCATCCGCGTTCCCGGCCGAATTCCGGCATCTGCTAATTCCTGGGCACTACACTTAGTTTCAATCCAGGCATTTTCCCAAGTCAGCGGAGTGCTTTCCTGCTGAGCTTTTTGAGGAGATTCGTGGGAAACGTGGCGACTCCCAAAGCTGAGAATCCCACTAATCGTCTGCTTGTCGCCCAACAAATCCACCACACCTTCGCCATACACCCAGGGAAAAGCGCCACCCAACCTGCGAACTTCCACGCGCCCCAGGGAACCGACTGTTTTGACGATCGCCCCGATTTCGTCTTTGTGGGCGGTAATCGCGATCGACTTTTGGGGGTTGCGGCCCGGAATTAGGGCGATCGCATTATCCGCCCGATCCAGCCAAGCATTCACACCCAAGGCGGCGAATTTTTCCATTAACCGCTGATTAATTTCCGACTCCACACCGCTGGGCGAATGTAGCATGACTAATTCTGCGATCGTGTCAAACAGTCGATCGAACTCTAACATTCTTGATTTTTTAGCACAGGTTAATATACAGATAACAATCTTATTTCATTTATGAAATCTTTAGTTATGTTTTGCAATAAAATTATTCAACTCCTGCAACGCAAAACTAGAGCCCAAAAATTAGGCATAAAATTCCCCAGAGTTGCTAACTTTAACTTACCCGACAGTTTAATTATACAAGGAAAACGCCAATCAGTAAAATTGCCTTCAGAAAAAGGCATGGATGGAGAATTTATCGAAGTGCTTTTAGACGACTGTTACGGATTAGAGCAATTACCTCAATCCTTGCTAAAAATTATAGATATTGGAGCAAATGTCGGGTTGTTTTCAATTGCGGCCCGCAACAGATTTCCCCAAGCCGTGATTCACGCCTACGAAGCCAATCCCAACTTGGAAAAGTATCTGCAAAATCAGTCTCTAATTGCCAGTTTTGAATACTTCATGGAAGCGATCGGAGCCGAAGATGGTAAAGTAGTGCTGGATATCCGGGAAGTATCGGGAAAAACGCGATCGACTGTCAGCGCCAACGGCGATATACCGATGATCTCGTTCAAAAGTGCGATCGATCGCATCGGTGGCCAAGTCGATTTAGCAAAAATCGACTGCGAAGGTGCAGAATGGCTGCTATTTGAAGATACAGAAATTTGGCAATTCGTGCAAAACCTTTCTTTAGAATATCACTTATGGTCTGGACACACTCACACCGAAACTCGACAAGTTATTGAAAATTTAGGATTTCAGATCAACAAGCAAATACCAATAGACAAATGGTACGGTTTGATTCTAGCATCCCGTACTTAAATATCCCTTTCACCTCTTAGTCTGCGGAGGCAGACTTCGTTTGTGTAGACGCGGTTTCAACCGCCCAGTTCATTTCTTTCAGCGTTCCAAAACCTCCTAACCGTCTTGGCGGTTACAATAACTACACCTTCTTCGCGTGGAATTATGCAACACTGAAAATGTTACTGTGACTGCATTTTTCCCATCAATGGCAGAGCACGCACACCAAATTATCGAGTTCTTGTGCAAAATAGATCTGTTGTGTATAATCAGTAGGTGTTAAGATACATTTTTTCAATCCTTACGGGAAAAACTTATGGCAAATTCACTCATTAGCAACTTTCAGAGAGGTTATCTCCGAGATTTAGCTTCAAAAGTATATAATAAACTCAAATATCTAATTAAAGTTTATCTTCTATTTAAACCTTATGCCAGGGGAGTTATCCAACTCAGTATTGATAATGCCGATCGATATTTTGGCAACGATCCAGATATAAAAATTCATAAATTAGTCACTCAAGAATCTATTGAAATTCCACCACCAAAATTTTTAGGATGTGATTTCTTGGAAATCATTACTCCTTTTAAAAATGAAGTTGAATCAGTAATGATAGATGCTAGGAAACCAGGATTTGCCTTTGCCAATAATCACATCATCACTCCCGAACTCAAAGTGATATATGAAAAAGACATTCAATTTGAACAACTGCCAGTATACAGAGAGGAAATATCAGCAGACTATCAAAAAATACCGGGAACAATGGCATATTTATCAAATACAATGCCTCAAAATTATGGGCATTGGTTTATTTACACTTTACCGATGCTAGAGATATATTGGAAATTTATCGATCGACAAGAAATTGATTATTACTATATAGGTGGTTCCCTAGTAAATTTCCAAAGAGAAACCCTAGTTGCACTTGGTATACCAGAAGAAAAAGTAGTTACTTTTCCATCCAAACCCGATCGAGCAATCACTTGTGTGATTGACAGGAAAATCCAAAATAACGGTCATAAATACCCAACTATTTTTGGTTATAGATTTGCCAGAAACCTGTTTTTGCCTAAAGATAATTATGCAAATACGAAATATCCAAAACGCTTATATGTAAAACGCGGTAAGGTAGATCATCGTGAGGTCATCAATGACAATGAAGTTATAGAATACTTAGAAAGTATCGGGTTTGAATCCTTAACAATGCAAGGGAGAACAATACAGGAGCAAGCGGACATATATTACAATGCAGATGCGATCGTCTCCGTCTGTGGTTCCGCTTTAACAAATTTACTGTTCATCCGGGAAAAGATCACAGTAATTGAAATCTTTCCTTTCGGCTATTTAGATGGTTTCTTTTATGCTCTATCAAGTTATGCTCAAGCTAATTATCTCTATCTGATCGGTGAAGAAATCCCCAATAATCCTAGCGCCCCACATTTCTCAAATTTAAAGGTTAATATTAACAAGTTAAAACAAATATGTAAATTAGCGGGTTTGGTTTAAGTTAGAAGGAAGAAGGAAGAAGGAAGAAGGAAAATACAGTCGCAGCAGCAATATTTTCTATTGCTTTAACAGTCAACAGTCAACAGTCAACAGTCAACAGTCAACAGTTAACAGTCAACAACTTCCTTCTGCTATACCTACTGAGTAGGTTGAGATTTTGCTTCCGCCGCATCCTTCGCCGACAAACCCTGATCCTGAACGCCAAAATACCACAAACTAGCAGCAGCTTCGGCGCGAGTCACCGACTTCTTTGGTTGGAACAAAGTTGTGAAACCAAAAACTCGGCGAATGTTTGCCAAATCTCCATTGTTAAAATCAGCTAAAACTGCCCGCGATGCTTGGGAGTCAATCTTAGCAGCATCTTGAAAACCCCACTTTTCTTTCACTCCGTCAATGTTAGCTGTTGGTAAAACTTGACGAGTATCTAAAGGTACTTTCCAGAGAATCATGGCTTCGCGAGTTAAAGGTGCATCAGCGCGAAACTTAACATCTTTAGCTTCTCCAGAAATGGAACTCGGAATTAAACCTGCTTCTGCTAAACCTTGAATTGCTGCAAAATCGGGGTCGGTTTTGGGAATATCAGAAAAAGCTGGTTCGCTAGATTCTACTGCTAGTCTAATTTGTTTGGCTTGACGGCTGGTATAAATCTGATTGTTAGTGGCTACCAACCAGCGGGCGTATTCGCGACGAGTGGCAATTTTGTTGGCGTCGGGTAAAGTGTTGCCAGTTTCTATATTTGCACCGGATTTAGATCGCACTTTCAGCACTTCCAACTGCGTTAAGTCTGCTACATATTGCCGCAACTGTTGAGGAATTTTGCTGTCCAATTCGCTGATTTTTGGAGATTTTAACGCAGGGGATGGCGTTGGAGTTGTTGAATCTGAATTAGCAGGAGTAGGGGTTGGTGAAGGAGATGGACTAGCCTCGGAATTATTAGGTTGAGGATTTGTGGCAATTTCCCCGGTTTTTTTGCCGTATTCAATCCCAAATTCTGTAGAACCTCCTACTTTTTGTGTAGGAGAAAGTGAGATTGTTACCTGTAAATCATCTCGTGTTGCGACTAAAGAACCTTGTCCGTCGGGGGTGGGGCGACTGACTATTTCCCAGTTGCGACGTCCAAATTCTGTGGAATAATAGCTCTGAATGGAATTAATAGGATCGGTACTCTCGTAGCGCAGACGCACATTTTTGTCTGAGGCGCTTGGCTCTGTCACTTGGAGCAACTGAGCATTAGGATAGAGTGGAATCTCTGTTGGGAAATCGGCTGGTAGTTTGGCTGTTGTGCTGGTGTCAACTGGTGTGGCTGGCTGGGGGTTCGAGAAGGCGACGGGATTTTCTTTTAATTTGGGATCGGCGGCGAAAGATTCTTCGATCGCCTTGCTGTTGGGGCTGTTTGCACAAGCTGTCATGGAAACCAGCAGACAGATTGTCAGCAAGGTATTTACAGTAGTGAGTATATTGGTTTGAGTGGTTTTAGCGGGCGATCGCCCTTGAGAGCAGCCTCGCCATTGAGCAAATATAATATTCAGCATCAATCCTTTGTTTGCGGAGATATCTCTAGGCTACCGCAGATCGATCGGGAATTGTTAATTGGGAATTGGGAATTGGGCATTGGGCATTGGGCATTGGGCATTGGGCATTGG
>NZ_NXIB02000036.1 GCF_002412335.2 Tychonema bourrellyi FEM_GT703
CACGTTCCGTTCTGAAGGAGAGGTAGGGGTAGAAATGCCCCTATCGACTCTAACACCCACGAATTTAACCAAAATCATGCTCACAGAAACAAACGCCACACTGTGGCCAAGCCTAGTTACCGCCTCAGCATTATTACTCTACTTCATTGTCACAATCAACGTCGGCAGAGCTAGATTCAAATACAAAGTTTCTCCCCCACAAGTGACAGGAAATCCAGACTTTGAGCGAGTGTTGCGAGTTCAGCAAAATACTGTAGAGCAAATGATTCTATTTTTGCCATCGCTGTGGCTGTTCGCGCAATTTATCAGCCCAATTTGGGCCTCTGCGATCGGTGCAGTTTGGATAATTGGACGCATTTTGTTTGCTTGGGGATACTATCAAGCTGCGGAAAAAAGAGCTGTGGGATTTGGTATTAGTACCTTAGCTACTTTAACTTTGCTTGGCGGTTCCTTTACTGGCATCATCATGTCGCTGCTGAAGGCTTAAGCAACAGAGGAGACGGCAATGCCGTTTCCCTACTCGAAAATAATCCATAATTGATATCAAATGTCATAAATTTTAGGAGTAAATATGTCAGAAATAAACAAACCTGTATTTCAAATTAACCAGCAACTTTTTCAGCAACTAACTGAGTGGCAAGAAAAAATTGCACAAGAAGATGAATTAGCAAGTGAGTCAGAAGACGAAAAACCCACTGAGGTGAAAAATCCGATCGCAAGTCATGAAGAACATTCTCAAACAGATAATTCCTAGCTTGTGGCTAGCAGCATTTTGGGGATTCCCGGCTGCTGCATCATCCCAATCGTTGACAAACAGTTTAAAATATCATGGCGCAATTCTGATACAATAAACGCAGCTCAGATTGCCAGTATTAATACACGACTTAAAGACATTTGCAGGCACTATTAAAATGAAATGGAGGTCAGTATTCAAACCCTAGTGTTAACCGATAAAGAAACAATGGCTAAGTTGAAAATAGCCATGCTGGAATCTGAAACTGCTGCTCAACTGGCGGCGATTATCATTGACTACACTCATGAAGAAATGATGCTAGTTTTTAATGAGCTAGAATGGGAACAGCAAAATAGAATTAAAACTATATGGAATGATTAAACCGCGAAGGCGCTAAGAGCGCGAAGGAAGAACGGTATTTTCTTCTTTCTCTGACTTCGCGTCCTTTGCGCCTTCGCGGTTCATTTAATCTTACGAACTAACAGTTTCGAGGCACAGTTGACGGAAATGATCGCCCCGTTGCTCGAAGTTTTGGTATTGATCGAAACTAGCACAGGCTGGCGAAAGTAGCACAACTTTTGCATTATTTTGTTTAGCTAATTCTGCCGCTCTTGGGACTGCTTTTTCCATTGTTTCGACAATTTCCCAAGTGTTGTAATTTGCTTTTTCTAGCCGATCGCGAAAAATACCAGCCGCATCTCCAATTAACAACACCGCAGCAGCTTTAGCCTTAATTGTATCAATCCAAGCGCCATCCTCACCTTCTTTCGGAGCACCACCTGCTATTAAAATCGCCGGGGCGCTCACGGAAGCCAACCCGACTTGGGCGGCGTCATAATTAGTCGCCTTGCTGTCGTTGATGAAATCTATGCCTTCCCAAGTGCGGATGTGTTCGAGGCGGTGCGCTACTCCAGGGAATTTGGCAATGGCTTGGGCGATCGCACTTTTATCGATTCCCGCCAAATTAGCCGCCGCCACCGCCATCAACAAGTTTTGCAAATTGTGTTCTCCCACCATTCGCAAAGCATCAGCAGGCAGAATTTTCTCGCTTTGAGCTATTACCCAACCGTCTTGAATGTACGCTCCAAAATCTGCATTTCCCAACAGTTCTTTTTCACCTTTGATACTCGTCCAACACGCATCGGGCCAGTTGTCAAGTCCTTGTTGCCGCAAACAAGGATCATCGCCGTTGATTACTTGCAATTGAGAATTTTTCAGCAATTGCGCCTTAATACTGTAGTAATTTTCTAAAGTTTTATGGCGACTGAGGTGATCGGGAGTCAAAGTCGTCAAAATGCCGATTCGCGGTGCTACAGACGGCGATGATTCTATTTGATAGCTGCTGATTTCGGCGATTACCCAATCCGGCTGTTTTTCAGCCAAAGCTAATTCGCACGCAGCATAACCAATATTGCCACAAGCCGGGGCGTACAGTCCAGCTTCTGCAAAAATCGCCGCGATTAAAGCAGTAGTGGTAGTTTTGCCATTAGTGCCCGTAATTCCCACCCAAGGAGATTTGAGATAACGCCACGCGAGTTCCATTTCTCCGATTGTTTCAATCCCTAATTTTCTCGCTGTCACTAATGCTGGAATGTCCCAGGGAACGCCCGGACTTACTACTACTAATTGTATGGATTCTGTGGGTTCAAAAGATTTACCTAACTCAACTTTAATGCCTTCGGTAGCGAGTTTTTGTTGCTGTTCGAGCAAATTTGGGGAAGATGAGCGATCGCTCAATGTTACTTCCCATCCTTCGCGCTTGAGCAGTCTGGCGGCGCTAATTCCTGATTTTCCTAGTCCAATGATATGAGCGATCGGCATATGTGTGTGATAGAGCGAATTTTCCTGGTTTTATCAGTTTAGATCTTAACCTTTTATTAGTCATTAGTACCGTAGGGTGCGTCGCTGCGAGATTGTTGCTCTTTTTTAGGATTTTTGGTGGCGACGCACCCTACAGATATTAACTTTCAGCAACAGGCAAGATGCCTATTCCACAAAGAGTGGATTTTCTTGTGGAACAGATATTAACTTTCAGCAACAGGCAAGATGCCTGTTCCACAAAGAGTGGATTTTCTTGTGGAACAGGCAAGATGCCTGTTCATAAAAGGCTTGTTGAGAATGGTGCAATATCTTTAACTTTTTACGATCGCACCAAAGTCAGCCAACACCCGCGCATGATTCCGCAGCAATCCCAGTAAACTCAACCGATTGCGCTTAATTTCCGCGTCAGCATCCATCACCAAAACGCTTTCTGGCCCGTCGAAAAAGTTGCCTACAGTCGGAGCAATTTCAGTCAAACTATCTACCAAGAGCTGATAATTGCGAGTTTGCTTCGATAATTGAGTTTGCGGAACTAACTCCACTACAGCATCATAGAAAGCTTGTTCAGATGACTTTTGAAACAACTCTGGTTTCACCACAGTTTGCGGTTCCAATTCAATTTTATCCAAATCTCCTTGAGCCGCCAAACGAGTTGAACGGTTGACAGTTTCGTAAATCAGATCCAATGTTTTGTCATTGCGGATTTGTTGCAAGAAAAGCGCTCTTTCCAAAGCGTCTAATAAATCCCGCAATGCTCGTTCCGTATATTCTGGGTCGTTTTCTCCCAAAACTGCATTTACCAAATCATAATCTACGTGCTTTTCTTCTTGCAGCAAAGTGCGAATTCTTTGCAGGAAAAACTCATACAATTGTGATAGTAATTCTGGGCTGGTTTCCGGGCGAATTGCTGTAAATTCAGCAACACTTTCTGCAAGTAATTGGTGCAAATTCACTGGTAACTGAGCCGCCCAAATAATGTTAACTATCGCATTGGCGGCGCGACGCAAAGCAAAAGGATCGGAGGAACCTGTCGGCAACATTCCCAAGCCGAAGATGCTGACTAATGTATCTAATTTGTCAGCGATTCCGACAATTTGACCTGTCAGAGTTTCCGGCAAATTGTCGCCTGCACCTTTGGGCAAATAATGTTCAAAAATCGCTGTGGCTACTGCTTCTGGTTCGCCGCTGGCTAGGGCGTATTTCTGCCCCATGATTCCTTGCATTTCGGGGAGTTCGTAAACCATTTGGGTTACGAGGTCGGCTTTGCAAAGTAAGGCTGCTCTTGCTATGTGTAAGTTTTCTGCTGCTGTTAGTTGCAGTTGATTTACAATTAAATTGGCAATTTTGCATAGCCGATCGACCTTTGCACGTACAGTCCCCAAATCTTCTTGGAAAGTCACTGTTTCTAATTTGGGCAAATAATCTTCTAGAGGTTTTGCCAAGTCTGCTTTGTAGAAAAATTGACCGTCTGCTAGTCTCGCCCGCACGACTCGCTCATTCCCGGCGGCAATGATGGCTGATTTGGCTGGATCGCCGTTGGAAATTGTAATGAAGTAGGGCAGAAGTTCGGGTGATTTGGGATTTTTGAGTATTGGAAAATACCGCTGGTTTGTGACAATAATTGTGGTGATTACTTCCGGTGGTAGCATCAAAAATTCGTCGTCGAATTTTCCGACTACGGCGTTTGGCCATTCTACTAAATCGGTGACTTCTTCTAACAAGTCATCGCTGATGTCGGCGTAACCGCCTTGTTTTGTGGCTGCGGCTTCTACTTGGGCTTGAATTTGAGTTTTGCGCTGGGTTCGATCGACCTCAACGTAAGCAGCCCGCAGACACTCGACATAGCCCTCGGCTTGCGGAATGGAGACCCCCCCCGTCCCCCCCTTAGCAAGGGGGGGTGTAGGAAGCGATGTCCCCCCCTTAGCAAGGGGGGGTGTAGGAAGCGATGTCCCCCCCTTAGCAAGGGGGGGTGTAGGAAGCGATGTCCCCCCCTTAGCAAGGGGGGGTGTAGGGGGGGTGTATAACACCCGGTGTCCTTGGGAAATGCGATCGCTCTTGACCGTATCCGAACCGCTCACCAATGTAATTGGCAGTACAGTATCATCAAGTAGCGCCACGATCGATCGAATTGGACGAGGAAACTTCAAATCCCCGTCAGCCCAGCGCATGAATCTTTTACCTTCCAATTTGGAAATCCACAGCGGCACAAGTTCAGTCAAAATATCCGCACTCATCCGCCCCGGAATCTTTTTCAGTACAAACACAAAATCGCCTTTATCTGTAGCGCGAATTTCCAAAGCATCCATTTCTACGCCTTGCTTTTTGGCAAAACCTTCGGCGGCTTTCGTCGGTTTCCCATCTTTAAAAGCCGAACTTGCGGGCGGCCCTTTCACCTCTTCTTCTCTGTCTAATTGCTGAACTGGCAATCCTGTTACCAGAACAGCCAAGCGTCGCGGAGTAGCGTATACATGAATTGAGTCATTTGTCAAGAATTCTTCAGCAAGATTTGCAGGTATTAATCGCTGCCATTGCTGGACACTATCGCAGACAAAGGACGCGGGTAATTCTTCTGTACCGAGTTCTAATAAAAATGCAGCCATATCGCACCGTAATAGAGTTTAGTTTAGGATAATTTATCCGATCGCGCGATCGATCTGTAGGGAAACGGCACTGCCCATTGGTGTCAACTTAAGCCTGAAACCCTTGAGAAATCTCGTTTTTATCGCAGTCTAGATCCCCCTAAATCCCCCTTAAGAAGGGGGACTTTGAGAAGACTCCTGTCCCCCCCTTCTTAAGGGGGGCTAGGGGGGATCTGGGCCTAATCGTCAAACAACAGTCTCTGACAGGGTTTGACCTTAAGTTGACACTAATGGGCACTGCCGTGTCCAAGGCCGCTGTAGGGAAACGGCACTGCCGTGTCCAAGGCCGCTGCCGTGTCCCTACCGTACCTGTGTACTCAACTGAGAAATGCTGTATCTCAAAAACACTCAAAAAACCAGGATACCACGTAAAATCGGGGTGAAAGACAATATCTCAACAGCCCATGACCTTGCCGGAAAGACTAGCACAAGATTGGAAGTCTCGACTGGAAAAAGATTGCCCGGACGAAAATTCTAGCACTCGCCAGAGTGTTGTTCGCTGGCTGTTGGGAGACACGCCAGATAGATTTGAAACTCTTGCCCCAAATCAATTGTCAATTGCGATCGCCGCGATCGACTTTCTGTATCGAATTTTGATTTCTCGCTATCTGGGATTAGCACCAGAACAAGCTTACCGCAACTTAATCGGGCGGTTGGGTGGTTTGGTGGTGCTACGACAAAAAATCCAAGCGTGGGTGTCCCTAAGTCGCGACAGACAGCGGAGTGTCGTAGATGTTTTGCAAGAAGTGATTCAGGAAATGCTCAATTCCGATCGCTACCTCCAGCAGCAAGTCGCCTGGATTGCTGAATGTACCTCAGACAGACGCCTGCAAAATTCTTTGCTACTAGCAAGTGTAGAAGAATATTGTCTGCGCCCGATTCGCAACCAGCCGCTGCTAGTGTACCGCTTCGTCAACTACCTGCGACGTTCTCAGCGGGGCGGTTTGACGCAAGTGCCTTCAGGAGACTGGGTGCGATTAGTATCTGAACAAATTCTCCTCGATGATACAGACGAAACCGTCAGCCTGCTAGACCAACAGGGGATGTCTGAGTATCAAGAAACTCAAGCTTGGGAAGATCGGCAAGCTCAGCGGCAGATTGTCCAAGCAGAATTTGAGACTTATTTAGCAGCCCAAGTCGATCCGCTGGCCTCTCAGTGGCTGCGGCTGTACCTGCAAGGACGTTCTCAGGAAGCGATCGCCGAAGTTTTGAATGTACCGATCAAGCAAATTTATCGCTTGCGAGAAAAAGTCAGCTACCACGCGATTCGGGTTTTCGCAGTCAAACAATCGCCGGAATTAGTCGCTAGTTGGCTGGAAACTTCTCTGCAAGAACACAGTTTGGGCTTGACTCCAAGTCAGTGGCAACAATATTGGGACAACCTCACTCCCGTTCAACGGCAGTTGATAGAATCGCTGAAAGCAGGTAAAAGTGTAGAGGCGATCGCCTCTGAGTTGAAATTGAAAACCAATCAGGTCATCAGCGAGTGGACTAAACTCTATTTAGCAGCTCAATCCCTCCGCAACCAGTGATCGGTAATTAGTTACAGGCAATTGCTAATTGTTAATTACTGTAGCATTTTGATTCTATGCTCGCTACAAATCAGTTCCCGAACCGCCTTATTTACTGTGAGTTGCCAAATAGAAATTCGCGCGATCGTTCTGATCAGCTTAATTTTCAGCAATTAATCGCAATTATTACTCAGTAAGATAAGATACTAGCAGCACAATCAACTTCTCAGGATTTTCTACCCAATCCTCAATTAACTATTACCTCACTTATCTACCGGGCGACGAGTTTTGTTGGATGACAGCCTTAAGTTTTCGGAATTCAGCCCCGTCAGGGAAGTCAAAGCGTTTAATTTGATCTGCGGAGGTTGGTGTGTTGCAAAAAGCGCGATCGCGCTTGTCCCGACTACTACTTATTGGCTAATGATATATACATCTCCAACAGACTCGGCGACGACAATGGACTCCGATCGCATATTTCCATTAATCGATACGGTTGTCCCCTTTGAAGCCTGCCTTTACTATGAAGTTTTGCCTCTATCTCTAGAAGGTAATATTTTAAAACTGGGCATAGTCGATCCACAAGATGACTCGGCTTTAGACTATGTACAGCGAATCTTAGCTTACATGAATTGCTCTGTCAAAACGGAGGCAATTTCATCGGAAACCCAACACTCAATGCTCTCAGCTTACCTGTTGCACGGTAGCCAACCCAGAGAAACAGTTCCAACAGCAACCGTAGCAGACTCTACCCAGGCGAATCCGACCTTTGGGGACAAAAAAACTGTAAGTTCACAGCCAAAAGCAGAAACAATAGTGTTTGAAGCCGAATCGGAACCTCTCACCAGCTTTTGCTTAAAACCTTCGCCAGCAACAATTAAACCAGCTTATTCTGAAGTTTCGCACCTACCAACCGCATTGCAAATTTTGGAGGTAAAACCCTTGCACTTGTCAAGTCCTGTAGAAGTTTTGGCAAATTTACCCGCCCCGCAATTGCTGCAAGAATTGCTCGGCAGAATATTACTCGAAGGTATCGGTCGCCTGTTTTTTGAGCGACAGCAGTTGCAAGGCCAAATTCTTTGGAGTCAAGACGGCGTTTTGAAATCAATGCTTGAAGATATCCAACCCCTATTGTTTCAAGAAGTCATCGACGAGTTGAAGCGGCTGACAGATATGCCTCTGACTCGCGTGCAACACACACAAGAGGTGGAGGTTGAACGAATTTATCAAGAAACTCATTTGTTATTGCGCTTGCGTGTGATGCCTGTGGGCGGTGGCGAAGAAGCGACGCTGCAAGTGTTGCGGGGAGCTGCTTTGAGGTTTTATGAACAGCAGCAGTTGTCTACATTGAGTCGGGATGCACTACAATTAGCCCAGGAATTGCAGCGAAAAGTGAATAAAATTCGCGATCGAACTCGGCTTGCTTCTTTGCCATTAGAGGGCTTGCCGGCTTTGGAACAGGTGATTAGAAACGTTGACTATCAAATAGAAGCTTTGATGAACCAACACCATCTTTAGTAACAATATGGGGCATTGGGCATTGGGCATTGGGCATACCTCACTAAGATTGAGAAAGGCTATATAGCCGGAACGAAACCCAACATTTTTCGTAGATTTGTTGGGTGGCGCTACGCTTGACCCAACCTACAGCCTACAGCCGTCTGGTGTATTTCATCTATTTAATAAACGCTATATTAACAAGGGTGAAATTTAGACTAATCTTAAACTAACGTTAAACTAAATTTTCTGATTGATAGAAGGTAAATATGCTCGACAACCTGGATTTAGATATTTCCCTGGATAAGGAAACCTATGATGCCAAAATCGAAGTTTTAATGCAAAAGTTGCGATCGCTCCAACAAGCTTGCTGGGAAAAAAAACTGCCCATCATCATTGTCCTCGAAGGTTGGGCGGCCGCGGGCAAAGGCGCTTTGGTTAAAAAAATGGTGGGTTATATGGACCCGCGAGGATTTACGGTACACCCGATTTGGCCGCCGTCAGATGCAGAGTTGGGCTATCCTTTTTTGTGGCGATTTTGGCAGAAACTTCCAGCCCGTGGTCGGATTGGTTTTTTCTACCATAGTTGGTACACTCATGTGTTAGAAGACCGATTGTTCGATCGCGTATCCGATGCCCAATTACCCACAATCATCAGACAAATCAACTCCTTCGAGCGCCAGATGGTAGATGACGGCGCAGCAATCGCCAAATTCTGGATTCACCTGAGCAAAAAAGAACTCAAACACCGACTCAAAAAACTAGAAGAGGACAGCCTACAAGCTTGGCGAGTGCGCCCCGAAGACTGGAAACAAGCCAAAAAATACACAGAATACAAAATTTTTGCCGAAGAAATGGTCGCCCAAACAGGCACTGGCCCAGCACCCTGGACATTAGTAGAAGGCGACTGTCAACGTTGGGGGAGAGTCAAAGTTCTCACACAAATGGCCTCAACAATTACAGAAGCCTTAGACAGACAAACGATGCAATCAGCACCGATACAATTGCCGCATCAAGAACACTTACAACCTACCGAACCAGACTTGCTTGCTCAAGTTGATTTGACTCAATCGCTGTCACCCGAAGAGTACAAACAGCAACTGCGTGAAGAACAAACCCGTTTTGGCAAATTGCAACAAAGCATCGACGAACATCAAATACCCGTGTTAGTGCTGTTTGAAGGCTGGGACGGGGCCGGCAAAGGAGGAGCAATCAAACGCTTGACGGACATCCTAGACCCCCGTAGTTACACAGTCAATCCCTTTGCGGCCCCGACAGACGAAGAAAAAGCCCATCAATACCTGTGGCGATTCTGGCGGAAGTTGCCAACGGCGGGCAAAATTAGTATTTGCGATCGCAGTTGGTATGGTAGAGTTTTGGTCGAGCGAGTCGAAGGATTTGCCACCGAGCCCGAATGGCGCAGAGCTTATCAGGAAATCAATGAATTTGAGGAGCAACTCACCAGTTTCGGTTGTGTCTTAGTTAAATTCTGGCTGCACATCAGTCCCGACGAGCAACTAAAGCGGTTTACAGATCGGCAAAATAATCCCTTCAAACAATACAAACTCACCGACGAAGATTGGCGGAATCGCCAAAAGTGGAATTTTTATGAAGTCGCGGTGAATCAAATGATTCAGCGCACGAGTACCCCGACTGCTCCCTGGACAACAATTGCGGCCGATGACAAGTATTATGCTCGTGTTAAAGTAATTCAAACGGTAACGCAGGCAATTCGGAATCAACTGAAACGCCGATAAATTGGTAGCAGTGAATGGGTAACAGGTAATGGGGAAAAATAGCAGACAGCACGAATCAGGCAAAATAGTCAATTCCACCTGCCTGCGATCGACTCATTACCAATTACCAATCAACCATTGTCAGTTATCAATTACCCAGTAACTAAATCCAGTAACTAAATACAGACAATATTGCAAGATGTTTGTACTACTAGCTCGAATTCTATTTCTATTCCTGTTGTTCTCATTAGTCAAATCTTGGTGGGATCAATCAGGAGGCAAAGACAATCCATTATTAGACCGGCTGCGTGTCTTATTGCTGATCAGCCTTTTGCTGCTGGCTTTTTTTGCCCCCGACACCCCCGTCGGAGCAGCGATTTTCGGCTTAGTGGCTTTCTTCTTTAAGCCGCTAGGTTTTTCGATTACGTTGCTGGTGATTGCATCGGCTTTGATTACAAACGGCGGCATCCGCAACCCGGCACCCAAATTAATCCTGGCAGCGCTTCTAGTTTTAATCCTTTCGAGTATGCCAGTTGTGGCTTTGTGGTTCGCAGACCAAGCAGAACGGGAAGCCGCAGCGGCTGTCCAGACAACTTGTTGTGACGAAACTGCCGCAGCAATTGTCCTGTTGGGTAAGGGAACCACTCAGCCTCACATCCCAAACCGGGTGGCGATTCAACTGACAGATACAGGCAATCGCTTGCCCTATGCTGCTGTTCTTTACAGAAAGCAATTAGCACCTTTGGTCATCGTTACCGCTGGGCCTAGACCGGAGTTGGAGAATTATACTGGCGAAGCTAAGGATATCCAAACTTTGCTGGCAAGCAACATGGGTGTGCCTCGCAGCAGCATCATTCTCGACGAGAACGGCAGGAACATCCGCACCAGCGCTCAGGAAGTGAGAAAGATATTGGATAGCCGTGGCTTGGAGCGTAAGGTACTCCTTGTTACTTCTGCGATTCAGATGCGCCGTGCTAGCCTAGCTTTTGCTGATTTGGGAATCAAGGTGGTTCCTAGAGCTACCGATTTCTATACTTTTCAACCGACCGCAGGAGGGAGGTCTAGGCTGCGTATAGATGCGACTGATTTTCTGCCCAGCGCAGAAGCTTTGGTAACTACGACGCGAGTGTTCGATGAATATCTTGGGTCTTTTTATTACTTTTTTCGTGGCTGGCTGGCTCCAAGTGCCTAAAATTGCGTCTAACGGTCACTGAGCGAAGTCGAAGTGTTGTTAGGTATTGACACTCCCCAGCCTAAAGGCGTGGGGATTTTTTGTTCATAGAGCCAACTTGCTCAGACAGGATTTCTCCAACCAGAGTGCGTAGGGGCTCTCTTGCCATTCGCCCGTACAAGGCGTTTCCCATGTATAGTAGGGGCTCTCTTGCCATTCGCCCCTACTGACGCACCCTACGTGGATAGTTAGTGGTTTAAATGTGTAACAGCTTACAGACTACTCCCCAGATTGGTTTAACATCTCACTAGATGAAGGAGGCTCATGTGGGGGGCTGTATTTTCTGATTCCGGCGGGGTCGCCGGCAGCCAGGTTTGCTACCAATAGAAACAGCACCCAAAAGATATTTGTTTCCCATGCAGGGGCTGGTTTTTTCGGTTGTTCTACGGCTTTGACTGACTCGACGTTAATTTTGATATCTAGTTTGCCTTCAATTTCTTTGCCTTTGAGAACTCCGTCTTTGCAAACACCTTTAAAAATCATCGGAGCTGGTTTTGCTGCTTCGTCTGCCATTTTTGTGTCCTGATTTTGGTAGATTCTGTTGGATAGTAATTTCTCAGAGGTTCGAGGGGTTTTCCGGAAGGATTACGAATTTCTCTGAGAAAATTAAGTTATAGAAGCACCCTGCCCCCTTGTTGGGGTGGGAAAATCACGCTAGATTGGCATTTCCAGCTAGTGCTGGTTGTTGGGTTAACAACTTTGCCTTTAAAGCTGCTATTTATTTATCGGGGTAGCGAGCAGGTTTTTATGCAAAGTATTTTTTTTTCTTAAAATGTATTCTAAAATCGGGCATGGGAAAATTTGTGAGTTCGATCGGGCTGTTAACTGTTGACTGTTGACTGTTGACTGTTGACTGTTGACTGTTGTTATAAAAAACAACAAATGCCCGATGCCCCATGCCCGATGACCCATGCCCGATGCCCCATGCCCGCTATATCTCGTCTACAACCAGAACAACTGGAAATTTGGACTGCACAGGCAATTAATCGCAGTCTGTCGGGTCAAATGCCCGCGTACATACCCCTGCTTGTTCAAGCCGATCGCCAAAAGTTTGCAGTGCAAATTAGGGCAATTGACGGTGGATTTTTGGGCTTAGGTAACGCCGATCAAATATTCCCGTTGATGAGCGTAGTTAAGCCTTTTGTGTTACTTTATCTGCTGTGTGAATTGGGAGAAATAGCGGTATTTGAGAAGGTTGGTTGGGAACCTTCGGAACTGCCTTTCAATTCCCTAACTCAACTCCAAATCGACCAGGGTCAGCCGAGAAATCCGATGATTAATAGTGGGGCGATCGCGCTGGCATCTCTGATCCCTGGTGAAAATGCGGTCATTCGTTGTCAAAACCTCTTCCATTGGCTGAATCAACAGGCAGAGAGTGAGTTATTTGTGGATGAGTTAATGTTAGATTCAGTCAAGGCAAATCCTAATCAAAATAATGGGAATCTTGCCTTAGAAATGGTAAAATCTGGTGTGATTCAAGATGCCGAAATTGCTTTGGCAACTTACAATCGGGTCTGTTGTTTGTCGGGAACTGTGGAGGATTTGGCTAAGCTGGGAATGCTATTGGTCAATAGGGGCGATCGCACAATTTCAGAACATGGCCGCACTGTCAAAGCATTGATGGCAACTTGCGGTTTGTATGAGGCATCGGGACGCTTTGCTGTGCGGGTGGGATTGCCTACCAAGTCGGGAGTTAGCGGGGCTGTATTGTCGGTGATTCCGGGTCAAGGTGCGATCGCCTGTTATAGTCCGCCCCTGGACAAAGAAGGAAATTCTGTAGGTGGCTTATTTCTGTTGGAACAAATAGCGAAATCTCTGCGACTGAGTGTATTTGAGTAGATAGACTTACCCATCAGATACCAAAAACCCGGTTTCTGGGTTAGCATTGGTGAAAAAAACGACAATTTTTCAAAGAAACCGGGTTTTTTGCGTCCACGACTCATAGAAAAAACCTGTTCCGATGTAGACGGCAAACGGTAAAATGGACTGTTGAATATAGCTTACATAGAGCAGGAGAACATTTTCAGTGGCAATAGAAGTAGGTCAGAGAGTTAAGGTGCGCCGTCTCAGAGATCGGATACCTGCAAATATCGTAGGCAAGTTGAAAACGAATCCAGTCGGCACTGTTGACAGTTTCAGAATGGTTGACGGTAGTGGAGTAGGTTTGGTTGTTAAGTTTGACGATTTTGCGACTTGGTTTTTTGAAGACGAACTGGAAGCCGTTTAGCAAAAGGAAGAAGTTCGGCAACGGATTCTGTAACGGATTTAACGGATGTCGGGAAGAAGGAAAAAGGAAGAAAATTTTTCTAACTCTCCCCCTTCTCCCCCCTCTCCCCTTCTCCAATTTTTTCCTTTTCGGACTCTGCAACTCTTCAGAAAGATAGGTGGCACGGGCTGAAAATGACCGTTAATATGGTTGGTATTGTCGGCGAAAGTAAGGCCAATGACCGATCGATCGTTGGGAAATCGCCCTGGCTGAGAATTGCGGTGAAATAGTAAGCTTTGGCAGTGAGAACAGAAAATGGCTTTGATTTTGACATTTTTGGGCAAAGGTGGCACTGGCCGCAGTACGATCGCGATCGCAACTGCTAAGAAATATGCGGCTCAAGGCAAGCGAGTTCTGCTGCTGAGCCAAGATCCGGGCCCTGGATTGGGCATCCTGCTGGGAACAGTCCTGACTTCGAGCCCGCAAGAAATCGCCCCCAACTTCAAAGCAGTTCAGGTGCAAAGCGCGCCCCTGCTGGAACGTAGATGGGACGAAGTTAAACAACTAGAAGCCCAATATGTCCGCACACCCTTTTTTAAGCAGATTTATGGTCAAGAATTGGGGGTGTTACCGGGAATGGATAGCGCGTTGGCCCTGAATGAACTTCGGGAATATGACGATAGCAAACAATATGATGCGATCGTTTATGACGGTACCGGCGGCATGGATACGCTGCGGATGCTGGGAATGCCGGAAATTCTGAGTTGGTACATCCGGCGATTCCGTAAAGCTTTGATAGATTCCGATTTGGGTAAAACTTTAGCTTTATCGCCGTTTATTCAACCGTTGATTACTACGGTGTTGACTGTGGATTTGTCGGGGGACAATGCCAGTAAGTCTACTCAACAAGTCGATAATTTTTTGGATAAAGGCAAGGAAATCTTAGCAAATCCGAACCGGACAGCGGCTTATTTGGTGACGAATGGGGATGCAAGTGCGATCGCCACTGCCCGCTATTTGTGGGGAAGTTCTCAACAGATTGGTTTGACTGTGGGCGGTGTGATTCTGAATCAAGTACCGATTACAGAAGCTATTGCCGCTAATTTTGATCCTTTGACAGCCGTATCGGTGCCGGCCCATAGTGAGAATAATTGGCAACCGCTAATTGACGCTTTACCCGATTTTTCTGAGGCTGCAAGAGCTCCAAAGGCGATCGACATCAATATCGCCCAACGTCAAGTTAGTTTATTTTTGCCCGGATTTGACAAAAAAGAAATTAAATTGATTCAATCGGGGCCAGAAGTGACGATCGAAGCAGGCGATCAGCGGCGTAATATTTTGTTACCTCCGCAGCTAACAGGGAAATCTGTGACAGGCGCTAAGTTCCTGAACAGTTATTTGATTGTGTCTTTTTAACAGTTAGGTCGTAAGATTAAATGAACCGCGAAGACGCGAAGGACGCGAAGGAAGAAAAAGAAGAAGATATAGTTCTTCCTTCGCGCTCTTTGTGTCTTCGCGGTTCGTTCAAAAGTATGAACAAAAATATTGCAAAGAACCTTGCTTTCAGATTAATAACTTATCTAATTTTTCCAATATTTCTATCTGTCGGTAGTGCCGAAATTGTCTTACGGGTTGCGGGATACAAACCATTACAAATAGAAAATGTGGATGTTGCTGTTGAACCTAAAGGTAACTTTTTCACTAAGGATTCTGAACTGGGCTACAAACATTTACCGGGAAAATTCCAAGTAACACTTAACGGCAATTACTCATTTAATGCAACTCATCTCAATAATAGTTTGAGGATTACACATCCTCTGAATACTTACAATTTACAATCAAATAAGCCAGAGATTTGGATATTTGGCTGTTCTTTTACCTACGGTTGGTCATTGAATGACAGCGAAACTTATGCTTGGTTGCTACAAGAGAAATTACCACAATATTACGGTGGATATTTCTGTGGATTTGAAAATACCTGCTAATAATAATTTACCCCATGATTTGCATCCAAGTGCGATCGCCAATCAGCAATATGCACAAAAATTAGAAAATTTCTTGCACAATATCGAATGAGTCTGAAATCTTCCAGCATTGTCAATTTCTTCATCCTGAGATTACGGAGTTTTAAATACAAATCATTTTGTATTTGCTGTCATCGTTTTTGCCACAGATATAAGCTGAGCCGGAGTTAAATCATCCTCTGGATTGGCAACTGGGCCCCAGTTTGTATATTGAGTGGTTCTGCCTGCACGTATTGCCGCAAAGGCTCGAATAGATTGCAAGTTACCGCGAGCCATTTCAAAATAAGTGTAGGTGGCTCCCCAGCACACAAATTGATTGGTAATTCCTCCGATTCTTCCATTGCCTAAATCCATGATTTTTACTAAAGAAACAGAGACATTCGTTAGACAAGCTTTGTTATAATAAGAATAGGCTACCGGAGCTTTCTCATTGTATTTATAGTTAGTTGCAAATATTGCTAACTCTGAGGGAGTCATCGCTAAGCAAGGAATTGCTGTAGAGAGAAAAATAATTGTGGTAGTTAGTAATTTTTTCATGATATGCTGTTCGGCATTTAAACCACTAATTAGGCCTGTAGGGTGCGTCAGCTCGATCGCCCCAAAAGCTAAGGGAAACGCTGCGGGCTGACGCACCCTACAATACTAACTTATCCCATAATCTGACCAAAAAAGGCGATCGTCTCTTTCAACGCTTTCACAAACACATCAATCTCCTCGCGAGTATTGTAAAAATACAAACTCGCCCGCGCCGTCGATGAAAGGTTCAAATAGCGGTGCAAAGCTTGCGTGCAGTGATGCCCCGATCGAATCGCGACTCCCTCCTCATCCAACATCGTAGCCAAGTCTTGAGGGTGAATTTCTCCCGCGCTAAATGCCGCTAACGCCGCCCTACCTTCGCCGTTGCTGTCTGGCTGCGGCCCGTAGATTTTAATCTCAGGAATTTGCCGCAATTGTTGGAACAGATAAGCCGTCAATTCAGCTTCGCAAGCGTGAATCTGATCCATGCCGATGTTACTAAGATAATCGATTGCTGCACCAAGGGCGATCGCCTCTCCGATTGCAGGCGTACCGGCCTCGAATTTGTGCGGCAAATCGGCATAGGTGGAATAATCTAAAAACACGTCAGCAATCATCTCGCCACCGCCAAAAAACGGAGGCATTTCTCTCAGCAAGTCCAACTTTCCATACAAAAAACCGATGCCAGTCGGAGCGCACATTTTGTGCCCGGAAGCAACCAGCCAATCGCAATCCATCGCTTGCACATCTATTACCATATGCGGCACGCTTTGGCAAGCATCGATTAAAACTTTTGCGCCGAAACGGTGGGCGATTTTGCATATTTCTTGAACCGGATTGATGCAGCCCAAAGTATTAGAAACGTGAACGATTGACACCAACTTAGTTTTCTCGGAAATCAGCGTTTTGAACTGCTCTAAATCAAACTCCTGAGTCTCAGTCAACTCGACAAACTTCAGCACCGCACCAGTTTTTTGAGCTATCATTTGCCACGGAACAAGATTGCTGTGGTGTTCCATTACCGACAGGATAATCTCATCTCCCGCTTGCAGATTGTTCAAACCCCAAGAGTAAGCAACTAAATTAATCGCTTCAGTCGCATTGCGAGTGTAAACAATTTCTTGTCGCGAAGCTGCATTGATAAAAGCAGCAACTTTATCTCTAGCGCCTTCGTAAGCATCTGTGGCTTTTCCACTGAGAGTATGAGCGCCACGATGGACGTTAGAATTATATTGTTCGTAGTATTCGCGCCAAGCATTAATAACAGCTAAAGGTTTTTGAGATGTCGCTGCATTGTCCAGATAAACTAGCGGTTTACCGTTGACTTTTTGGGTCAAAATTGGGAAGTCACCGCGAACTTTTGAGGCTAATGTTTTTTCTTGAATAAGTGTCATATTTTTTGAAGTTATTGATTTGTCGTTGGGTGGGGGCGGGTTTACGAGATTGTTGGTTTTAGGCAATTATTATTCGTGAAACCCGCCCCTACAGGCTATTAAAAATGGTGCAAGATGTGGTAGGGACACAGCACTGCTGTGTCCTCATCTTTATGATTTATCCTTGGATAGCCATACAGGTAGAAAGCATTTTTGCTACCCCAACAATTGGCAATTTATCCAGAATTTCTCCCGCGAAAGCATCGATGAGCAAATAGCGACTTCTCTCTAAATCCAAACCGCGACTTTGCAAGTAGAAGAGTTCATCATCTTCTAACTGGCTGACAGTTGCACCGTGGGAACATTTAACGTTGTCAGCCACAATTTCCAACTGCGGTTTAGTATCTACGCGGGCTCTTGATGACAGCAACAAATTCCGGCTCAATTGTCCAGCGTCTGTCAATTGTGCGGCTTTGGGAACGAAAACTTTGCCGTTAAATACAGCACGAGCTTTGTTACCGATGATGCACTTATGCAGTTGGCGACTGGTACCGTGGGGATGATTGAAACTAATCAAGCTGTGAGTGTCAGATAACTGTTCCCCAAAGGCTACGGTTAAACCGTTGAGAGTTGTTTCAGTAGCTTCGCCGTGCTGAAACACTTCTAAATTGTGCCGCGATATTTTTGCGCCCAAGCTGATAGCATGACAAGTATAACGGCTATTGCGAGATTGCGCGATCGCACTTTTGCCAATATGAACAACATTCCCAGCTTCCCGCTGAAGTCGAACATGATTCACAGCAGCATTTTCGCCGACAACAACATCCGTTACAGCATTCGTAAATGCAGCGACATTGCCGATAGTTGCGTAATCTTCAACCAGGGTGACATTGCTTCCAGGCTCAGCTATAATCACACAGTGTGGCTGACACATCATCGGAGATGCGCCCGGTGCGGTCAGGAAGAGCAAATGAATCGGAGTATCAAGAGACCTATTGGCCGGCACGAACACTACCGCAGAATCGACCAAACCTGCCACATTCAAAGCAGTAAACACCTCATTCGGCTGTCTGTGCTTGCTCAAAACATCGGCGATGCGCGCCTGATATTTTTCCGGTGCATTGGATAAATTACCTACATAAAAGTCCGGCAAATTCACCGCTGACAAATCCGGCGCATAAACACCATTGACAAATACCAATCTTAAAGGTAAATCGTCCTTGTTTTTCACAGGCATAGTAATATCAGACAGTTGAATTGCTGACTGATTATCCTGGGGTACATGAAAAGGAATTTGCAACAGCGACGACAAATCTGTAAACCGCCATTCTTCATCCTTTACAGTCGGAAAACTGGCAGCAAGCACGTATTGAGTCGCAATATCGCGCAAATCATCCAGCCCGTAAGCAGAACTTTTGCCATTAGCTTCGCCCAACTTTTCGCACTGATTCACCAAACCAGCCAAAAACATTTCTCTAGTAGCAACCTGAGTATTAATCATCGCGCCCCAACTCCTGCTGCTTCTTCTTCCACAACCCAGTCATAACCGCGTTCTTCCAATTCCAGCGCCAACTCTTTCGGGCCAGTCAAGATAATTCTGCCAGCTTCCATGACGTGAATGAAATCAGGGATAATGTAGTTTAATAACCGCTGATAGTGAGTAATCACCAACATACAATTTTCAGCAGTTGACAACTGATTCACACCGCCAGCGACAATCTTGAGAGCATCGATATCCAAACCAGAATCAGTCTCATCCAAAATCGCTAACTTCGGTTCTAAAAGCGCCATTTGCAAAATCTCATTTCGCTTTTTCTCGCCACCGGAAAAACCCTCATTGACGCTGCGGTCTAAAAAAGCAGCATTCATCTTGACAATATCCAGCTTGTCCTCGATTAAATCTTGGAAATCAAAAGCATCCAATTCTTCCAATTCGCGATGTTTGCGGTGAGCATTGTAAGCCACACGCAAGAAATCCACATTGCTAACGCCGGGAATTTCTAAAGGATATTGGAATGCGAGAAACACGCCAGCCAAAGAGCGTTCTTCTGGCGGTAATTCCAGTAGATTTTGACCTAAAAATGTAATTTCTCCGCCCGTTACCGTATAAGCGGGATGGCCGGCTAATATTTTGGATAAGGTGCTTTTTCCTGAACCGTTGGGGCCCATGATGGCGTGAATTTCACCGGATTTAATTTCTAGGTTCAAACCCTTGAGGATTTGGGTATCTTCGACATTCGCAGTTAAATTGCGGACGGATAGCACCACTTGACTATTTTCAACAATCATCTGTTCTTTTTCCTCATTCCTTTGTAACGAGAGCGGTTTATTTTGTTCGTAGTGAGGACTTTAGTCCTGATTTAAGAAAAACTAAAATCCTTACTGCTTATCTAATCGTTCGTAGGTTGGGTTGAGCGATAGCGAAACCCAACTCTTTGGGGCATCCTTGGGGCATCTTTCGTTGGGTTTCGTTCCTCAACCCAACCTACAACTACAACTAAAATCCTTATAGGGGCTTTTTAGTTGGTGGGGGCGGGTTTATTTAACCTGTCTGCACTTTTTAAGGCTGTTGGTGAACCCGCCCCTACAAGTTTTTGATAATGGTACAAGATGTGAGTTCTATCCGACACTTCCTTCGAGTTTCAGACTCAATAGTTTATCAGCTTCCGCAGCAAATTCCATCGGTAACTGATTGAAAACATCTTTGCAGAAACCGCTAATCATCATCGAAATCGCATTTTCTGCGGAAATTCCCCGCTGGGCGAAGAAGAAAAGTTGTTCTTCCCCAATTTTGGAAGTCGAGGCTTCGTGTTCCACTTTAGCAGTGTGGTTCTGCACTTGAATGTAAGGGAAAGTATTCGCTTGAGCGTTATCGCCAATCAGCATGGAATCGCACTGAGAATAATTCCGAGCGCCTTTAGCGCTCGGCCCCATTTTTACTAAGCCGCGATAGCTGTTAGCAGAATTTCCGGCAGAAATTCCCTTGGAAATAATCGTGCTGCGAGTGTTTTTGCCGACGTGGATCATTTTAGTTCCAGTATCAGCTTGCTGTTTGTTGTTTGTCAGCGCTACTGAGTAGAATTCACCGACTGAGTTGTCGCCGACTAACACGCAACTGGGATATTTCCAAGTAATCGCGGAACCTGTTTCTACTTGCGTCCAAGAAATTTTTGAATTAACTCCTTGACACAAACCGCGCTTGGTTACAAAGTTGTAAATGCCGCCTTTACCATTAGCATCGCCGGCGTACCAGTTTTGTACTGTCGAATATTTGATATCCGCGTTATCCATTGTTACCAATTCCACGACGGCGGCGTGGAGTTGGTTGGTGTCAAACATCGGTGCGGTGCAGCCTTCCAAGTAAGATACAGAACTGTTTTCTTCTGCAATAATTAGGGTGCGCTCGAACTGGCCGGAATCTTCGTTGTTGATGCGGAAATAGGTGGACAATTCCATTGGGCATTTTACGCCTTTGGGAATGTAAACGAAGGAACCGTCGGTGAATACGGCGGAGTTGAGGGCTGCGAAAAAGTTGTCGCCGACTGGTACGACGGTGCCGAGATATTTTTCGATTAGTTCGGGATAATCTTTGATAGCTTCTGTGATGGAACAGAAGATAACGCCGTCTTTGGCTAGTTTTTCTCTAAAGGTTGTGGCAATTGAAACGCTGTCGAAAACGACATCAACGGCGACATTTCCTAGTCGCCTTTGTTCGGAGAGGGGAATTCCTAATTTCTCGAAGGTTTCTAATAGTGTCGGATCAACTTCGTCCAAACTGTTGAGCTTTTTGGGCTTTTGTTTTGGGGCGGAATAGTAGATAATGTTTTGGTAGTCGATCGCGGGATAGTTGACATGAGGCCAGGTAGGCTCGGTCATGGTCAGCCACTTGCGGTATGCTTTGAGGCGAAATTGCAGCAAGAATTCCGGTTCGTTTTTCTTGGAGGAAATCAGCCGCACTACATCTTCGCTCAAGCCGCGGGGGATGGTGTCTGACTCGATGTCGGTGACGAAACCGTATTTGTAGGGCTGGTTGACTAGGGTTTGGGCTGTGGTAGAACTCATTATTTTGCGTGTTCAGTGTTCTAGATAGTGCTCTCAAAGATGGCAGACTGGGCATTTTAGATTTTAGATTTGGGATTTTGGATTGGGGAATCTTGGTGAAAGCCTTGTCCTTTAAGGATGGAACAAATCGTAAATAGTAAATCTAAAATCTAAAATCGTAAATCCAAAATCGTTTGGCTGTCTGGGCTTGAGCGAGTTCTGCTGGACTGCTCGGTTGAGTTAAACAACTGGTTGGTTGCTTTACTATATTTTAAGCTACATTAACAATAGCGATCTTGTCAAAGTCAAATTAATATTTTTTTGTGAAGATGATGCAGACTCAGCAGACTTCCACTAAACAAGACATCTTGCAGTTTTTGCTCAAGGGGGATAAAGCGACGGCTCTTGAGTTGGCCGAGTCTTTGGATATTAGCCCGCAGGCGATTCGCCGTCATTTGAAGGATTTGGAGGCGGAGAGGCTGATTCAGTATCAGTCGGTTCAGGCTGGGATGGGGCGACCGCAACACATTTATGAGCTTACCAGTCTGGGGCGCGATCGCTTCCCGAATCGTTATGGCGATTTTGCGATTTCTTTTCTGGATACGTTGGCTGAGACTGTTGGCCGCGAACAAGTGATTTCTATTCTGCGAAAACAGTGGCAACGTAAGGCGATGGAGTATCGTAGGGTGATGGGTACGGGTTCGCTGCAAGAGCGGGTGGCTAGGTTGGTGGAGCTTCGCAGGGATGAGGGTTACATGGCTGAGTGGTATCCTGTAGAAGCGGTGGATGATGTGAGTTGCCACACTGATCAGGGCGATCGATTTGTGTTTATGGAACACAATTGTGCTATTTCTAATGTGGCGGAAACTTTTCCGAGTGTTTGTGGTAATGAGTTGGAGATGTTTGCGGCGGTGTTGCCGGATTGTACTGTGGAGCGGACTCACTGGATTATTGATGGGGAGCATCGCTGTGGTTATTTGATTATTGCGAGGAAGGAAGTTCGGCAGCGGATTTTGTAGCGGATTTAACGGATGTCGGTTCGGCAGCGGATTTTGTAGCGGATTTAACGGATGTCACGGATGTCACGGATTAGCAATAACAAATAACAAGTAACTAATAACTAATAACTATGGAACCATTAGCTGATTTTTTAACGCCGGAAGAGTGTGCGGAAGTTGATATGGCGCTGTTGTCGTCGAAGGAAAAGTTTTCGGCGCGGTTGGCAATTTATGCTTTGAGGGTGCTGAAGCAAATTGCTGGGGAGACTGGTTTGTCGGTGGCCCAGGTGAGCAATCAGCAGGTGATGGATTGGGTTAGGAATGATGAGAGTATTAAAGGGTCGATCGAACTTGATGCTAGTTTTGAAAACTTTTTTACGAATTTGGTAATTGCGTCTTTGCGACCTTTGAGGCAAATTGCTGTGGAATCGGGAGGGGCGATCGAGCAATTAACAGTTAAGCAGGTTGTGGGGTGGTTTGTCAAGGATGGGAAGATTCGCAGAGAGCAGGGTGTCGATGCGGCGTTTTTGGATTTGTAACCCGGAACTAGCTTGAGAGACTGTCGTAAGGATTGATTAGCTGATTTGTGGCTAACCTCCTCCGACAATTGTTACAACTTCCAAGATGTCGCCCTCTTGCATTTGTGTGGTTTCCCAAAATTGTTTGTGCAGAATTTCGCCGTTGTACTCTACAGCCACTAATCGCGGATTTAAACCTAGTTGTTTTAATAATTCTGGCAATGGTGTTTCGGTGGAACAATTACGGGTTTCTCCATTGACTTGTAGCGCAATTTGATTGGTCATTTGTTTATTAGTTTAATGATTTGAACGAACCGCGAAGACGCGAAGAACACGAAGGAAGAACTGCATTTCTTTCTTTCTCTTGCTTTGCGTTCTTCGTGCCTTCGTGGTTCATTTAATCTTACGACCTATTAGTTATGAGTTTGTGAGTTTTCAACTTCTGCATCCGAATTAGCTGGGAGATGAAAAACTGCGTGACTAAAGTTGGTTGTTCTGCTTCCATAATCGATCGCACAACTGCTACTCTAGAAGCTCCGGCATTTAATACTTGGTCGAGGTTGTTGATGTCTATTCCGCCGATCGCGAACCAAGGAATTGGTGACTTAGCAGCAGCATAACGCACATAATCTAAACCCGCAGCCTGTTTATCCGGTTTAGTGGGAGTGGAGTAAACGGGGCCAACTCCAATATAATCGGCTCCTTCTTCAATGGCTCGCTGCATTTCCTGGGCGTTTGTGGTCGATCGCCCGATCGTCCGTCCAGGCCCTAGTAACTTGCGCGCTTCAGCTACAGGTAGATCTTGCTGTCCTAAGTGTACACCGTCGGCATCCGCTGCGATCGCCAAATCTACGCGATCGTTCACAATCAACAAAGCATCATAGCGGTGACACAGTTCGCAAAGCTTCCGCACATTAGCCAGCTTCACCGCATCGTCTGAGGTTTTGTCGCGGTACTGTACCAAAGTCAGTCCACCTTGCAAAGCAGCTTCCACAACTCCTAACAAGTTGTCTCTCCCCGAAGTTACGAGATATAATTGCGATCGCAATAACTGCTGGTAGCGCTGGTAGCCCAACAAATCGCTTTCGAGAGTGTAAACCCGATAGCGCATCTGCTTAAAAGCCTTCCCCATATTCGGATCGTAAACTTTGCCATACTCTTCAAGTACCCGCAGCGCTTCTTCCACCCGACAGAAATTCGCTTCCAATAGCTGCTGAAGTCCAGAACGCTGTTCTTCCTGCGGATGAGTCAGTTCCGTACCGGGATCTGCGGGCGTA
This sequence comes from Tychonema bourrellyi FEM_GT703, assembly GCF_002412335.2. Classification (GTDB taxonomy): domain Bacteria; phylum Cyanobacteriota; class Cyanobacteriia; order Cyanobacteriales; family Microcoleaceae; genus Microcoleus; species Microcoleus bourrellyi. The sequence continues at coordinate 24,119 of NZ_NXIB02000036.1, forward strand.
TCCCTAGCACTTCGCAATTCTGCGGTGTGCCAAAAAGCCAATTCTTGGCGCAGTTGCTTACACTCGCCAGCTAAATCGGCGCTATTGAGACCAAACCTACACCATTCTTCAATGATTCTCAATCCTTCACGGGCGCGATCGAGATTTGCATCTAAAATCCGGCAAAGAGCTGGCTGTGCAGGTAAAATTCTGTTTTGTTTATTGGTCATACATAAGCACCTTTATAATTAATCCAGCAGTCAAACCGCTACATTTTCCCACTAATTTTTAATTTTTATTGAATTTGAAGAAAACAAAGCATAATAGAGCAAACTTGATTATAGTGGAATCGTTAAAGTACGCGCGGCGAAGCTATCCCGTAGATAATCGCCCAAACCCGACACGAAACAAGGGATGCGACACTCGACTCAAAGATAAATTATAACAACTGTTAAGGTTCCACAGGACGTTATTAATTGCTCCAACCGTTGTTTTGATTGCATTTTCCTTTTTCTTGAGTTCCTTACTTTCTTAGACTATACATTTTTTTTATGTTCATTAACTCAAAACAAAACGGGTGCCAAGAAAATCTATCGCAAAGTAAAGCCTTAAGTTCTTGCCTTTTGGTGATCTTTGCCAGTGTCTCATTTTTCAAGCTTCAACAGTCTGCGATCGCAACCGAAACTCCAATAGTACAGATAATTGCTCAGGCGCAGCAGAGCGAAATCAACATCTTGTACGTCAGCTCATCCGGTGGAAGTGACACAGCCGGCAATGGGAGCGATCGAAATCCATTCAAAACCATTACCTACGCCTTAAGCGTCGCCCCGCCCAACACAGCAATTTTGCTAGCGCCGGGTACCTACAGCGCTCAAACCGGCGAGCAATTTCCGATCGTACTTCAGCCCAACGTGACACTTCAGGGAAATCCCAACACTCGCGGTCAAAATATTGCGATCAAAGGCGGAGGAGACTTTCTCAGTCCCACTTCGGCTGGTCAAAACATCACAATTTTAGCAGCTTCGGGTGCCAAACTCAGCGGGGTGACTGTCACGAATCCCAATTATCGTGGTTATGCTTTGTGGATCGAATCAAGTTCTCCGACGGTTGTTAACAATACTTTTTCTGGGAGCACTCACGACGGAATTTCAGTGGTGGGTAATTCTCGCCCGATGATTAGCGGGAATTTTTTCTCGAAAAATGGAGCTAATGGGATGACAATTTATGGAACTTCTCAGCCGGAAGTTCGAGATAATGTCTTTGAAAACACTGGATTTGGGGTGAATGTAGCGCAACAAGCTTCTCCTTTGTTAATCGGGAATCAGATTACTGGGAATAAGGATGGTGTGGTGGTACAAGCTGATGCTACACCGGTGCTCCGTAATAATTATATCGAGAAAAATCGGCGAGACGGCATTGTGGCGATCGCCAGATCTCTCCCTGATTTAGGAACTATGACGGAACCGGGGGGGAATGTGATTCGCAACAATGGTCAGCATGATGTGAATAATGCTGCCAAAGGTCAAATAATTCAAGCTTATGGCAATCAATTGTTGAGCAACCGCACGACTGGTCAAGTTCAAGTGGCGGGAACTTTTAGCCCTTCCCAATCCGTTGGAACCCCCGATTTACGGTTAGTTTCCCAACCTCGCAGAACTGGTGGGCCAGATAGTTCTTTGCCTGTTTATACGACACCTCCCTCAACTCCGAGAACTCAAAGAACCCCGCAGAGGCCTCTGTCAGCGGTGTCACCAAGTCTTGTCCAAAATCGATCGACATCGGGTCAAACTCCGTTGTCGCCTCTGTTGGCTCCGAGAAGTGTCTCTCCTTCTGCGATCGCGATTCCGGTGCCGACTCCGAATTCTCGATCGCTTGCGGAAATTTCTGTAGAGCCGTCCAATGTGACTCCCAACTTTGATAGTTCGAGTCCGGTTGCTTCTGAGGGTAAATTGCCGGTTCCGAGTCGCAACATTCCTCTGGGAAGGGGTGGCTATGTACCTGCTGTGTTAGGGGGTAATTCTTTGCCCGATTCGGGGGAAAATGCGCCGTCAGTCGATCGGGCATTAGCTTTGGGTTTTCGGTATCGGGTGGTAGTTGATACTCGCAGTCAGGGCGATCGGGCAAAGATACAATCTCTCGTCCCCGATGCTTTTCGGACTTTCTCCAACGGGCGCGAAGTCATCCAAGTGGGTGCTTTTCGGGAACCGGAAAAAGCAGATGAATTGCTACAAATTCTCACTGCGAACGGCTTAAATGCCAGGATTGAAGAGATAAAATAGTCAGTAATGTCAGTTCAAGTAACTCTAGAGCTAAAAACCATGATATTTATCAACCCAAAAACTGATTACGCCTTCAAAAAAATCTTCGGTTCTTCAGAAAGCAAAGATATTCTGATTAGCTTTCTGAATGCCTTGATTTATGACGGAAATCCCACTATCGAAGACTTAGAAATTATCAATCCGAACCTTCCTCCGAAAATTGAAGGATTGAAAGACAGTTATTTGGATGTAAAAGCCAAACTCCAGGATGGTACTTTAGTGATCATTGAAATGCAGGTACTCAACGTCGAATCTTTTGGCAAACGGGTTTTTTATAATGCAGCTAAGACTTATGCTTTTCAATTGCAAGCAGCACAAGCCTATCGACTACTGAAGCCAGTGATTGCTTTGACAATTACTGATTTTGAGATGTTTCCTAATAGTGAAGATTTTATCTCCAGATTTGTGTTAAAAGAAGTAGATAAAAACTTTACTTATCCTGAAAATGAGCTAGATTTAGTGTTTGTAGAGTTACCAAAGTTTATGAAAGGAGAGGAGCAACTTGAAACCCTGGCAGATAAGTGGATTTATTTCATGAAAAATGCGAGAAGTCTGACATCAGTTCCTGAAATAATGGATAGTGTACCGGAAATACATCAAGCTTTTGATATTGCGAATCAAGTCAAGTTAAGTCGTGAAGAAGTAGAAGAGTTTGACAGAAGAGAGCAGTTTATTTATGACCAACAGGGAGCGATCATTAAGGCTGTTCGGGAAGGGATAGAACAAGGAATAGAACAAGGAATAGAACAAGGACGAGAACAAGGACGAGAAGAGGGAATAGAAGAGGGACGAGAAGAAGGGATGAAATTCGAGAAACTGGCGATCGCCCAAAGATTACTCTCACAGCTAGATAATATCACAATCAGCCAAGTTACCGGACTGAGTGTGGAAGAGGTGCAGAATTTGCGTGCAGCTAATTCCTAATACTGTCTTTAAATTGATGTAATTATACCAGGTCAAAACCATGATATTTATCAACCCAAAAACTGATTACGCCTTCAAAAAAATCTTCGGTTCTTCAGAAAGCAAAGATATTCTGATTAGCTTTCTGAATGCCTTGATTTATGACGGAAATCCCACTATCGAAGACTTAGAAATTATCAATCCGAACCTTCCTCCGAAAATTGAAGGATTGAAAGACAGTTATTTGGATGTAAAAGCCAAACTCCAGGATGGTACTTTAGTGATCATTGAAATGCAGGTACTCAACGTCGAATCTTTTGGCAAACGGGTTTTTTATAATGCAGCTAAGACTTATGCTTTTCAATTGCAAGCAGCACAAGCCTATCGACTACTGAAGCCAGTGATTGCTTTGACAATTACTGATTTTGAGATGTTTCCTAATAGTGAAGATTTTATCTCCAGATTTGTGTTAAAAGAAGTAGATAAAAACTTTACTTATCCTGAAAATGAGCTAGATTTAGTGTTTGTAGAGTTACCAAAGTTTATGAAAGGAGAGGAGCAACTTGAAACCCTGGCAGATAAGTGGATTTATTTCATGAAAAATGCGAGAAGTCTGACATCAGTTCCTGAAATAATGGATAGTGTACCGGAAATACATCAAGCTTTTGATATTGCGAATCAAGTCAAGTTAAGTCGTGAAGAAGTAGAAGAGTTTGACAGAAGAGAGCAGTTTATTTACGATCAACAAGGAGCGATCATTAAGGCTTCGAGAGAAGCACGAGAAGAGGGACGAGAAGAAGGACGAGAAGAGGGACGAGAAGAGGGAATGCACTCCAAGGCGATCGCGATCGCCCAAAAATTACTCCCACAGCTAGATAATGCCACCATCAGCCAAGTTACGGGGCTGAGTATTGAGGATGTACAGAATCTGCGTGAAGCCAATTCCTAAAATTACTGTCGCAACAAAACTTCCCAAGTTGCAGAGCCGACAACACCATCCGCTGGTAATTTGTATTGCCGCTGAGCCGCCTTGACAGCGGCTTGGGTGGTGCGCCCGAACACCCCATCAGCTCTCAAGCGCAAAAATCCCTTAGCCCGCAGCCGCTCTTGCAAATCCCTGACTGCTGCTCCCCGCATTCCTCTTTTCAAAACCGGAAAACTGGTTTGTGTCTCCTGAGAGTTAGTCTGAGGATTTTCAACAGTTGGAGTATTATTGTCGATCGCACTTTCCATCGCCCCAGTAGCCACAGGAAACAGCCGATTCCAAGTATCTTGACCAACTACACCATCGGCAGTAACACCGACAGTTTCCTGAAACTTAGACACAGCAAGTGCCGTGCTTTGCGAGAAAACCCCATCTACATTGTCATCATAAAATCCCAATAATTTCAGAGCAGCTTGAAGTTCTCGTACCTCAGAACCCCGGTTGCCGAATTTGAGTGCGGGGCGAACGAGTCCACCAGCACCTATTTGAGCAATTTCACTATTGTTGCCCGTATCCGAGGCGAGTTGTAGTGCCACAGCAGGAGTAGAGGCGATCGAGCTAATTGCCACTAAACCACACAAGCTCCAGATTCGCAGCCAACTCGGAACCTCGCGGGCATTAGTCCAGATTGTTGTTAGGTTTCGGGACATTATGAATTCGACCTTTGCAAAACTGATCGCGATCGTACATCAAATTTGGCAAAAATAGGGAATTTGGGAATTGGGCATCGGGCATTGGGCATCGGGCATTGGGCATCGGGCATTGGGCAAAAAACCCGGTTTCTATGAAAAATAGTGCATTTCTGCGACAGATATTCACACAGAAACCGGGTTTTTGGGCCCGCTTGGTTCCAGGACTAGGGGAGCAATGCGTGACACCATCACCCAAAACTGTTAGATTTCCCTAAAGCAGACACTGAACCGCGTTATCGATTTACTGACGGGAGATGAGGTCGATCGATCGGCTAAGTCTTTGAATGACGACTCATTGACGGATTTCCGCAGTGATGCTGATGGGTCTGCAAGCGGCCAAAGGGCGGCAGAGAGTTGGCTTTTTAGTGGCGATCGTGGTAATTATCAAGTTAGTGATTTTTTGGTCGATCGACCTTTGACCAATTCAGTCAACATTTCTAGCCTTGGTCAACAGAATGTCGGTCTGGAGTCCAATGCACAAATTAACTCAGTTGTCAAGACTGATGGCATAATGAATTGGGCGATCGGGAAATCGGTTCTGACAATGGGTGCGATCGAACTACCACAATTTTAGGGAGAAACTGCCCCACGTGCGATAAATCCCAAATCGGACAAAAAAGTCAGAAAGAAATTAAATTCCCGATCGCGTGATAGTCTATTGTTGGCAACTTCCAAAACTCAAGCCTGACTTGCGGGAACTCTACCAGCTTGCTTGTAGATTAGAAGCAAGCTTAGGAGGGAACCTGAGCCATTTTAAAGAAGATCGAAAAATTAATTATACGGGGCGAAGAGGAATAAGGCGCGCAAGTCTTAAAGATTTGCGCTCAAGTTACCACTGTTCTTCAAAACCTGATATAATTGCCAGCGACAAAGCTTAAGGCCTTGTTGTGTGAGATGGGGAACATTGCATCAAGTGCAGACGTATGTAAAATCTAGTAGTGGCTGTCAGCTATGAGCAAAAGCTCTTGGCAATTGACAAGCCCAATACAATAGTCTGTAAATTACGTGGATTTAGGTGTGAAGGAGAAATCATGACAGATTTAACTAACGAAGAGCTCATTGCCCAGCAAATACGACCAATTGAGGTTGGGAATGCTGGTTTGGCAATTTTAGGGATCAAGTTCAATGACTTGGGCGGGGGAGCAGATGGTAGACCAGATGGTATCAGACAGCCGGGTGAACCAGGCCTCCGGGATATCCCCATCCTCCTGGAACCGGCAGCAACCGCCAACGGTGTATTCAATCCCAATAGTGGGGAAGCCGAAGCCAAATCGGACGCTAACGGCGCGTTCTCATTCATAAATCTTGCCCCTGGGAATTACCGACTCACAGAAACTGTCATACCTACTGGTTTCCGTGCTACTACTCCAAACCCCCTCAATGCAACAGTCGTAGACAGAAATGTCAACGTTCTCTTTGGCAATACCGGAACTGCACAGGGCAAGATCGTTGGATGCAAATACCTAGACGTAGATGGCGACGGCTTTCGTGATGGGGATGAACCGGGCATTAAAAATGTCAGGATATATCTTGATGGCAGCAACACTGATGGCACCACAACCGTCCCCAATGGCACATTTGAACCAGGGGAACGCAGCACATTAACAGACAAAAATGGCCAGTGGTCATTCGACGTAGCGCCCGGAACATACAGAGTTCGCGAAGTTTCAGAAACACGAGTGGATTTGTTGGGTGGCTTAGACAAAAACAACCAATACCCGCAAACCTTAAAAGACGATTTCCCTCAAACCACCCCACCAAACAACGTTCCCCTTCTGGACGTGACGGTAGCAGCAGGTGAGACCTTTGCCTGTGCTCAAGTTGGCGACACTCAACTCTACAAAATTGTAGTTAACAAATTTCAAGACTTAGACCGCAACGGCAGACGAAACACAGTTGGTACTCCTTTACAATTAGAGCCCGCTGTTTCTCTGGTACCGTTCATTTTAGATGAGAACAAGAACGGTAAGTTTGATTCAGGAGAAGAAATCCGATTCACCGATGGCAACGGAGTGGCTACCTTCGAGGATTTGCGAGCGGGTAATTACCCTGTGTTGGAAATTTTCAACGCAACACTGCCAAAAAGCTTGTTGTCGCCAGCCGAATTATCTTTATTGGCACTGCGACCAGAGTTAGCGATAGCAGGAAATACAACTGATTTCAAACCAGGTAACCTCAATCTTCCAGTACCAACTACTCCCAACCCCCTGGTGGTTTCGGCACCTGGGCCTTTGGCAACACCCCAGAGTACGATCAGCCGAAATGAACCGTTCTTAGTAGCAGACACCTATACGCTGAAAGCACAAGACCCTAAATTCATAGATCTCAACGGCGACGGCTTTCAACAGCTTCCGGGAGAAGTGTCTATTCCCCAAACGGGTGTTCGTCCGATCTTTACAAACACACCCGTGCCTTTTCCTGCGCTTAGTCCGTCACCGTCAGTTGTTTTTTCTCCCATAGCACCTAACAATACAGTTGCAGGGAATACTGGTGTGGGTAACACTCGACCTAACATCAATGTATTCAAGTATGAGGATCTGAACGCAAACGGTCGCTATGACCCACGGCTCCTTCCAAACAATGGGATCAACCCCACTGGTAATGGCGAAAGAGTTCTTGGCGGTGTTCAGGTTTTCATTGACTTGAACAACAATGGGGTTCCTGAAGCCAACGAACCCACACGAACAACTGATCCCAACACCGGGAGAGCAGTTTTCCAGAATTTGACACCGGGCAATTACACGGTGCGCGAAATACCCGGGAATTTGTTACCTTCAACCCCTGCTGCTGTTACGTTTGCTCTCAACACTGAGGATGCTAACGTTACTTTTGCCAATACGCCGAAGAGCAAAATTACTGGTTGCAAATTCGAGGACATTAACCAAAACGGTTATCGAGACGGTAATGAACCTCCAATTAGTGGCATTACCGTTTATCTCGATGCCAATAACAACGGTATTCGCGATACAGGGGAACTAAATACAACTACTGACAAGTTTGGTACTTTCAAATTTGATAATTTGAGTCCTGGTACCTATAGCCTCCGAGAAGATACTTTGTCCGTTCCCAGCAATTTCAAGCAGACTACTCAACCGTTGGAGATCGTTCTCGGCCCCAATCAAACTTTTACTTGCGCTTTGATTGGCAACACTCGCCTCTATGACCTCGCGGTTCCTAAATTCCAAGACGACAACCGCGATGGTATCCAAAATGGGAACGAACAATCTCTGAATGGCATCCCATTCGCTTTGGATTCGAACAAAAACGGTGCCTACGATGTCGGTGAACCTTTAGCAAGAACGGGCGCTGATGGTGCCCCTGGTAAAGCTTTATTTAAAGATTTGCTGCCGGGAACTTACTCGGTTTTGGAAGTTTTCAACAATCCTATAGTTCCAAACCCCTTCCCAATCCGAACCGGCCCTAATCCTGTTAGCTTTGACGTGCCAGGCCCCGATGCAGTCCCTTCGCCAGTAAGACCGGTGGCTGCAAGAACTGCTGCTGGCTTAGATCATTTGACTGAAGGTGGACTTGATGCTACGGTTAATGGCACCATCATTGATACCAGCTTGATCGTCGCAGGTGAAAATGCAGGTATCAGCTTTGTTGATGACACCAGCTTCATCAGCACAGCGAATCCACTAACTTTCGTGTTGCCTGAAGATCAGAACTATTTACTATTCGGTGCTCCTGCTACTTCTTCTCCGACTGGATTCTAATGTTAATAGTTGAGTCTCTAGTTGGAGATTCAACTATTAACAATTAGGTTTTTTTAGATAAACCCGCCCTCTCCTAACCTATGGTTGTTGAGGGCGGGTTTTTTGAGATTTTGGATGAGTGATACCAATTTTACATGAAGTTGCATAGAATGAAGATACTGTTTAGAGGTCATTAGTATGGCACGTCAACTGATTCTGGCGATCGCAGAAAGTGCAGAGAGTTTGGAGCAACAACTAAAAAACAGTCGCACCGCCAGTCAGAAAGAACGGTTACAAATGTTATGGTGGCTGAAAACTGGACAAATCACTCAGCATCAAACCCTCGCCAAACGTCTGGGACGCGATGGTTCAACGGTAACTAGGTGGCTGCAAAAGTATCGTCAGGGAGGATTGTCCGAATTGTTGGTAGTCAAGAGCGCACCCGGAAAATCACCCCACTTGAGTTCAGAGGCGCTAGCCGGATTACAAAAAAGACTGGAACAGCCACCAGGCTTCAAAAGTTATGGGGAAATCGTGGAGTGGCTCAATGAGACTTATCAACTGAACTTGACATACCCCACAGTCTATCATTGGGTACACTATCGACTTAAAGCTAAATTAAAAGTGCCACGTCCCAAAAGTGCCAAGCAAGAACCAAATGCCGATCGGCGTTTTAAAAAAACATCGGCCCAGCCCTCTTGACCTATCAACGCCTGTTTGGTTCGGGACAACGGCTACGTTACTTGTGTCAAGACGAGACCCGCTTGGGACTTAAAACAGAAACAGGGAAAGTAATTATGGCGTTTGGGGTGAAGCCTTACGCACCGGTACTCTGGAAACGTGACAATTTTTGGCTCTATGGGGTGGTCGAACCTTTGAGCGGCTGGCATTTTTGTCAAGAATACGATCGCCTGAATACTCAAAGATTTCAGGAGTTTATTGATGTCCTCTCACATCAACTGGGAGATGACATCGCACTTATTCAACTTGACCAGGCGGGGGCTCATGTGACCAGTGCTCTACACTGGCCTGATAACTTGATTCCCGTTTGTCAACCAGCCCATAGCCCTGAACAAGGGTCCCATTGAACGAGTGTGGCAATTTATCAAACAACAATTCAAGGGAGAAGTGTTTCTGACACTTGGGGAATTGCGCGAACGACTTAATGAGGTTCTGCAACAAATCACACCTGAAGAAATCAGTTCACTATCTTCTTACACTTTCATTCTGGAAGCTTTATTCTATGCAGCTTCATATTAAATTGGTCTTAGGCAGCGAAGCCGGTTTAGATTGGAAATAATCGATGTTTTGCTCAAACATTTCAATCAACCCTTGGTCATCAGATATGTTAGCTTTGGTACAATGAGTGAAGAAGGGAAAGCCCAGGATATCCACTGCCAGATGTCTTTTGATGCCGTTAGTGCATTTGTAGAAACAAAAGCCTTTCGACTCAACACTAGCATTACAAGTGTTTTTCACTGCTTGTGAGTCAACTATTATCAATGTCGTCCACTGTGGTTTTTTTTGACTTGTTCACGCACCTTGCTATGTAGCTCCGTCATGATGCGATCGAGCGCGCCGTCTTCACACCAATTTTGGTAATGCCAGAAGACAGTGGAATATGGCGGTAAATCCCTGGGTAAGTCAGACCAATTACAACCGTTCTTGAGTTGATAAAGTATACCATTGAGAATTTGTCGCTTTGTCCACACTGGTGGTCGAGTTTTTTTCTTCTGGGGCAGTAATGGCTCGATAATTTCCCACTCTTTGTCGCTCACATCGCTAGAATAACCCATTTTCAGACCTGACCTGTTTGATTTGATCTAGATATTGTTGATTTTACTCGATCGCCTAAAAGATCTCAAATGGGTTCTATAGAGAAATACGGTTCAGTTAAGCATGATTGTAGGTTGGGCCCGTGGAACGAAACCCAACCTGGACGAGGCTTTGTTGGGTTTCACTTCGTTCTACCCAACCTACATAGATTTGTTGCGTTTTAGTCTTAACTGAACGGTATTGGTTGATATAGCAATCCTAAATGAGTCGTAAAGATTTTTACCCCACCCCAACCCTCCCCTTACTAAGGGGAGGGGGTAAGAAGTTCACAAATGATTTAGGATAAATATAGCAATCCTAAATGAGTCATAAATATTTTTACCCCACCCCAACCCTCCCCTTACTAAGGGGAGGGAGTAAGAAGTTCATAAATGATTTAGGATTGCTATATTACTTCTAGAGATGGGTCAAATGGTAGTTCATTGCTGTAGCTTGATTGACCAATAAAGTATTGCAGATAGGGGTTTTCCCGGATCTGTTCGACTGTTTCGCGATCGCTAATTCCTAATTTTTCTTTAATAATTAATGCCCCCAATGCTATCCGAAACGATTTGGCGGGTGCCCCTTTTTCTGTGGGGAAGTTGGCCGCATATTCTGATTCAAATTCAGACCACGGGATTATTTGGGTCGTTTTTACCCAGCGGTTGTCGGCTGACAAAGTTCCTCCGAAAGGCAGTTCAAACTCGGATGGGGGACTTGGGGCAAGCTCAGCTTTTCTGTACACGATCGCAGGTGGTGATGCACGGTTTTCGACCTATTTTACCTGTTTTTCTTGCACTTTACTCTCGATCGCGCGATCGAAAACCTTTCGCGACGCAATATGCGATCGATTATTCACCAAACCCTAAGTATCGACAAATTAGATATATAAACCCGCCCTTTCTTCCTCCGATGCCCAATTCCCGATGCCCAATTCCCGATGCCCAATTCCCGATGCCCAATTCCCAATTCCCGATGCCCAATTCCCGATGCCCAATTCCCAATTCCCAATTCTCAATTCCCAATTCCCAATTCCCAATTAAATAATTCAATGAAAAACGAAATCCACCGCACAGTTTTAGACAACGGTATTGTTGTCTTGGCAGCAGAAAACCCAGCAGCAGATATTATTGCAGCTAGGATATTCCTACGGGCTGGTAGCCGCTGCGTACAGCCAGAACAAGCTGGATTGTGTCACTTACTGTCGGCGGTAATGACGAAAGGAACCGATCGCCTTTCTTCGCTAGAAATTGCCGAACGTGTAGAATCGGTGGGAGCGAGGTTGGGTACTGATGCAACTTCCGACTATTTTTTAGTCAGTTTGAAGACGGTTTCAGCCGACTTTACGGATATTTTGGAGTTGGCTAGTGAGTTGATGCGATCGCCCACTTTCCCGGAAGCAGAAGTAGAATTGGAAAGACGCATTGCTCTATCAGCAATTCGATCGCAAAAAGAACAACCATTTTCCATCGCCTTTGAGCAATTGCGGCAGACGATGTACCAGGATCATCCCTACGCTTTCTCTACCTTGGGCACGGAAGATACCATGTCCAAGCTGACTAGAACCGAACTCGAACAATTTCATAAAACCTATTTCCGTCCCGATAATGTAGTTATTTCTGTAGCTGGCAGAATATCAACGGAAGATGCGATCGCGTTGGTCGATCGCATATTTGGCGACTGGAAAGCCCCCGCAACACCGCTACCAACTTTAACCTTACCCCCCATCATTGCCAACCCAGAATCAGCATTGAAGCCGCAAGAAACCCAGCAATCAGTGGTGATGTTGGGCTACCTTGCACCAGCAGTAAAAGAGGCAGGCTATGCACCGCTGAAGTTGCTAAATACTTATTTGGGTAACGGTTTGTCGAGTCGGTTGTTTGTGGAATTGAGGGAAAAGCGAGGTTTGGCTTATGATGTTTCTTCGCTTTATGCGACACGGTTAGATGCGGCACAGTTTGTGGTGTATATGGGTACTGCGCCGGAAAATACACAGACTGCTTTTGATGGATTGCGTACAGAAGTCGATCGACTCACCAGTCTCCAACTAAGTGATGAGGAATTGCAAGCTTGCAAGAATAAAATCCTCGGTCAATATGCTTTAGGAAAACAAACTAATTCGCAAATTGCTCAAGTTGTTGGCTGGTACGAAACTTTGGGATTAGGAATTAAATTTGATGAAGAGTTTCAAGCAGAAATTGCCCAGGTGACTGCTGCTGAAGCGCGGGATGCTGCTAGGAAATTTTTCGTGGAACCTTATGTTTCTTTGGTGGGCCCGGAGGCGGCGATTAGAGAGTTTGGGCTGGCGGCGGTTTGTTAAGGAAATGCTGTCAATATTACTTCGATCGCCTAAAACCTCAGTAATTTGCGCGATCGCATTTTTCTGCCCATCCAAAATCAGGATACGGCACTGCCCATAGGTGTCAACTTAAGCTTGAAACCCTTGGTATTTCTTGCTTTTACCTAAGTCTAGATCCCCCTAAATCCCCCTTAAGAAGGGGGACTTTGAGAAGACTCTTGTCCCCCCCTTCTTAAGGGGGGTTAGGGGGGATCTGGGACTAATAGTCAAACAGCCTCCCATCTATCCCCGCCAAAATCCTCTCAGCATCCCCGCACAAAGCATCGTGACAGCAACCATTACTCGCCAGCAATCCCCCCCACTGACTCACATCTCCCCGGTTATATTGCAAAGCAGAACCGTCAAAACGAGTAAATCGGCCACCCGCTTCCGTCAAAATCAATTCCGGTGCCGCCAAATCCCAATCTTTAGGTGCAGACTTCCCCGAAAGCGCAATATAAACATCAGCGTTTTGTTCCACAATTGTGGCAATTTTACAGCCAATGCTACCGACAGCTAGTTGATTTTGACAAGGCAGTTTGTGCAATAATTGATTAAAGCGATCGTCCCGGTGACTGCGGCTAGTTACTATAGATAAATCCGCCACTGTATTTCGCGCAGACACCTGCAATTTTACCGCAGAACCGTCCCGACTTTCCACAAAAGCACCAGCATCTTTCATCGCATAATAAATTTTTTGTTGTTCCGGCCAAGCGACAACCGCTAATACCGGTCTTCCATGATATGCTAAAGCAATATGTACTGCAAATTCGCCTGTCCTGTCGATAAAGTCTCGCGTTCCATCCAAAGGGTCAATAATCCAAACCCAAGATTGAGGTAAGGGAATTTGCCCGTTAGTTGCTAAATAAGCTTTATAAGTTTCTTCGCTAAGATAGCCAAATTCTGTATTGCCTAAAGCCGACTGCAATTCGTCGAGAATGCAAGTATTGACAGCGACATCGGCGGCAGTTACTGGGCCGTCTTTTTGTTCTTGGATGTCGAGGTTTGGGGTGTTGGGATCCTGGCGATAATAGGATTGTAGGATATCTGATGCACTCCACGCGATCGATCGCACAATTTCGCTAATTTCTTCGAGAGTTTTCATATGTTATTGATAAATTCCCGTAGTAGGGTGCGTCAGTTCGTATGTACTTCATAATAATCGAAAAAATCCCAACTGACGCACCCTACCAATTAATATGAGGATATTTCCATTCATAATAATTGGGAAACACAAAATTAGTAAACGAAACCGAAATACTCACATCCAATGATTTTACATGGTGCCACCAACCCACAGGAATAAAGATAGCTTCTCCCGGTTCCAAAATCACTTCAATAATTTTGGCGTCTCTGTAAAGAGGATACTTTTCATAGTCGGGATTTTCGCCATCAACCTTACTGAAAACACCGACATGATTGTAAAGCAGAGGAGTTTGCTGGGGAGAAATCAATTTAATTAGCTTGCGACCAGAAACTTGAGCTAAAATTAAATTAACTGGGTCATGGTGTAGTGGCGTAATCGTACCTTTCGGCCCGAACCAAAAGAAAACTCTGCCACTTGTCTCAGCAGGATTTAGGTATTCTGGAAAAATTTCAATGTCATTAAATAGAGGTTTAAATTCTTCTCTTTCCAAAGTCTGGTTGTTAGCCACCATATAACAGTCATTGCTAGGCCCACCATTCACCACCATGTCTACATATTCACGGAACAAAACGGTTTTCTTGTGGTTATGTACCTTAATTTCGTAGTCCGGGTCTGAGTTGCGGTTGGCTTGAATTTCCACCGCTGCATCACCGTATTTTTGCTGCAAATATTCCGGTGTCCACAACTGCAATGCTTTCCAGTTGTGCATGATGTTGCTAATAATTACTGGAGTATTTTTGGCGTAGTAATTTTCTAGAAAATACTCGCGTGATAGGCTGCTTTTGCGTTCGATTGTCCCAAACTTGGAAGACAGGGCGGCTAATTGATTGTTAATGCTAAGTTGCGATTCTAATTTCTGCAATAACTGGACGTATTGACTACCTGCTTGGAAGTACGGGTGAGATGATATTTGAGTAACTTCTGCTGTTGCTGTTTCTGCATCAATTCCTGTACTTATTAGGATTTGAATGATTTCTGCATCGGGTGTATTTAATAATTTGTTTGCCGCCACCCACTGTTTCATATTGTCGGGGACTTGTGGTTTACTTTGAGTAAGTAGATTTGGCAGGTTTTGCGTCAGCCATTCTAGATTAACCTGCTGTTGGTCAGTCATGGTAATCCGCAAAGGGGGAAGGGTGATGGTTAGGGGTTGGGTGTCTGGCATAATTGGGGTATGTTGTTTTGGACTAATATAGCAATTTTAACGAACCGCGAGGCACGCGGGCGCGAAGGAGGAGGGAAGAGAAGTTTATGATTTTTGTCAGGGTTGTTTTTAAGATTTTAACTTAGGGAGTGTTGTCTGTTCAAGTTTTCTGGCTGGGATGGGTTTTTCCCGGATACTTTGGTTAATTTTAATTTAAAATTAACTCTTATTCATCCAGTTGCGGGTTCCGAAAAATTTGCAGGAATGGGAAGCGATTTTGGCGGCTGCGGTGAGAGTGTCTATAAAGTTGTTTTGTAAAATGTAGTGACAGAAAGCACCGTGAAAAATGTCGCCTGCGCCTAAAGTATCTGTGGCTTGAATTTGAGGTATTTCTAAACTGCCGTATTTACCATTACTGAGGTATAATATTGGTTTTTCGCCGCGAGTGATGGCAATATTGGGAATTCCGGCTGCTGATAAATAAGCAAATACTTGTTCGGAGTTGTCGCAGTTGGGTGGATGAAAGTTATCGGAACACACAGCCCATCCAACAAATGGTAATATTTCTTCTAATCCGGGTTTCCAACTGCCGCCGTCTAGTACAATTGGTATGTTCTTGGACTTGGCAAGTTGAGCAATTTCTGTGCTGGCTGGGATTTGGTGCCCGTCAATCAGGATAATATTAACTGAGGTTAAAATATCCGGGTTAATTGTTTGATTGTCAACTTGCGATTTCGTAGCATTGATCGAAATTACCGATCGCCCTCCGGTTCCTTGAGTTACAATAATCGAGGAAACTGGCGGCGGGTCCGATCGCCCTGGTGACAAATCGACTATCCTCACATTATACTCAGCTAAGTCTGTTTTAATCAATTGGGCGATCGCGTGATTCCCCAAAACCCCCGCCCATATCGCCGCATTTCCCAAATAACCAAAAGTCACCGCAGCATTCGCCGCCGGCCCACCCGCAGCAATGGTACAATCGGAAGCAACAACTTTCTGATTTTCACCCGGAGGCTTCTCGGCCAAATAAATTAAATCCCAAGTCGCCAATCCCAAAAACAATCCCGTTTTCATATTATATCTTACATCTGTTCTTAAATATGTGGCATGGGCGTCCCGCCCGTGTTCCATTCTTCTTAAATATGTGGCATGGGCGTCCCGCCCGTGCACCATCTCCGGTTAAAAAATCTAAATCTTAAAATGCAAGCAAATCCCAATACAGGAACACTTTACATCGTCGGAACCCCGATCGGCAACCTCGAAGACATGACATTTCGCGCCATCAAAATTTTGCAAGCAGCAGACTACATCGCCGCCGAAGATACCCGCCATACAGGGAAACTTTTGCATCACTTTCAAATCAAAACCCCCCAAATCAGCTATCACGAACACAACCGACATCAACGATTACCCGAATTAATCGACAAACTGCTTCTAGGAAAAAGTATAGCCCTTGTCACCGATGCTGGAATGCCGGGAATTTCTGACCCCGGATACGAATTAGTCAAAGCTTGTGCTGATGCTAATATTAACATAATTCCCATTCCCGGTGCCTGTGCTTGTATAGTCGGAATCAGTGCATCGGGATTACCCACAGACAGATTTGTGTTTGAAGGTTTCTTACCCGCGAAAGGTCAAGAACGCCAACTTAGTTTAGAAGCTTTGCAAATAGAATCCCGCACCATCATCTTATACGAATCTCCGCACCGATTGCGACAAACTTTACAAGATTTAGCAAATAGTCTGGGAAGCGACAGACAGATTGTATTGGCCAGAGAGTTGACCAAGATGCACGAAGAGTTTTGGCGTGGTAGTATCGAAAGTGCGATCGAACTTTACACCACTCATGAACCAAAGGGAGAATTTACCCTCATCATTGCCGGTATCCAAACAGATGCACCAATATTCTCCGAAGATGCAATCAAAGCCGAATTGCAAGCATTAATAGAAACAGGCGTAACTCGTTCCCAAGCCAGCCGCCAATTAGCCCAACAAACCTCCCTTCCCCGCCGCCAAATCTACCAACTCGCCCTGACAATAGGCGACAGCGAATCACTAGAACAACCCTTAGATGACTTGTGAATAACTCCCTCTCCCCTGCGCCCTCTGCGGTTAAATAAAAAAAACTAGATAATCACACTAAAAATTCTATGGTACGCGGAAACTACGATCGACAAAAACCATATTTAAGCAATCCCCAAATCAGCAAACCAATCGCCGAGATTTATGCAGACTTAGACGCCTTTAGCTGGGAGATATTCGAGGATCAAACCCACCGCTTCGATACCGTCAGTTTCTACGTCTTGATTCCCCCGCTATTTTACGAAGGAAAATTCATCAAAGGCATTTACTTCAGCGAAGCAGTAGAACTCATCAACAAACTATTTCCCCAACTTTCCTCAGTCTTTCATTCCTTTACCTATTCCCCCGGCGCTTCCTATTCCTGGGCTCCCGTAGCCGATGCTTATTCCAGCTTATATAAAAACCCACAACGGGATAAATGGTTTCGCGAAACTTATGCCGATCGCGCACATAAACCAATCATACCACTGCAAGACACAGACTTTATCAACGAATACCTGATTTCCCCGCGAAATGTCCCAGAAAAAGACATCGACTTGCTAGCCGTAGCCCGCATCTCCGAAGAAAAAAACCTGCCAACAATCGCCAAAGCCTTAAAAGTTTACCGCCAAAAATACCCGCAAAAACCGATAAAATTAACAGTAGTAACCGGACATGACTTTGATGCTAGCAACCTAAAAACTCTCGACGAATATGCCTTAAACGAATGGCGACAAATCGAGACAATTTTAACCAATCCCTCGGACTACATCAACTTACTGCCGCGAGTTGATTACTATCAAGAAATCCCTAACTATTATTCGCGGGCGCAAGCATTCGTCCTCGGTTCCCTCCTCGAAGGAAAAAATCGCGGCATCACCGAAGCTATGAGTTGCAACGTTCCAGTAATTTGCTTCCAAGAATTCAACCAATACGCCAGAGGTGACTCGCCTGTTTTCCCGGAAGGTGCCGGGCTTTATGCTAAATTCGATCCAGAATCTCTCGCCGATACTATATATACAGTATTGGAAAATCGGACAGAATTTAAACCGCGATATCAGTATTTAAAGCATTGCGGGCGGAAGAACTTTTTCAATACTTGCATTGACAGTTTTCCTTACTACCAGCACAATATTCCAGACTACAAAGCTGGAGATGCGATTAACAATTTGTGGCTGGATTTAGCAGTTCAGCAAAATTATCAAGTTAGCTTGAATAGCTTTTTGTATGGAGGTTCACATCTGTCGCACCTGCGCGGGATAAATACGATTCAGCAACATCTCGGCGAACTCACAAAGTTTATAGCTGAGTAGGGCTTAAATACTGCGTTTATTCTTGAGTCCGCGAAGGCGGACTTCGTTTGTATAGTTGCGGTTTCAACCGCCGAACAATTCAGGGGGTAGCAAACCGAATTTTGGCAGAAATAAGTAATTTACGATACAGTCACAACCACATTTATGGTATTATAAAATATAGTTAGTTTCAAGGTTGGGACAGACCGGAAACAATAGTTAAGATTCTAAATTGTTATAAATTCTTGAAATAAGATGTCATTCAGCAGGAGAAACACAGAATGCACGACTTGAAAGTTGTCATCATCGGTGCGGGAATTGGTGGCTTAACTGCGGGAATTGCCCTACAACAAGCGGGCTATGAAGTTGAAATTTACGATCGCGTTAAAGAACTGCGCCCCGCCGGAGCAGGCATTTCCCTGTGGTCAAACGGTGTCAAAGTTCTCAACCGCCTCGGCTTAGGCGAAAACATGGCAAAAATCGGCGGTCAAATGGAGCGCATGGAATACCGCACCAAAACCGGCGAACTCCTGAATGACATCGATTTAATGCCGTTAATTGAACAAGTCGGTCAGCGCCCCTATCCCGTAGCCCGCCGAGATTTGCAACATATGTTGCTAGCAGCATTTAAGGGAGAAGTCAAGCTCGATCGCAAATGTATTGCCGTCGAAGAAGACGCAACCAAAGTGACAGCAATCTTTGAAAACGGAGACAAAGCCCAGGGCGATTTGTTAGTGGCGGCTGACGGCGTGCGTTCTATTTTGCGTACCTATGTATTGGGTCACGAAGTAGAGCCGAAATACGGCGGTTATATCAACTGGAACGGGTTAGTTCCGGCTGCGGAAGAACTCGCACCGAAAAACACTTGGGCGATATATGTTGGCGAACACAAACGCGCGTCCCTGATGCCAGTTGCGGGCGATCGATTTTACTTTTTCTTAGATGTTCCCTTGCCCAAAGGTACACCCGCCAATCCCGACAATTACAAAGCCGAACTTAAACAATACTTTAAAGATTGGGCCGAACCAGTGCAATTGTTGATAGATAGATTAGATCCCGCAGCAGTGGCGAGGCCGGAAATTCATGACGTAGGTCCGATCGACCGCTTCGTTCGTGGTAAAGTTGCTTTGCTGGGAGATTCTGCCCACGCTACTTGCCCGGATCTCGGACAAGGAGGCTGTCAGGCGATGGAAGACGGGCTGGTACTCACCAACTACCTTTTGAGTACGAATTTGGGCGTAGAATACGCGCTCAAACGTTACGAAACCGAGCGCAAACAGCGGGCGAATGCAGTTGTCGAAAAAGCCCGACAGCGCGCGGAACAAATACATGGTAAAGATCCAGTTGTAACAGAAAAATGGTATGCACAATTGGCCTATGAAAAGCCTACTGATGTCACCGATGCGATCGCGAAAGTCATCTCAGCCGGCCCGTTACACTAATAGTTGCTAGGACACAGCAGTGCTGTGTCCCTACGGATACCGGGTTTATTTAAATTGCAGCAAAATAGATCTAAAAATAACATTTAACCTTGCAAAAATGTCAGGAAAACTCACTACTCACGTTCTCGATACAGCCCGCGGCTGTGCGGCTGCAAATATGTCGATCGCCCTGCAATCAATTGACCCAAAATCCGGCGCAAAAACGCTGTTAAAAACTGTCACAACTAATGCTGACGGTCGCACCGCAGATCCTTTACTATCAGACAGCGAACTCAAACCAGGAGTTTACGAATTAGTCTTTTCTGTGGGCGAATACTTCGCGCAATCCGCCGAAAATTTGCCAGAACCACCGTTTTTAAACAGCGTTCCGATTCAGTTCGGTATCGCCGATATCACCGCACACTATCACGTACCTTTGCTAGTTTCACCTTGGTCTTACAGCACTTATCGCGGTAGTTGAATAACTCATATCTTGCATCTCAAGAACAGGCAAGATGCCTGTTCCACAAAGAATAAATTTCTTGTGGGGTGGGCATCCTGCCCGCCCATAAAAACCTTAATGAGAATGGTGCAAGATGTCAGATAAAAGGAAGATTGGTTTAGTTATTATTTAGGATAGAAGAGATTATGTTAGTTACGAAGCAAGCTGTTTTCAAACGATTCTGGTATCCAGTGATTCCCACAGTTGAATTGTCCGGCGAACCAAAAGCGTTTGAACTATTAGGAGAACCCATCGTTTTGTGGCTGGATTCTGAAGGCAAACCTGCCGCAGTTGAAGACCGTTGCTGTCACCGCACGGCTAAACTTTCCCTCGGAAAAGTTGTCGGCGGCAACATTTGCTGTGCCTACCACGGCTGGACATTTAACTCATCTGGAACCTGCGTCCGCGTTCCGCAACAGCAAAATGACACAATTTCTCCCAACTACAAAGTAAAAGCATACCGCACGTGCGATCGCTACGGATACGTTTGGGTTTGTCTGGGAGAACCACTGACAGACATTCCCGAAATTCCCGAAGCTGCGGACTCGAATTACCGCCAAATTCACGAATTTTACGAACGCTGGAATTGTGCGGGATTGCGAGTAATGGAAAATGAATTAGACATGGCTCATCCTACTTTTGTACATACCACAACTTTCGGCAGCGAAGCACATCTTACACCGGATGTAATGGAATTTCAAGAAACAGAATGGGAACTACACTATCACAGCGTTTTAGGTGTCGTCAATCCCGCCCAGCAACAGCAAAACTTAAAAATCGAGGAACAGGAAACCGTGCGGACAATCGATGGAATTTGGTTTATGCCATTTACCGTCAAACTGCGGATTGTTTACCCAAACGGACTCGTTCATATTATAGTCAATACCATGACTCCGATTAACGATTCCGCATCTCAAATGGTGCAATTTTGCCTCCGCAACGACACCGAAACTGATGCCAAAACCAGCGATATTATTGCCTTCGATCGCGCCGTTACATTAGAAGACAAACGCATTTTAGAAACAACAGATTGGGATGTTCCTCTCGACATCAACCAAGAACAACATATGCTGACAGACAAGCCGGGAATTATCATGCGCCGCAAAATTGCAGCACTCCTAAAAGCCCACGGCGAAGTCGAACAAACTAAAGTCATTAGTCATTAGTCCATAATACATAGGCCGGGGCGGGTTTTTGAAATTGTCGGTTTTTGGCGACTATTGTTGGTGAACCCGCCCCTACAGGAATCATAGTCAATCAACCGCACATAATACAACTTCACCAGTAGAAGATTATTTACTTCTTCCCTCTTCTTCCCTCTTCTTCCTTCGTGCCCTTCGCGCCTTCGCGGTTCAATCAAACTAAAAAGTAAAACAAAACTAATTAAAATTAATCAACCCGATTCAAAATGCCATACTCTTTAGTTGAACTCAACCAACTCAGCCAGGAAGAATTTACACAAGCTTTGGGCGCGATTTTTGAACACACGCCCGACATCGCCCGTCGCACTTGGGACGATCGCCCTTTTGCATCCACAGCCGATTTGCACGCTAAAATGGTAACAGTCGTCAGCGCCATGACTGAAGCCGAAAAATTAGCTTTAATTCAAGCCCACCCGGATTTAGGAAGCAAAGCAAAAATGGCAGCAGCATCGGTTAGCGAACAAGCTGGTGCGGGTTTGGATAAACTTTCTGTTGAAGAGTTCGATCGCTTTCAATACCTGAATCGATCGTACCGCGAAAAGTTTGATTTCCCCTTCATTGTGGCGGTAAAAAATCACACTAAAACCAGCATTCTCGCAGCATTTAAACAGCGCCTCGACAATTCCTGGGAAACAGAAATGCAGCAAGCTGTAGCTGAAATTTGCGAAATTGCCCGCTTTCGCCTTGAGTCAGCAATTCAAAATTAATCGGGCGGGCAGGATGCCCACCCCACAAGAAAATTAAATCTTTGTGGAACAGGCATCTTGCCTGTTGCTGACGGGCAGGATGCCCAACCCACAAGAAAATTAAATCTTTGTGGAACAGGCATCTTGCCTGTTGCTAACGGGCAGGATGCCCAACCCACAAGAAAATTAAATCTTTGTGGAACAGGCATCTTGCCTGTTGCTAACGGGCAGGATGCCCAACCCACAAGAAAATTAAATCTTTGTGGAACAGGCATCTTGCCTGTTGCTAACGGGCAGGATGCCCAACCCACAAGAAAATTAAATCTTTGTGGAACAGGCATCTTGCCTGTTGCTAACGGGCAGGATGCCCAACCCACAAGAAAATTAAATCTTTGTGGAACAGGCATCTTGCCTGTTGCTAACGGGCGGGCAGGATGCCCACCCCACGCAGGATGCCCACCCACAAGAAATTCAATCTTTGCCCCCATGCCTAAGTCCGATTAGAGTGCCTTCTACAATATCACCCGATCGGACGATCCTTTTCGCTAAAATTGTTATACAATAGTATCATCAGGCACAGAAAAAGATTCGGACATACCAAATAAAGCTGGTATGGTGACAGGTTTCGATGTGTCTCCCAGAAAAACCATCTTGGAGGCAAAGTTATGACATTCTTCAATCGCCAACTTACCAAAAAATCCCCCGCGCCAGTACCTGTAGAAAACATCAAACAGGTCGATCGGGAAGAACCTTTAGGCCATATGCACGGCAATTTTCGGCACTGGGTTTGGTTGAATCCATCCCATCAGCGCGCCCAGTAAATCAGGTACTTCTCCGCCGCCGCAAACAAGCCATAAAGCACGGTTCCCATCACTGCCAAAACCATCAATCCTGCAAAACCTAAAGGCACGTCAAAGTTAGAACTCGCGGTGACAATTAAGTAGCCGAGGCCTTTGTTTGATGCTACTGTTTCCGAAATTACAGCGCCGACAAAGGCGAGGGAAATTGCTACTTTTAGGGATGCAAAGACGTAGGGTAAGGTGTGGGGGAACCCGACTTTTTGGAAGATTTCAATTTGCGATGCACCTAGCGATCGCATCACATCTTTCATCTCAGGTTCCACTGTATCTAACCCTAAAGCTACGTTAACGGCGATCGGGAAAAATGCCAACAAAAAAGCAGTGAGTATTGCAGGCACTGTGCCGATGCCAAACCACAGCGCAAACAGTGGCACTAACGCTACTTTCGGTACAGTATTGAACCCCACTAATAGCGGGTACAGAACTATATATGCAATCCGCGAATAGCCGATCGCAAACCCCAGCACTACGCCAGCGATAATGGCGAGGATGAAACCCGCTAAAGTTGTAAACAAAGTTTGGCCGCTGTTTTCGATCAGTGCCTGACTTTGGTTGAAAGTAGCGGCCAGAATCGCAGAAGGTGCGGGCAAGTTATAGGGAGGAATTTTAAACAAAAATACCAGAGTTTCCCACACCAGGAACAGCAAAATTGTCGCAGCAATTGGCATCACAATACTTGCTGTTTTTGAGCGTGCAAATTTCTCTAAATTATCCATTGCTTTCTCGTGTTTTTTAATTGCGGTGAATGTGGCGGCGCAGTTCTGCTACAATGTGATTGAAATCATCCGACATCATCATATCTAGATTGGTAGGACGGGGGAGATTGACTTTTACTTTGTAGACGATCGAACTCGGACGCGGGCCCATCACATAAACCGTATCCGACAAGAAAACAGCCTCCCGCAAATCGTGAGTGATCAGGATGCAAACGCACTTCACTCGCATCCACAACTCTTGCAACATCACCCACATTTCCTCGCGGGTGAAAGCATCTAACGCGCCAAAAGGTTCGTCTAACAGCAGGATTTCCGGTTGGTGAATTAACCCGCGACACAGGGAAGCCCGCTGTCTCATTCCTCCCGACAATTGCCAGGGAAACTGTTTCTGAAAGTCTTGCAATCCGACTGTAGCTAACAATTCTTGGGCTTGGCGCACAAACATTTCCCGCCGCTTGGGATCTTTTGATTCTCGCTTGTACGGCTGCACTACTTCCAGTGGCAAAAGTACGTTGTCGAGGGTATTTCGCCAAGGCAAAAGCACGGGATTTTGAAAGGCGATGCCGACATTTTTCAGCGGTTTGGTAATCTTTTTGTCGCGAATCCGAATTTCGCCGATCGGCGCTGGAGATAGCCCGGAAACCATCCTTAAGATAGATGTTTTACCGCAGCCGCTCGGCCCCACAAAGGATACAAATTCTCCTTGGGCGATCGACAGTGAAATCTCGTCAATAATTCGCCTGGGTTGGCCGTCAACTTCATATTGTAAACCCACCCGATCGAACTCTAAAAGAGTCGGTTCTTGGGTGCCGATCGCATTTGTTAGCATTTTAGGCTGTACCACAGTTAGTCTGCCTCCTTTATTTAGTAGAATCTCATCCGTATCCTGTATGCACAAATTTTTTTAAATTTATATACTGTATTTATTCTTGATAATTTAGAATCGTGCTGTATCCGAAAATACAAACTTTTGCACGATCGCTCAAGCAAGCGAGCGCAACATCAAGTTGAGGCGCAAATATCAACTTGTCTATTTGATTGTTGTTTGACATAAAACCAAAAACTGTGTTTGTCTATACAGTCAGCCAAGTAATTTAAGCATACGGTATACAAGAAACCAGAGCGCTGCTTAACTTTGAGGCGAAATCCGCAGAAATTGGCGATCGGTTTTTGATTTGGTTTGTTGTCCAAATAGCAAGCATTTTTATATGAACAATACATGGTTACGACGATCGCTATCTCTAGTTCTGATTGCAACTCCAGTTATCCTCAGTAGCTGCCAATCTCAGCCGAATGCCACAACTACCCCTGCATCCGGGGGAGCAACTGCAACCACAGCGGCAGACACGTCACAGAAACGCACCATCAAAGTCAATCCATCTTGGCTATTGCAAGGTGACAATGCACCGCTGACAATGGCGATCGACAAAGGCTATTTCCCAGCCGAAGGATTGGATGTCAAAATCGAGCGGGGGTACGGTTCCTCTGATACAATTACCAAAGTTGCAGCAGGCCAATTCGAGATCGGATTTGGCGATATTTACTCGATGATGGAGTTCAACGCCAAGAATCCCAACGATCCAGTAGTCGCAGTTGCAGTACCTTACAATCGATCGGCATTTTCAATAGTCACCCTCAAGTCGAGCAACATTGCAGATCCTAAAGCATTAGCCGGCAAAAAGCTAGGAGCACCCGCAGGAGATGCACCGCGCAAATTGTGGCCGGTATTTGCCCAAAAAGTGGGCGTAGGGGCCGACTCGGTAGAGTGGATTACAATGGAACCGAAGCTGCGCGAAACATTATTAATTAAGGGCGATGTGGATGCAGTCAGCGGCTTTGCAACCACGATAATTCCTGCATTAGAAAAATCAGGCAAAAAGCCGGAAGATATGAATGTATTCTACTACACCGATAACGGTTTAGATTTGTACGGAAATGCGATCGTGGTCAAAAAAGCATTTTTAGACAAAAATCCCGAAGTAGTAAAAGGCTTTTTGAGAGCTTATTTTAAAGGGCTCCAAGATACCTTAAAAGATCCGACAGCCGGATTGGAATCGGTGGTGAAAGCTGGAGATAGCTTGATGGACAAAAATGCGGAAAAGCGTCGCCTGCAAATTGCTTTAGAAAGGCTATATATAACTCCAGAAGTTGAAAAAGTTGGCTTGGGCGGAGTCGATCCAGTTCGTCTGGAAGCGACAGCAAAACAAGTAGCAGAAGTCTTGAAAATTCCAGCTCCCCCAGTTGATAAGATAGTTGATGAGAGCTATTTACCTCCGAAAGAGCAGCGGGCTTTACCTCCTGCGGGCGATCGCAAACCGCTGACTTAAAAGCGTATTCCAGGTTTATGAAATGTAGGGACACCGCACCCTGCCCATTGGTGTCTACTTGAGCATGAAAACCCTTGTATCTCTCGTTTATAGCCGAGCCTAGATCCCCCTAAATCCCCCTTAAGAAGGGGGACTTTGATCGGAATCTTGTCCCCCCCTTCTTAAGGGGGGCTAGGGGGGATCAAAATCTAAGAGTCAAACAAAGTCCACTCCAAGCGGACTAAATAATTACGGTGTGAGGATCATGTCTAAATCTTTGTTTTTCCAAATCCTGCTGACAGCAACGCCAGCCTTTTTTTGTATTAATTTGCTGCATTGTCCTGCAATCTCTGCTGCGGAAAATTCCGTTTTGGAAACCGAGGAAGCAACAGCCGAGATAGCAGAGTCACCTATAGCAGAATTGGCGGCATCACCAATTGACACACAGACAAATCCTGCGGTAACAAATGAAAAACCAGCCGCCATTGCATCAGAAAATCAACTAGAAACAAACCCGAAAGAAGTCGCAGCAGTTTCTGAATCAAGCGAAGTAAAATCTACAGAAACAGCAGCCGAAGCATCCAACGAATCCAGCGTATTGGCCGAGTCAATCCAAACACCGGAAAATCCAGTAAATATCGCCGACATCCAACAGGTAGATACCCTGGAAACAAACGATGCTTCCAAAATCGAGCAAGTCACCTCAGTTTCCCAACTCAGCGATGTCAAACCCACAGATTGGGCATTTCAAGCACTGCAATCCTTAGTTGAACGCTACGGATGTATCGCAGGATATCCCGACGGTACCTATCGCGGAAATCGAGCCATGACACGCTACGAATTCGCCGCCGGCTTAAATGCGTGTCTAGATAAAGTTGCGGAATTAATCAAAGCCGGAGGTTCTAATTTCGTCAAAAAAGAAGATTTAGAAAAAGTTCAAAAACTGCAAGAACAATTTGCAGCCGAACTAGCAACCCTGCGCGGTAGAGTCGATGTATTAGAAGCTCGCACAGCGGAGCTAGAATCCAATCAATTCTCGACCACAACTAAACTCAATGGTACGGTTTGGTTCAACCTGACATCAGCATTTCCCACAGGCGATATCACCGCCGAACGCAGCCGCACTACCCCAAATAGCGCCTTTGCTCCTCCAACTCGCGATGCCAACAATCGACCAACTCGCGTCGAGCGGGGTACGCCTGAAACTACTTTTAGCTACTACAGTTTTTTGACGCTAAATACTTCGTTTACTGGCAAAGATTCCCTGGTAACTCAGTTAGTTTTTGGTAACGGCAATTCGCCTGCTAACGAACTGGTGTCGGCGGGTTTTTATAACTCTTGGGGTACGCCGTTTTTAGACCAAACTGGCGTACCGACGGCGAATACTGTGGGAATTCGCGAGATGTCTTACACGTTTCCAGTGGGAGATAAAGTACAAGTTGCGATCGGACCGCGCTTGAATTATTATCGATATTTTGATGGCAATCGCTTCACGTTTTTTATGAAGGGAGCAACCAGTTTTAACTCGAACGGAAGTACACTGTTAAATGCAGTCGATCGCGGATCTGGCGCTGCTGTAACTTGGCAAGTTGCTAAACCACTCAGGTTTACGGCTGCTTATATGGCTGAAAATACCGAATTTTTGAATCCTGCGGTATATAATACGGCTAGCAATCCCAGCGATGGTTTGTTCAACAGTTCCAACACAATCACAGCACAGTTGGAATACGCCCCCAGCAACTCTTTCAATCTGCGGCTGATTTACGCGCGATCGAGCCTTAAACCTTATAATGGATTCATCGGCGGAGCAGTGGGCGAACCGCTGCCTTACGGCTATGCAGATGACGGTTTTGGGGGGAAAGTTCGAGACTCTGGTGCTGATACTTTTGTGGTTAATTTTGATTGGTTGCTGGGTCGAAATTTTGGTTTGTTCGGGCGGTATTCCTACGGTCAACTTGAGGTAAATCCGGTAAATCGCGATCGCTCTGGCGGAGATATTAAGGTACAATCTTTGCAAGTCGGCATGGGATTTCCCGATATTGGCAAAAAAGGGGCGCTGGGCGTACTTTCCTTTGTGATTCCCCAGGATTACATATCGGGGCGCAGATTTTTGCTCTCCGGCGGCGGAAATGGAGGGACTCAGTACGAGATAGAGGGCTCGTACTACTACCCGATTACGAATAATATTGCGATCGTCCCGGCATTTTATGCTATCTTTAATGCCAACAATTTTGATGGCAACCCCACGGTGTTTGTGGGAAATCTTCGCACTCAGTTTAGCTTTTAAGATGCTTGTTGGTGGGGTGGGGGCGGGTTTATGAGATTATGAATATGAGTCAAATATTATCGGTGAACCCGCCCCTTGTATCTTAAAAGAGTGAATCAGTCGATCGCCACGTCATAGATTTAATCATACCGACAATCAGGCGATCGAGCCGACAATCAGGCGATCGTACCGATCATCAGGCGATCGTACCGATCATCAGGCGATCGTACCGACAA
>NZ_NXIB02000037.1 GCF_002412335.2 Tychonema bourrellyi FEM_GT703
ACAAAATAGGGGATATGTTTTTACCGCTGCACTTGCGGACTGGGACTTGGGATGAACCGCACCCAGATGTGTATTTAGTTGTGATGACTTTATAGTCATCCTAGCCATCCCCCAAGTATTGTTACTCAGTTTCGGCTAAACGAATCGCACCTTAAATCCTTTATTATAATATATAATACAGATATTTGACCCAAAATCCTGAGAGCTCAAAAAAATCCGAATCGTGGCCCCTTGAATGTGCAAAAATATTCAAGCAAACATTACTAAATCCTACACGGAGAAATTGTTATGGAGTCCAAATACAATCCCCAATCCATAGAAGAAAAATGGCAACAGACATGGGCTGAGCAAAACTTAGACCAAATGCCAGAAAATAGCGAAAAACCTAAATTTTATGCCTTATCCATGTTCCCCTATCCGTCGGGAAACCTGCACATGGGCCACGTCCGCAACTACACAATTATTGATGTAATTGCCAGACTCAAGCGGATGCAAGGCTATCGCGTATTGAATCCGATGGGATGGGACGCTTTTGGTTTACCCGCAGAAAATGCCGCCATCGAACGAGGAATTCCCCCCGCACAATGGACTTATCAAAATATTGCTCAAATGAAAGGCTTATTTCAGCGCCTGGGCATTTCCTTTGATTGGACAAAAGAAGTTACAACTTGTTCTCCCGATTATTATCGATGGACTCAATGGATTTTCTTACAATTTTTAGACGCAGGATTAGCATATCAAAAAGAAGCCGCAGTTAATTGGGACCCCATCGACCAAACAGTCTTAGCAAACGAACAAGTCGATAACGAAGGCCGTTCCTGGCGTTCTGGTGCCCAAGTCGAACGCAAATTATTACGACAATGGTTTCTCAAAATTACCGATTATGCCGAACAGTTATTAAATGACTTAGACAAATTACCAAATTGGCCGGAAAGAGTCAAGTTAATGCAAGCCAATTGGATCGGCAAATCTGTCGGTGCTTACTTGGAATTTCCCATTGTCGGGATAGATGAAAATATCGCTGTTTTCACGACTCGTCCAGACACAGTTTATGGCGTTAGTTATGTTGTTTTGTCCCCCGAACATCCATTAACTAATCGTGTTACTACACCAGACAGAAAAGCGGCAGTCGAAACCTTTGTGAAAGAAGTGGCACTGCAAAGTGAAATGGATCGCACAGCAGAGGACAAACCCAAGCGCGGCGTTCCGACAGGTGGCAAAGTAATCAATCCTTTCAACGGCGAAGAAATCCCGATTTGGATTGCCGATTATGTGCTGTATGAATATGGCACTGGCGCCGTCATGGGAGTACCAGCCCACGACAAACGAGATTTCCAATTTGCAACTGAATATGAACTGCCAATTAAAATAGTAATTGTGGATGATGATGAGTGGCCGTTGACCGAAGCTTACACCGAACCAGGAATTATGATTAATTCTGAAAGCTTCAACGGTATGGATTCAATTAAAGGCAAAGCAGCGATTATTCACTATGCCGAAAATTCCGGTTATGGCAAAGCGCGAGTCCAATATCGCTTGAGAGATTGGTTGATTTCTAGACAGCGTTATTGGGGCGCTCCAATTCCGGTAATTCACTGTCCCAACTGCGGTACTGTCCCCGTTCCCCAATCGGATTTGCCTGTATTGTTGCCGGAAAATGTGGAATTTACGGGCAAAGGTTCGCCGTTGGCAAAGATGGAAGATTGGGTAAATGTTCCTTGTCCAAGTTGTGGCACTCCGGCGAAGCGAGAAACAGATACGATGGATACTTTTATGGATTCTTCGTGGTATTTCTTGCGCTATCCCGATGCGAGTAATCAGGATCAAGTTTTTGACAGTGCGAAGACTAACGACTGGATGCCGGTAGACCAATATGTCGGCGGAATCGAACACGCAATCCTGCATTTACTGTATTCTCGGTTCTTTACGAAGGTTTTGCGCGATCGGGGTTTGATCGATTGCGACGAACCATTTAAACGCCTATTAACTCAAGGCATGGTGCAGGGATTAACCTACAAAAATGCAGTTACTGGCAAATACATTCCTTCCGCAGAAGTAGATGCTACAAATCCCAAAGATCCTGAAACTGGGGAAGCTTTAGAAGTCTTCTATGAGAAGATGTCTAAATCTAAATATAACGGTGTTGACCCCTTGCAAGTTATGGAAAAATACGGGGTAGATACGGCGCGGATGTTTATTTTATTCAAAGCGCCACCTGAGAAAGATTTGGAGTGGGATGACGCTGATGTAGAAGGGCAATTCCGCTTTTTAAATCGCGTTTGGCGACTGGTAACAGAGTTTGCTTCACCCCCCCCAACCCCCCCTTGCCAAGGGGGGGAGAAAGAGGTTTTAAGTAAACCTGAGCAGGATTTGCGGCGGGCGATTCACGTTGCAATTAAGGAAGTGAGCGAAGATTTGGAGGGAGATTATCAGTTCAATACTGCTGTTTCGGAAATGATGAAATTGAACAATGCTTTGACTGATGCTAAATGTAAAGATTCGCCAATTTATGCAGAAGGGATTAGCACTTTGATTTTGCTGTTAGCGCCTTTTTCGCCGCATATTGCTGATGAGTTGTGGCATTTAATCGGTAACAGTGAATCTGTACATACGCAAACTTGGCCGAGTGTGGATGTTTCAGCATTAGTTACTGATGAAATTACGTTGGTAATTCAAGTTATGGGCAAGACTCGCGGTACAATTCAAGTGCCTTCTGGGGCTGATAAAGCTGCTTTGGAAAATTACGCCCGTGAGTCGGAATTGGCTAAGCGTCACCTTGAGGGAAAGGAGATTAAAAAGGTAATTGTGGTGCCTGGAAAGTTGGTTAATTTTGTGGTAACTTAGTAGTAGGGTGCGTCAGAATCCGATCGCCTAAATAATCAGCCTTGAACTTCGTCTGACGCACCCTACAATTAATTCTCAAAATCAAAATTGTTGGTTGATTTGGTAACGAATATCTGATGGGAGGTAGAAGAGTTTTATCAAAGTAGAGCGATGATTTTTCGTAAATTCAGCTAAGGGCTTATATCCCCAATATCCAGTACAACTGCCCAATAAAATTATCATGAGTATTAGCCATAAGGGATGCCTAATTCCCCTCGGATGTCGGTGGTCGGGTACTGCTTTGATTGCTTCAATTAAATTCATTGTTGATGCACTCTGTAGGATATAGCGATCGCGATCGACTATGATGATAATTTATTTTTTGACAATTAATCCACCCTGCTTGGTAAGGGGGCTAGGGGGGATCTGCAACCATTTTAACATACTGTTTTAACACAGGTGGAATTGTGAAAACCGTTTCAGTTTCACAGCTCAATTTTTCGATCGTTCCCCGTCGGGCTAAAGATTGAATTGCTTTAAATAATTCGCCCTGCGAACCTTGACATTTTGCCATAAATTGGGTAAACGAAACAGGTTCGATTTCATTACTAAGTTGCGAAATCACCTGTTTTTCTATTTCCGACAACCGCTGATAATGCTGCTGCAATATCGGTGTCAATTCATCGCTTAAAAACACTGGTTGATAACTTAAATATTGAGATACTCTACCGCTAAATAAGTTGTTTATAGTTTGAGCGACTAATTTTAACCATAGGGGATTGCCTTGATAAAACTCAATCAATTCTGGCCAGTATTCTTCATCTAATAAACCTTTTTCTCTCAGAATTTCTGTGGCGGCTTCACCTAAACCCGTTAATTGTAATAAACATACTGCTGAATTATCGTCAGTGAATGTGAGGATGTCTGAGGGAGGTTCCCAACTATTGAGGATTAAGCAGCTATTGTGGGGAATTTCGCCGATGAGTTTAAATAGGGTTCCGTAGTTTTCATATCCGGGTTTATAATTGCCGGAAAGTTGCCCGCTGCTGAGAATTTGCTGCACGTCATCGAGGATGATGAGACAGCGATTTTCGCGCAAAGTTTCTATTAGGATTGATAATTGATCGTCGGTGTTGGCGGGGAAAACCCCCCCTTCGCCCCCCCTTGGTAAGGGGGGGTTGGGGGGGTTTTGATTTGAGAGAAATTGAATGAGGGTTTTGAGGGTTGTTTCTAGGGGTGGGGAGGTGCGGAGACTGCGCCAGATGATGCGATCGAATTGAGTTTGAATTTGGGGGATGAGGTTACGGGCGATCGCGCTTTTGCCGGTGCCTGTCATGCCTGTGATGGTGAGGAGGTGGCAGTTTTGGTGTGCGATCGAGTTTTCGAGGGTGGTGAGGGGTGAGTTGGGGTAGTTGTAGAAGGTTTTGAGTTCCGGTGCATCTCTTAAATCGAGTCGCGGTTTCTGTTGGGTTTCGTCTTCAGTTGAGGTTTGTGTTGGGGGTGAATTTTTTGGAGTTTTGGGAGGGTGGGATGTTTCTGGGCAGAAGTTATTGATGTTACTTTTTTGTACAATATTAAAGTTTACGAAATTAGAACATTGAGAAATTTCATATCTTTCCATTGTTGCTCTAAAGTTGGTTTTTTTAAGTTTTTTATCAGTTAGTCTGTCTCTGAATAGCCTGAATAACTTGGAAGCTACTTTTTTTATGTGAGTCTCGCTACAATTGGAAGCTTTAGCTATCTCCAAGTATTTCTTGCGTTCCCAAATACCTCGCAGTGTATCCTTTTGAATGTCATCCAAATATTTTCCTGTTTTGTCCACCGCTAGTTCATCCGCTAATTTCAATACTTCTTGAACGTCCATAGGTCATACAGATGTTAATGTTGTAGCCATTATCCCACGTTTTTATACTTTTTGCTACCAGATGGGTCATTCAAATACTTTTATGATAACCAAAAATGTTTTAAAATGAATACCAAAAGATACTTTTTATGCTGGTCAAAAATACAAAAGACAAATATAATGATCTCAAAGGTTTTAAGTAATCTTGTGATCTAGGTAGAGGATTAAAAGACAAAAGGCAATTATTAGCAAATTCCATGTCATAAATATGTTCAGAATATCTTGGCTAACTACACTAATGTCTTCAGTAGTGTGCGCGTTAGTAGCAATTAGCAAAATATCTAAGAAGTAAAGAATAGTTAGTCCTAATTAAATAGAAGAAAGGAAGGTTAATCCAATGATAGATAAATACAGAATTAAAGCCATTTATTTAGAGAAATATACCCATAATCTTAAAAGAAGTGCTAAATTATTCGTAGCTACTCTCTCAACAATTAGCTTGGTTGCTGGTTGTAGTTTGCTCGATTTCTCATCAGGAGTTGAGGTTAAGGTAACTGACATCCCTGTTGGGCAGCCTGAACTCAAATCAGGGAAAATGATGGCGCTTACTGAATCAAAATCAATTAAACAACAAGGTTTCGAGCACGCCCAGTTTAATATTATCTATACTGCGAATGCAATTCAAGATCAAATAAAAATTTCTATTGATAGAAATAGCGTTTTCTCCGGGAGAAGGGTAGGTAAATACCAATCAGGTTCTCTATTGGATCGAGCTTTTACTCTTAGCTTTACTAGCTTTAATAAAACATCTGGAAACATTGTTGGTGAAATCACAGAGCCTGGTTTGAAGATGTATTTTCAAGGCAAAGTAGTGGGTACACAACTAAATTTTACAATTACAAAATCAGTGACTGGCATTGTCTGGGAGTCTACGTTGCCCGATAACATTAAGGGTACATTTTTCAGTCTTAGACAAACAAGTGATTCGAGAGTAATGAAGGGAAGATTTAAAAATGATAATCTACTAAAATCCATAGAAGGAGATGTATATTTACTGTTACCTTCTTCTAGTACAACAAAGTCAACTGAAAAATGGGGAGCAATCGCGTCTGGTTCTAGTAGTCAAGACTTTGGAAGGTCTTGGGGCTATTCTACTCGTGAAGAAAGCGAGATAATAGCCTTAGAGAGTTGTCAAAAGCGTTTTCGCTCTTGTAGGAGTCTAGTTTCTTTCAATAATTGTGCAGCTTATGCAGGTGGTGAGCCTTATGCAAGTGCTAATTCAGCCGGAGCTTGGGCTACTAGCACTTCTCTTAATGCAGCAAAAAACCGAGCTTTACAAATATGCCAACAACAAGGAATTTGCAAAATTATTACAGCTTTCTGCTCAGATGGTCGAGGTACTAATTAGAATTAATTTCAAAAAACCGTTCTCCAATCTACCCAACTTTATGCTACTTTATGCGACGTGGCTTTAGTTTAAAGTTCCGTAGAGAGGAACTAAAAGCCAATCATTTTTCCATATTTAGAGTTTAATAAATATGGAAAAAAGGTTGGATTTAGGTTTTTAGGAAGTAGGGGCGATCGCTGTCATCTCAGCAAAGCCGAAACCCTCTATTAATTATAGTCCCAGTCTTGAATAGCGTAAATACCAGCGTCTCTGCCTGAGCCTCTATAACCGACTTGTTCATAACTTACACTAAAATTAGTAACACCCCGCAGATCAACAGAAAAAGGAGTCACAACTCCTCGCACAACATTCACTGTTTTAGCTAACTTGCCCTCGATATAGATTTGTATTTTCACAGTTTGAATTTCGGAAGTATCAGGAATAGCTAAACTCACATTGACAACACTTACCTTTTCTAACAATTTACAAGTTACTTCGTATGGGTTACTCAAACTAAGTCTGGAATCAGGATTATAAATTTTTCTACCAACAACAATAGAACCATTAAACCTTTCCCAATCATAACCACTGACTTTCACACATTGTAGTTGAGCCGCTCTTGCTTCTACTCGGGCAAAGGGGAGAAGAGAAGAACTTAAAATAATTCCTGCTGCTAAGACTTTTTTCCACATAGTGAATACTCTCTCAATATCTAAGTAGACTAAATTATTGTCAACTTTAAGTTGTGCAAGACTTACACCCTACAGCAAAGTTTCTAAGGTTTTATATAGCAATCCTAAATGATTTGCAAAATCATACGCGAGCAAGATGCTCAGTGCAAGGATTCTGGCCTCGATCGATTTTGCGACTGATTTAGGATTGCTATAGTGGCTTTTAACTTGACTAGGCTGTTACTTTATAGATGGTAATGCAACCGCCTAGAAAGAGCAAGGCGGAAAAAGACGGAAAAAGGCGGAGCTTTATTAACATACTTTACAAAGGTCGGATAATGTCGGATAATGGCGGATGTATCCTATACATCGAAAACTTAAAATCCAAATATGGACGTGCAAGAAGTGTTGAAAAATCTCGACGAACTAATACTTTCCCAAACCGGAAAGCAACTTGATACTTTGCAAGTCGCTATCCTTAAAGGTGTACTTAAGGGACAAAAATATAAAGACATAGCTGAGGAATATAATTGCACTCCCGGTCATGTTAAAGATGAAGCATATGAACTATGGCGTACTCTCTCTAACGCTTTGGGTGAAGATGTCAATAGAGCTAATGTTCGTGCTTCAATTGAAAAAATTATCATAAAGAATCCTCGTAACTTTAAATCACCCAATTCTTTTAATATCACTTTTTGTCCTAATTCAATACCTAATTCTAAATTTTATTCACCAGAAGATTTAGAACTGATT
The DNA here is from genome assembly GCF_002412335.2 of Tychonema bourrellyi FEM_GT703. GTDB lineage: Bacteria > Cyanobacteriota > Cyanobacteriia > Cyanobacteriales > Microcoleaceae > Microcoleus > Microcoleus bourrellyi. The sequence goes on from NZ_NXIB02000037.1 coordinate 7,478, forward strand.
GGTGGCAAACTTACAAAAAAATCTTCGAGCGCTAATTGGGAATCCATTATAAAAAATGCTAGAAAAAAAGCTAAATTAGAGGCTGTACCGTACTTGGCTAAAATGGAATTAACCGCAGCACAAATTGCAGAAGCGTTAGACTTACCATTAGCAGAAGTCCAAGAGTTGATGTCTTGAATTAACAAGAGTTAGTCATCCATGCTCATGCTCTTGATTCGGCGGCGGGAATAACTTCAATCAGTCCCGTATGAAAAGCTGTATCGTAGGTAATAACTGGTAAATTTTCGAGTTCAGCTTGTGCCATAATCATCCGGTCAAACGGATCGCGGTGGGGAATAGGCAGGCTGCCAGCGCGAAGGGCATGGGCTGAAGTTATAGCTAGTTCGATAAATTGCGATCGGTGGAGGATTTGCGAATATTCCCCGACAATCTGTTTGGCTTCGGGAAGTTTACCGATGCGATATTTGGTGGCTATTTCCCAGGCTGAAACAGTGCTGACAATGATATTAAAATCCGGGTTGCGAATGATGTCGCGGCATTGGGCATTGAGTTTGGGGTCGTCAAAGAGCCACCACAACAGGATATGGGTGTCAATGAGATAGCTTATTCCCATTGTTCGAGTTCCTCTTCTGGTAGGGGCTCAAAAAAAGCATCATCGAGTTTTCCTGTCAGTAAACCGGGCGTGCGAGGCTGTGGCTGTTCTCGTCCTAATCCGAGGCGAAAGTAGTGAATCAAGTCATAGATTTCTGCAAGTTTGTCTTCGGGAATGTCTTGTAGTTCTTGAACGATCTTCTCAATTAGCATAAATCAAATACTCCGATAGTTGCTGGTTAATCGATCGAGCTACTGCGATCGCCCTCAGTTTCCTCCGCTGCAATGTCAGCATCAATTTCCTCTCGGTTAGCATGGTAATAAGTCAAAGCTGCATAGACTTGGGTGAGAGTTAAATTCCCGATGCGATCGGCAATTTCTTCCGCAATCAAACCTTGCTTGTACCAAATAGCAATGCGCCGCACTCTAACACCACTTCCGGCAATAATTGGACAGCCGCCATGTATGTCTGGATTGCGACTAATTAAAGTGCCTATATCGGTGATAGTTGACAAGATTTTTTCCCCGCCAATGTCTGATTGTTCTCTTCTCTAGGATAGCACTGTTAGATGCTGTATCCCTACGGAAATACACTAGCGGACATTCCCTTACACATTGCGATGTCTTTGGTGTCCCCCTCGCCCATTACGCTCAGCTTTAACTTCTTGTTCAACATAAGCTGTTCGACATTTAAACTCCTGGCTGTCGGTGCGTAGGGGCGAATGGCCATTCGCCCGTACAAGGTTTTCCTTTTCAGCGTAAGGGTTATAGCTGACGCACCCTACTAGCCTACCGTAGCTGTTGCTCATTATACGATCGCACTTGTGGCCTAGAACCTAATAAGTGATGAACGGCAATCATCAAGTCATTGAGGATAAAATTGGGCTGGTATTGTTGGAGTTGTTGGCTACTGCGAATTCCACAGGTAACAGCAATTGTTGGTATTCCCAATGCTTGTCCAGCGAGGATATCTGCTTCGGTATCTCCAATCATCCAAGCAGAACCCAGAGATGACTCAAATTCTTCGGCAACTTCAGCCAATAATTCGGTTTTTAAAGCTGCATAATTGTGATAAGCTGCATCGGGCATCTGAGTTCCGCAAATGCAGGTAAACAGTCTCGCTAAGCCGTAATTCTGTAAGATTTGAACGGCTTGATCTTTCGGTCGCAAAGTCACTAAGACCAATCTTACACCACGGGAATGAAGCAGCGCGATCGCCCATTGTACTCCCGGCTGGATACGATCTAAGTGCAACAAGTCCGGCTGATTGACAATCCGACTCACGCATCCGAGAAAAACATGAATTTCTGGTCCCGATAAGCCCGAACTTGTGGCAATTTCAGTATCCGGTACGCGGTTTTGCTTCATTTGCCAAAACTGCTGTTTGCTGAGTATTTGCAGGTTGAGGTTGATGCCCCGGTCAAGATACACTGCCTGAGTGTCTGCTAATCCGTGTTGATAGGTGGCGTAGTAGCGATCGGACACATCGACGATCGGTCCGTCTAAATCGCAAAATATCGTCATTCGGGGAGACGTATCAGCCTGGGAAGGTAGCTTAAACAGATGGTGTTCGGAGTCCGGCGTGACAGCAGTTAACATAAAACCTTAAGTAAATCAAGAGTAGCAATACATTTCTTTACTTTAGCAAGAAATGTATAAGTTATAGTACAAATGTTAAAGTTAGATCATTAAGAAAACCTATTCAAACTATGGCTCAGGGCGATCGATCGGGATAGAGAAGACATTAAACTTTAAACTTAAGTTTTTAGCCATTTGTCCTTATATGCTCAAACATAGCGATTTTCCCAGGAACGTAGAGACCAATCGGGTTCAGGTGCTTTCGGAGGCTTTGCCTTATATTCAACAGTTTGCCGGTCGCACCATTGTCGTCAAATACGGCGGCGCGGCGATGAAAGATGGTAGTCTCAAGGAAAAGGTAATCCGTGACATTGTACTGCTATCCTGCGTGGGGATGCGTCCGGTTGTGGTTCACGGTGGTGGCCCAGAAATTAATATTTGGCTGGAAAAATTGGGCATTGAACCTCAATTTAAGAATGGTTTGAGGGTGACTGATGCCGCGACAATGGAAGTTGTGGAGATGGTTTTGGTGGGGAAGGTAAATAAGGAAATTGTCTCCCTAATTAACCAAGCTGGCGGCAAGGCGGTGGGATTATGTGGGAAGGATGGTAATTTGATTCAAGCTCGTCCAGATGGGCGGGAAGGGATTGGGTTTGTTGGCGAAGTTAGTGGTGTCAAAGTCCAGATTTTGGAGTCTTTGGTGAATAGCGGATATATTCCGGTGGTGTCGAGTGTGGCGGCCGATGAAAATGGTCAATCTTACAATATTAATGCTGACACTGTGGCTGGAGAGATTGCGGCTGCTTTGGGTGCGGAAAAGTTGATTTTGATGACTGATACTGCTGGAATTTTGGAGGATTATCATCAGCCCGACAGTCTGATTGTGAAGTTAGATATTCAAGAGGCTCGACAGTTAATTGACTCTGGGATTGTTTCTGGGGGGATGATTCCAAAGGTTAATTGTTGTGTGCGGAGTTTGGCTCAGGGTGTGAAGGCTGCTCATATTATTGATGGTCGCCTGGAACACGCTTTGTTGCAAGAGATATTCAGCGATTCGGGTATTGGTTCGATGATTGTTGCTTCGGGGTATGGTGGGACGAAGTAAAATGGATTGATATCAATTTCGGTTAACTGTTGACAGTTGACTGTTAACTGTTGACTGTTAACTGTTGACTGTTGACAGTTGACAATTTCGGTTAACTGTTGACTGTTATAGCAATCCTAAATCAGTTGTGTAATTTTTGTAGGGGCTCTTGGCCCGGTGGTTGCCCCGATAGATAGGGGGTAGGCACGGGGGCACTACCCCTACAAATCCTCATGAATGATTTAGGATTGCTATATAGCAGTCGCCAAGGCTATATGTTCACTGAGCGTAGTCGAAGTGTCCAGAAGTGCCCTAACCATCCTGGCGGTTGCTATGGTATAATTCCGATCGATAGCGATCGCTTCACAATCGAGGTTAAAAAATGCAATTTATCAATCCCAAAACAGATTTCGCCTTTAAAAAAATCTTCGGCGACGAGCAAAACAAAGACATCCTCATCAGTTTTCTGAATGCCATCCTATACCAAGGCAATTCTGCGATCGAATCCTTAGAAATCCTCAATCCCTATCAACCCCCCAAAATTAGAGGAGTTAAAGATACTTACCTAGATATCCGAGCCAAGCTGAATAACGAGGAAACAGTCATTATCGAAATGCAGGTATTGAATGTAGAAGGCTTTGAAAAGCGGATCTTGTATAATGCTGCTAAAGCTTATTCGATTCAGCTCGATACGGGAGCAGATTATACGCTACTAAATCCGGTAATTGCCTTAACTATTACTGACTTTGAAATGTTTCCCAATCTCGACAAAGTAATTTCTAACTTTGTTCTCAAAGAAAAAGATTTTCTGGTTGACTATCTAATTTACGATATCGAGTTAGTGTTTGTTGAGTTACCGAAATTTAGCAAAAAACTAGAGGAATTAGAAACGCTAACCGATAAGTGGATCTATTTTCTGAAAAATGCTAAAAGTTTACAACTTGTACCGGAACAAATGGAAGAAGTGCCAGCACTTCAGAAAGCTTTTGGAGTTGCTAACCGCGTCGGTTTAACCCGCGAAGAGTTGGAAGATTTAGAACATCAGGAAATTTACATCCAAGACCAGCGGAATGCTATTACTAAAGCGGTTAAGCAGGCTGTTTCACAGGCTGTTTCACAGGCGGTGAACGAAAAAGCAATTGAAATTGCCAAAGGACTTCTGGATGTGTTAGATGAGGCAACAATTAGTCAAACAACTGGATTGAGTATTGAGGAAATTCAAAAATTGAAACAAGCAAGATAAAAGCCGATCGATTGATTCGGTTTTCAAGAATCTTTCGATCGCACTTGATCGAACTCTTCAGAATCTCCATCCAGATGAGAACCCTCGCTATTCCGTTGTCGCGCCGAATCCCTAAGCGAAATTGCACTTCTTTGATTAGGTGACAATCGATCGCCCCCTCGACTCCTCCCAGAAATCGGTTTTCGAGTTAAAGTTTTCCAAGCAGCCTTAATCCCTGTCACCACGCTACGAGTTGTAACTTGCACGTTTTGTGCTTGCTTTTTCGCGGTACCAAGACTGCGATCGACTTGTTTGACAACATCTCCCGCACTTTGAACTCCTTCGCTGACATCATCGGTTAATTCACTAATTTCCAGCCCCGTCAACCGAATCGCGTCCAAAGTGGGCGGAAGTTCGCGACAAAGAGTGTCAGCTAGCTTTTCCATGCTGCGCGCAGCCCGTGTCAATGCTTGAACTGCGGGTATCAAAGTCACTAAAACAGCAGTTAAGCTAACTGCTACTAGCAAAATCGACATTCCTAGCCAAAATAGGGGATCGCTCACTTGAATCTCGGATTTGGGGTTTGAAAATTCATCTAATTTTACAGTCAATGCGCGAGGAAATTCTTGTGGGATGGACATCTCGCCCGTCCCAAACAGCAATAAGCGCGATCGGCTAGCGTCAGTTAGCGGAGGGAGGGCGCGATGGGGAAGTCAGTTCGGCTTCTGTTTCCGACAGGGTTTGGCGTTCCCGCTGAGTCGCTTCCAAACCGGCGGCGATCGCATCTTTAAGTCTAATCAAAGTTTCGTCCCAATTTCGCATTGCCGATTCAGAAAGTCGATCGGCTTGCAATTGAACGCTAGTCGATAAATCTTCGGCTAACTCCGGCAAAGCATCGGCCGATTTTTTCAATATCTGCCGCGTTTCCTTGCCCGTTCTGGGTGCCATCAGCAAGCCAGTCACGGCCCCGATCGCAGAACCCACCAGCAAGCCACCAATAAATAATCCTGAACGTTTAGTTGACATTTTTATAGCTTCTCTCCATACAGCAATTTTAGGCGCATTTTGGCAATTTTAGCTACTTCCAGTTATCTTAAAGGTCGATCGCGCGATCGCCAAAACCTCCGTCCTAAACCCAACAATCCCAAAAGTTGCTGAACCTGTTGTAGTTGCAATTCCAGTTCTAAATAATTCCGTCGCAGTTGGCGTGCGGCTTGCTGTCTTTTGGCAAGGAAATTTGGAGATTTGATCAAGACATTGCTAGTACAGCGATTAATTGCGATGATTCTAGTTTCAAAACGTTCAATTATCCGTTGCACCTTCCACACTCTCGCAGCTATATAAAAGCAAACCAGAGATATTAGTAGATTGATAATTACAACAGCCGTCAGCATCTTTTACCTGTTTCTCACTAGCCTATTTGCCTTGCTGGGGTGGGCAAGATGCCCACCCCACAATAAATTTTAGAGATTGTCGAACAGGCCGGAAAGCCTGTTCCTAAAAATGACGCAAAATCTCAATATTAAGATTTTAAGCTTGAGACATTGCAGGCAAACAAACTTTTGTACCGCCCAAACCACAATAGCCGTTAGGGTTTTTAGCAAGATACTGCTGGTGATAGGTTTCTGCGTAATAAAACTCAGGAGCCTCAATAATTTCAGTAGTAATTTTGCCGTAACCGGCTGGTGTCAGAGCTTGCTGGTAGGCATCTCGCGATGCTTCTGCTAGCTGCATTTGGCTGGGTGAATAGGTGTAAATCCCCGATCGATACTGAGTACCAGAATCATTGCCCTGACGCATTCCTTGAGTCGGATTATGACTTTCCCAAAAAACTTTGAGGAGTGTTTCATAACTAATTGTTTTAGGATCGAACACAACTAAAACCACTTCATTATGTCCTGTCATCCCACTGCAAACTTCGTTGTAATTAGGGTTGGGAGTGCTCCCCGCCGCATAGCCAACTGCGGTGGAAAAAACTCCTTTTTCCTGCCAAAATTTGCGTTCTGCTCCCCAAAAACAGCCCAAGCCAAACATGGCAGTCTCCATACCAGTTGGAAAAGGAGGTTTGATCGGGTTGCCATTCACAAAGTGATTTGCCGATACCGACATAGACTGTGCTCGTCCCGGCAATGCGTCTTGGGCAGAGGGGAGGCTCGATTTTTTGCCAAATCCAAATAGCGCCATAGGTTTGTAAGGCTAATCTTTGATAAACATCTTTACCTTAGCAAAAAAATTGGTTTAAAGCCTCGTCCTTCCAGGACAGCTTTAATTTCCTAAATTTGTCTTGTGGAAAATGCAGTCCAGGTTATAAAACTTCCCGTCCCAAGTATGGTTGTAGGACTTCCGGCACTTTTATCGTCCCATCGGGCTGCTGATAATTCTCCAAAATTGCGGCCATTGTGCGGCCCACAGCTAAACCGGAACCGTTGAGGGCGTGCACGAATTGAGTGCCTTTTTTACCCGCTTCTTTGAAGCGAATATTTGCCCGTCGTGCTTGAAAATCTGCGACATTGGAACAACTGGAAATCTCGCGGTATTTGCCCGCAGATGGCAGCCACACCTCTAAATCGTAGGTTTTTGCTGCGGCGAAACCTAAGTCTCCGGTACACAGTGCGATCGCCCGATAAGGCAATTTCAGCGCCTGCAAAACTCCTTCGGCATCCTGAACTAATTTTTCGTGTTCTACCTCGGAGGTACTCGGATGCACGAGTTTCACCAATTCAACTTTGTTAAATTGGTGCAATCGAATTAATCCCCTGGTATCTTTGCCGTAACTACCAGCTTCGCGGCGAAAACAAGGAGTGAAAGAACAGTGATAAATTGGCAACTGTTCTGCTGTCAATATTTCACCTCGATACAGATTGACAACCGGAACTTCAGAAGTAGGAATTAGCCACAAATCATCTTGGTCGCATTTAAAACTTTCTTCGGCAAATTTTGGCAATTGACCTGTTGCTGTGAGAGATTCAGTGTTGACTAAAAGTGGCGGAATTACTTCTACATAACCTGCTTTTGTATGGCGGTCGAGCATGAATTGAATAATTGCTCTTTCCAGCGCTGCACCTGCTCCAATTAATGTGACAAAGCGAGGTTGAGAGATTTTTACAGCGCGTTCAAAGTTGAGTATTCCTAATTTTTCGCCGATTTCCCAGTGGGGTAAAATACCGGAATTTTGGGGAATGTATTCGTCTCCCCACTTCCGTATTTCGACGTTTTCATTTTCATTTTTGCCGATGGGAGTTGACTTGTCTGGCAAGTTTGGTAGCGGCAATAATAGGGCTTCTATTTGAGCTTTTAGGTCTTTTTCTTGTGCTTGTAATTCGTTCGATTCGGTGCCGACTGCGTTGCCTTCTGCTTGCAATTGGTGAACTTCGGGAGATTCGAGGGTTAAACCCGCTTTCCTTTTTTGCCCGATGAGTTTGGCAATTTCGTTGCTGCGGGCTTGTAGTTGCGATCGCCTGCTTTCCAACTCCCGCTGCTGTTTGTCTAGTTGCAGAATTGGCTCGATTTCATAGTTACCTCCGCGAGTGTTGAGGCTTTCCTGTACGGCTTGCGGGTTTTCTCGGATTAATTTGAGGTCTAGCACAGATTTATTCTAAATTTTAGATTTTAAACGATCGGGGACAAAAAGATTGAATATAGAAGCTTTATCAATCATTTGTGTGTTCAACTATAACTTATTCTCATTAAAAATATATACTGGGTATCACCCATGATGGGTGATACCCCATAAAACTGTGCTATACTGCAAGCATTAGTAGATGCACCCTGATAATTTTTCTACCCCAGCCAGCGATGGCCGGGTTTTTTGTGTCTGTGGACAGATGTTGGAAAGCTTTTGTGGAAAAGGCTTTTGAAGCAGTTGGGCATCGCGGAGTATGGGGTTAGCAACGGGCAAGATGCCCGTTCCACAAGAGGATTCATGTGCAACTGGCAAGATGCCCGTTCCACCAGAGGATTCATGTGGAATGGGCATCTTGCCCGTTCCACCAGAGGATTCATGTGCAACGGGCATCTTGCCCGTTCCACCAGAGGATTCATGTGGAATGGGCATCTTGCCCGTTGCGAAACACTAAATGCTAATAATAGAAGATGCGATCGCCAAATTATCTATTCTGCTTCCTAGAAATCTTTTCCAGCGAAGGTGGCATTCAATCCTACGTTAAAGACATCCTGAAAGCTTACCTGTCTGTTACCGCAGGGACAAACTCTCCGCCAACAGCAGAAGTTTTGCTATTGCGAGATTCTCCAGACTGCCAAAATCCTTTCGAGTCAAAAAATCTCAAGTTTTCTTACCTCAAAACTGATCCCGTTTGGTTGGGTCGTCTGAATTTTGCAGCTAAAATACTAATTAAATTAGTCCAAAAACGACCAGAACGAGTTTTCTGCGGTCACATTAACCTCGCACCGCTGATTCAAACTTTGTGCGAACCTTTAGGAATTCCGTACACGATTTTAACTTATGGCAAGGAAGTTTGGGCAACACTTCCGCCTAAATATCAAATGGCGATGAGTCAAGCTGATAGTATTTGGACTATTAGCAGATATACGCTCGATCGCACTTGCTGCAATAATCAATTAAATCCTGATAAATTCCAGATAGTGCCTTGTGTGGTAGATGGTAATATATTTACGATCGGCCCCAAATCTGAGGATTTATTGGCAAAATACAATCTGACTGGTGCTAAGATATTGATGACTGTCGCTAGATTGCGATCGACTGATATTTACAAAGGCGTCGATGTCACAATTCAAGCTTTGTCGCAAATAGCCAAAACTTTCCCGAATGTGAAATACTTAGTGATTGGACGCGGAGATGATCAACCTAGATTAGCGCAACTCGCGGCAGATTTGGGAGTTGCTGAAAGAGTCATATTTGCGGGTTTTGTACCGACAGCAAATTTAGCAGCACATTACCGACTTGCTGATGCTTATGTGATGCCTTCTCAAGAAGGGTTTGGGATAGTTTATTTGGAAGCGCTTGCTTGCGGAGTACCCGTACTCGCGGGAGACGCGGACGGATCGGCAGATCCGCTGCAAGATGGTAAACTGGGATGGAGAGTTTCTCACCGAGACTCCGAAGCAGTAGCGGTTGCTTGTATCGAAATGCTGAAGGGGGAGGATCAAAGGTGCGATCGCAACTTCTTGAGGGAACAAACCCTCGCAGTGTTTAGTTTTCAATCCCTTTGTCAATCTGTAGCAGAGACTTTTAACATACTTCCACCAGATTGAGTGCTAGCATAAATAGTGGTTTCGCGATGTACAACGAGAATTTTAGCTCCCACATTCAACTAAAATTATTAGTAGGATCTCACTATACTTACCAGCAAAGACACCCAAGGAGACAATCGTGAACCAAGGCACCCCAAAAATATCTTTCAAGCTACCCGTTATTAGCAATTGGCTGATATTATTGGGCATTGCGTGGCTGTTGGCATCACTGGGTTTGGGTTGGATAGTTAAATCGATTTTTATTTTAGTGGGTTTTTTGATGCTGACACCTGTGGTCGCTTTTTTCGGACTTCAGTGGTGGCTGAAACGCAATTTAGTCGAAGGTAAGTGTCCAGTCTGTCAATACGAATTTACAGCTTTAAATCAAACTCAGTGTCAGTGTGCCAATTGTGGCGAACCTCTGAAAATAGAACAAGGTCATTTTAGTCGCTTGACTCCACCTGGTACGATCGATGTTACCGCAGTTGAAGTATCATCAGTTCAACAGTTGGAAGATTAATCATTGGGAATTGGGCATGGGGCATGGGGCATAGGGCATAGGGCATAGGGCATAGGGCATAGGGCATGGGGCATAGGGCATCGGGCATAGGGAATGGGGCATTGGGCATAGGGAATGGGGCATAGGGTATAAGTTTAGTTGTTATTTGTTAGTTGTTATTTGTTAGTTGTTAGTTGTTAGTTGTTAATCTGTTCTGCATTTAAATTGCATACTTCAATCTTTGTGGGAAAAGCGTCAATTTTTCTCCCCCTTTCCCCTTCTCCTTCTATAATACCATAGATAATCTAGATGAACGACAGCTTACTTGTTACTTTAAATAACCAATGCCCAATGCCCAATGCCCAATGCCCCATGCCCAATGCCCCATGCCCCATGCCCAATTCCCAATTCCCAATTCCCAAAATTACTTTTCCAAGCGTACTGCATACCACTGCAAAAACTTTCCAGGGCCGACATCTAATTCACAATAAGTATCAATTAAATACTTAGCTTGGTCTTCCACCGCAGAGAATTTTTGCACATCCCGTGGCAAATCTTCTGGTGTTGAAGCTAAAACTGACTTCAGCTTTTCTAAGAGTTCTACGACGGTCAAAAACTGCTCTGGCTGGTTTGTTTCCAACACTACAAATGTGTCTTCGTCATACAGTGACATAATTTTAGATGTTTAGATTAAGTATTTATAAAGTTTAGTGCAATTAGCCGATCGAACTATACAGTCTTATTTAGAGCTGTCAGGCCCAAGAGCGATCGTGTTACAATTAAATACCGTCAGAATTCCCATCGGATTACCGTGATTAACTTAGTTGTTAACCGAGTTGTCAACAAATCCAACACAGCACTTCTGAGGAAGTTTGTCAAGTTCAAAATTTGTCAACTGTAAAATTGTCAAGAAATATCAGACCGATCCTGATCTAATTATAACGGACACTGTACATTCCCATGACTACATCTGCCACTTCAGCGCCCGCAGCGCGTAAACCGTCTAAATCAGAAGGTCTCAAAGAACGGAGCAACTATTTGCGAGAACCCGTTGCGACTGAACTGTTGCAAGAAACAACCCACTTCACCGAAGAAGGGATTCAGATTCTGAAATTTCACGGCTCCTACCAGCAAGACAACCGCGACAATCGAGTTAAAGGCCAAGAAAAAGACTATCAGTTCATGCTGCGAACCCGCAATCCCGGCGGTTTCGTGCCCCCACAGCTATACCTGACGTTAGACAAGCTATCCGAAGAATACGGCAACCACACACTCCGCGTCACAACACGCCAAGGCTTCCAACTGCACGGGGTACTGAAGAAAAATCTTAAAGCAGTGTTTTCCTCAATTATTAAAAACATGGGGTCAACCTTGGGAGCTTGTGGCGACTTGAACCGCAACGTCATGGCACCGCCAGCACCGTACAAAAATCGCCCAGAATACGAGTATGCGCTGAAATATGCCAACAATGTCGCCGATTTGCTGACACCGCAAACGGGGGGTTATTACGAGATTTGGCTGGATGGCGAAAAGGCAATTAGTGCTGAAGAAGACCCCGCTGTGAAAGCTGCCAGACAGTCAAACGGCAATGGTACAACATTTGACGATAAGGAAGAACCGATTTACGGCCAGCACTATATGCCGCGGAAGTTCAAATGTTCCGTGACAGTACCGGGAGACAATTCGGTTGATTTGTACTCTCAGGATTTGAGCTTGGTGGTATTTACCAATGAAGCTGGGGAATTGGAAGGTTTTAACGTGTTTGCTGGTGGCGGTTTGGGCCGCACTCACAATAAGGAAGAGACTTTTGCGCGGGTTGCGGATGAGATTTGCTATGTTGCCAAGGATGATGTTTACGATTTGGTTAAGGCAATTGTAGCAACTCAAAGAGATTTTGGCGATCGCACAGACAGAAGACACGCCCGACTGAAATACCTGATTAACGACAAAGGTGTAAAGTGGTTCCAAGAAAAAGTAGCCGAATATTTTGGCAAGCCACTAGCAGCATTTAAACCATTGCCAGAATGGAAGTATATCGACTTCTTGGGGTGGCACGAACAAGGCGACGGTAAGCTATTTTTGGGCATTTCTGTAGAAAATGGCCGAGTTAAGGATGAAGGTTCGTTTCAGCTAAAAACGGCTTTGCGGGAAATCGTGCAGAAACATAACTTGCCGATGTTGGTGACACCGCACCAAAACATACTGATTTATGATATTTCGCCAGATATCAAACAAGAAATTCAGAGCATTCTGGCGCGGTGTGGGATTCAGGGCGAAACTGCGATCGACCCCTTAGTCAGGTATGCTATGGCTTGTCCGGCAATGCCGACTTGTGGGCTGGCGATTACTGAGTCAGAGCGCGTAATTCCGAGCATCTTAGAGCGAATTCGGGTGCTTTTGACGAAAGTTGGCTTAGAAAACGAGCATTTTGTAGTGCGGATGACTGGTTGTCCCAATGGGTGCGCCCGCCCTTATATGGCAGAATTGGGGTTTGTCGGGAGTTTCCAAGAATCTTACCAGATTTGGCTAGGCGGTTCTCCTGCTCAAACGCGGCTGGCAAAACCGATTGAGGAAAAGCTGCACGTCAATGATTTTGAAGCTTTTCTGGAGCCAATTTTTGTTTATTTTAAGCAAAAACGGCAACTAAGTGAGAGTTTCGGCGATTTTTGCGATCGCGTCGGGTTAGAATCTATCCGTCAATTTGTAACCAATTACCAATCTGCTGACTCGATGACAACTGAGATTAATGAATTAGAAGTTACCTCTAGTAACGATGACGGAAACGAGACAGCCGCTGCTGGCAAAGTCCGCCGCCGAATTAGTGTCCGCGATGAAATCTACAACGAGCTCAAAGAAGAAGCAGCCCGTCAAGGCAAGCCAATTACACAGCTAGCTACAGAGGCAATTTCCACTTATTTGAACAAGATTAAGGAGGAAGCATAAGCCAATTTTCGCTTGCATTCAATAGACCTCTAACAAAAGTAATATAAAGGCAAAGCATTTACATAAAAAACTAGATTTTTAACATAAATCTGGTTGTAAATGCTTTGCCTTTACTGTTATTAGTTATTGGTTATTTGTTATTTGTTATTGGTTATTTGTTATTGGTTATTTGTTATTTCCAATGCCCAATGCCCAATGCCCAATGCCCAATGCCCAATTCCCCATTCCCCATTCCCAATGCCCAATGCCCAATGCCCAATGCCCAATTCCCCATTCCCAATTCCCAATTCCCAATTCCCAATTCCCAATGCCTCAATTACAAAGATTAGCAGTAAATCCAGCTCAAATTTGCGATCGCACAATCAACTTAACCCCCGAACAACAGCATTATTTACACCGAGTGTTGCGGCTGAATCAGGGCGATAAATTTATTGCAATGGACGGTCGAGGACATTGGTGGTTAGCAGTCCTAGAAGCCCAGGAAACAGGGTTAATTGCGTCAATAACAGAGGAAATTGCTGTTAACAGGGAGCTTGGTGTTGAGGTGACTTTGATGGCTGCATTGCCCAAGGGAAACGGGTTTGATGAGGTTGTCAGACAAGCTACAGAGTTGGGTGTGGCAAGTATTGTGCCGGTGACGAGCGATCGCACTTTGTTGAAACCGAGTGCTCAAAAGGTCGATCGCTGGAAGCGGATTACAGCGGAGGCGGCGGAACAGTCGGAACGGCAATTTGTGCCGACGATTTTGGAGCCAATTTCGTTTGATTTGGCGGTGAAAGATTGCGGTCAAAAATATCGATATATTTGTGTGGCTCGTGGGGACAATCGGCATTTGTGGGATTGTTTGATTAGTTTAGAACCCCCCCAGCCCCCCTTGGTAAGGGGGGAGCAAGAATTAGAACCCCCCCAGCCCCCCTTGGTAAGGGGGGAGCAAGAATTCGATCCCGCCTTTGTAGGGGCGGTGCCCCCGTGCCCGCCCCCTGGGGGAGAATTATCGATTGTCATAGCTATTGGCCCGGAGGGTGGTTGGACGGATGGTGAGGTGAAAAGGGCGATCGAATTTGGTTTTGAGCCTGTTTCTTTGGGGAGTAGAATTCTCAGGGCGGTGACTGCGCCGATTGTGGCTTTATCGTTGGTGGGCGCGGCTTTTGAGAAGTGCTGATATCCACAAAAAAGTACGGAGACTTGCTCGGTTTGGCGATCGCAACTAAAATATAAATGAGTAACTATCAGAGGAGTAAAATGTTACAGTCAGTAGAGGGTATATATCGAAATGGCAAAATTGAGTTATTGGAAACACCTGCCGACATGGAAGAAGTGCAAGTAATTGTTACTTTTATGCCAAAATCAGGGTTAGTAAACTTGCAATCTCGCGGTATCGATCGGGAGCAAGCAGCAGATTTACGGGTTCGGCTGAGGAGATTTGCTCCTGATTGGGAACTACCGGAAATGGATGCTTACGATGCCTTATAATCGCGGTGATATAGTGTTGGTTTTGTTTCCGAACTCGGACTTGCGTACTGCGAAACGCCGTCCTGCTTTGATAGTTCAAACTAATAATCTGGGGACTGGTTTAGGGCAAACAATTGTGGCAATGATTACGAGCAATTTAGCCCGATCGGGACACCCAAGCCGGGTTTTTGTTGCCCTAGCAACACCGGAAGGGCAACAAACGGGATTGCTAGCTGACTCGGTAATTATGACAGACAATCTTGTGACGCTTCTAGAAGTTGAAATCGATCGCAAAATTGGTATTTGGTCGGATATGGTGGCAGTAGATGCAGCACTCAAGCACACTTTGGGAATCTGATAAAAAAAAGGGGTTATAATTCAGTAAATATAAAAAAATACTTAAATTAATCAAATCAACTCTGTCTCGTGTTAAGAGGAATTATCAGATAAGTGGGTTGACGAGCCAATGAAAATAGAGTTAAGAAAAGGCCGATCGCACTTTTGGTCGATCGCACTTTTAGCAGTAGTCGGTACAATATCAGTTTTGGGACAATCTGGGCGCTCTGTTATGGCTCAGCAACTTAATTGCGATCGGCCTCAAGGAGATGTAGAAGTCAGAGCCTGTATTCGCTTGAGGTATGAACTCGCAGACAAGCGCCTGAATGATGTTTACAAACAACTGATTGCTAAGTTGAGCAAGGAAGAGAAAGCGCTACTTGCAGAAGCACAATTAGGATGGATTAAACAGCGAGATAATACTTGCGAGTTTGAAGTGTATAGAAATCTCGGTGGTACGGGTTATCAAGGTTTTTTGAATGAGTGTTTGGAGCGAATGACTAAACAGCGCACGGCCGAATTAGAGAAATATTTTAAGGAAAGATGAAAAAGGGCGATCGCACCAGCAAAGGTACTTACACATTAAGCGTTAACTCCAATCAGTTGTAACAAACATCATCGCAAATATTACAGTTTTTGAATTTTACTGCTTTTGATAACCCGATCGACAGTCACGTCTAATTCGGGAAAAGTTGGAGAAATAATGCGATCGCATCCTCTAAACCCTTGAACCTGATAACTCCCTTCCACTAAACGGTAAACAAAAACGGTAGGAACTTTCGGATTACCCAGATAATATCTAGATGCGATCGCCAAATAATCCACAATCCAATATTCAAAAATACCCAGCCGTTGATATTCATCGAACTTATCAACGTAATCATCTTCCCAGTTTGTTGAAACCACCTCAACCGCTAACTGAATCGGTTCCCTTAAAGCACCATAAGCTAATACATTACTATTCCACAAAGAAGCACTTACCACCCCAACATCAGGATTTCTACCTTGTTCTTGTCCCGCAGCCGTTACAGTTCTAACCCGTATGTCCTTATCAACTATGTAATCAAGTCCTAAACGTTCATTTTCTCCATCAAAACACTTGACCAGATAGCGCGCTACATTTTTATGAGCTCTTGTTGCGTCCACCTCGACAATTTCTCCGTTTACAAGTTCGTAGATGCCATAACCGTCGGGATACTGTTCTAGGAAATCCTCAAAAGTAAGTTTAACTGCTGTTTGCACCATAACGAAAACTTTTTTATACTTGTGTCTTAATTATAATCATTTTTAACTGACATATCCGCGTTCATCGGCGTTCATCTGCGGTTGAAAAATCAAAATCTTATTTTTGCCAAAATCCCAAAATCCCCAACTAACATAAAAGCAAAAATTGTTAACCAGTGGCGGAACCAACCAAACATCAGCCAATATAGAAACAACCCCATTCCCCCAACCCCTATGACAGACATCCACCAAATCGTCACCGCCCTAGAAGACAAAGAATACAAAGAAGCAGCCCAACTCATCAAACAACTACAAACAAAATCACCCGAAAATCCCTGGGTGAAATACTACATGGCGCGCTACTACGAACTCACCAATAACTCAGAAAAAGCCGAAACCACCTACAAACAAATACTCCGCGACATCACCAACCCCAAAATAATCTCCCAAGCCCGCCAAGGAATTCAACGCATCGAAACCGCAGCACAAGACAGACGCAAACAAGCCATAGAAACCGCCAAAAATGACCCCAGCAACCTCGAACCAGCACTTTTGATCCTCGAAGCAGTCAGCCCCGAAGACAAAGCCGCCGCCATACAAAATATCAGCAGAATCTTCAAAACCGATACCTATACAACCCGGATGCAAATTCAAAGTCGCGGCTGGAGACTCTACAAAACTGGCCCGATCGCCGAAATCCAAATTTACGGCCAAGAACTCCTCAACGCCGGAATTCCCGTATTTTGGGGAACCCTAGCCGATATTCAAAAAATCCAAATCTTCCAAGTTCAACACTTCCAGTCTCTTTCTTCCCCCGCCGTTGTTTGCAAAGATACACTCGATCGGCTAGGATCGATCGCATTTAACTGGTCAGAAGTCAGCCAAATAGTAGAAGGCTCGTTACCGATTTTTATCGATGTTATGGACTACTCACCCCATCGCAGAACCGAGCAATTTCGCCACAAAGAAATCACCCAAGATTATGCTCAAATCTGCGATTTACACATTCCCAGCCGCAACTGCATTCTCCGAATGTGCGACCAAAATTACGATTTTAAACAAGGCGTTGACTTTACCAAAACTTTAGAAGATATCTCCACTTCAGCCAATCCCAAAAATCCAAAATCTCGTTCCCAAAAATCTCAGCAAATTCCTCAAAGTACCACCAGAATCAACTGGAATCACTTACTTGAAATACTTGACCAACAGCTTGACGTGACACTTTGGTCGGAGTTTACTCCCTTTGCCGAGACTGTGCTCGATTACACTAATATGTTAAGTAATATCGATGCTCATATAGAGATCGATCGCAAATCCGAAACCCCTTGGGACCCAGCTTTCCAGCTATATAGCGGATTAGCTTTTCTGAGAAACAAAAGTAATTCTGACGGTTGACGGTTAACGGTTAACAGTCAACCGTTAACCGTTAACCGTTAACTATTCAGTTTTTCTTACTTGGTTTTAACTTGACGAGCCATGTCGCGGAAACCATTCATGCTAGGGCCTGGAGTACGACGGCTAGCAGTTGGTATCGGCATTAAATTATTAGGAGCAAAGGTAAGAGTTGGTTCAGTTGAACTTGATACTTTTCCGTTAGTTGCTGCTGCTACTTTCACAGGTTCTTTTTCTTTCTGAGATTTTTGGGATGTTTCAGCCTTGGCTTTCTTCGGAGAATCAGCTTTTGCTACTGCTGGTGCTGCGACTACAGGCTCAGGCTTTTTAGCAGCAGCAAGTTCAACTTTCGGTGACTCATTAGTATCTGAGTTGCCCAAATCTAGAAAGTATTCAGACTTTTTAAAGCCTAACAATCCACCAAAAAAGCTGAAAATACCGCCGAAGAAATTTGTGATAAAACCAAACATTAGATTTACTCCTTGTATTCTTTTAGAGAAATTCGTACAATTTTTTCAACAACGTAAGACTACGAGGTAAAGAAACCTTTGTCTATATTTCTTAATCAAAATTTACATTTTTTGATAAAAAATACTGACCTTTTAGTAATTTTTACTTAATAATGGCAGTCTTAGCTTTGTACTTGTTTACCATTATCTCAGAATTTTCGACATATTTCTAACTTAACCGATCGCGCATCGATCCGATTCACCATCTGTCCCACTAGAGGTGAAACTCTGTAGGAGACTGATTTATGCTGTAATCGGCAACCAATTTTCCAAAAAAATGAACAGTTCGCTCGATCGCAATCCCGTCATCCTGATACATGGTATCTGGGACACCAAAACAATTTTCAACAAAATGTCAGCCCACCTCACCCAACTCGGATGGTGTGTACACAGCCTCAACCTCACCCCCAACGACGGTAGCATCGGCCTCGACTCACTAGCTCAGCAATTAGCCGATTATATTTCTCAGACATTTGATCCAAAACAGGCGATCGACATAGTAGGCTACAGCATGGGCGGCCTCGTCAGCCGCTACTACGTCCAACGCCTCGGAGGAATTGACCGGGTACAACGTTTCATCACCATATCTTCCCCCCACAGCGGCACTCTCACCGCCTACTCTCTGCCCTTACCAGGATATCTAGATATGCGCCCCAATAGTGGTTTCCTGCGCGATTTGCATCAAGATGTCACCATGCTCAAACGCCTAAATTTCACATCTATATGGACACCCTTTGATGTGATGATTTTACCATCGCACAGTTCTAAAATGTCAGTAGGTAAAGAAGTTAAAGTCAACGTTTTACTGCACGGCCAAATGGTGACAGATATTCAAAGTATTAACGCATTAGTTGAAGAACTAAAAGCACCTATTAAGAATAAAATACCAGTTAAAAATGAATAGTAATTGCAGCCGCAACCCAGTTTTGCTGATTCATGGCATCTTCAGGAAATCGGGAGTTTTCAACAAAATGTCTGACCACCTCACCCAACTGGGATGGTCAGTACACAGCATTAATCTGACACCGAATTGGGGCAACGCCAGCCTGGAAGAATTAGCCCAACAACTGGCAGATTATATAGACACAAACTTCCACCCAGAACAGCCTTTAGATTTAGTAGGATTGAGCATGGGAGGTTTGGTCACTCGCTACTATCTGCAAAGGCTAGGCGGAATTAACCGAGTGCAGCGCTTTATTGCCATATCTTCTCCTCATAGCGGCACTTGGATGGCTTACACTTTGTGGGGAAAAGGCTGTGTTCAAATGCGTCCTGGTAGTGCTTTTCTGGAAGATTTGAATCGAGATGCTACTGTGTTGAAAAAGCTCAATTTTACGTCTATTTGGACTCCTTGGGATTTCATCATTGTCCCTGCTTCTAGTTCTCAAATATCCGCAGCTAAAGATGTGAAGTTGTCAGTATTGGCTCATGGTATGATGGCGAGAGATTCTAGTAGTTTAAAAGCTGTTGCTGAAGCACTATTAGAACCTTTAAAAGTTCACAACTAGGTCAACTTAATGAAACGTAAAACTCTTTCCTCTATATCCCCGACTTCCTTCTGCTATGATCTTTATTGAAACCTATAAAATTAACAATTATGATCGTCCTGCCCAAACTGGAAAACCTACGTGATACTCTGCCTATAGAAGGAGCAGTCCGCATTGAATTAGTGGAAGGAATACCGATTTTCCGAGCTTCTACAACTGTCAAAAATCGCATAGAAGAACTGTTGGAAAAACAACAAAATTTCCCACTAAATCCCGAAGAAGAGCAAGAACTAAATCTTTACGAAGAAATCGACGATTACCTCAGTTTTGTCAATCGGACTGTCCGCAATCTTTTCTTGGGTCAAATTCAGCCTACAACATAGAAATGTCAGCTCGTCGTCAAATTCCTGAGAATATCCAACATCAAGTTCGTCAGAGAGCAAACTGTCTGTGCGAATATTGCCATGCTTCCGAACAATGGCAGTATGTAGAGTTTACGATCGAACACATCATTCCTATTACTAAAAATGGGACTAACGATATTGAGAATTTGGCACTAGCGTGCTTTCACTGCAACCGCAAAAAATCCGATAAAACTACAGCAATCGATAGCCAGTCAGGCGTAGAAGTAGCATTATTTAATCCCAGACAAGATAGTTGGAACGAACATTTTATTTGGTCTGCGGATGGATTATCAATAGTTGGTTTAACTACAATGGGACGAGCTACAGTTACAGCATTAGTCTTAAATCGAGAAAGAGTTATTAATATTCGTGCTGCTGACAAAGCTATAGGGCGACATCCGCCAGCAGGTGATTTGATTCAGTCTGAAAGTTAATATAGCAATCCTTGCAGGAGTCGTAAAGTTTTTTACCCCACCCCAACCCTCCC
>NZ_NXIB02000038.1 GCF_002412335.2 Tychonema bourrellyi FEM_GT703
AAGGGGGACTTTGAGAAGACTCTTGTCCCCCCCTTCTTAAGGGGGGCTAGGGGGGATCTAGATTTAATAGTCAAACAACTGTCTCTGACTAGGTTTGAGCTTAAGTTGACAGCAATGGGCTCTTGGAGTGTCCCTACCGGATATCTGTACTGACAAACCCATTAGCCAGTGACATCCATAAAATCAGTCATCGCGAAAAAAAATCAAGAAAAAGTCAAAATTTTGGTCTCGTTTTAAAGTAAAATATCGTGGCAACTACTGACCACATAGAACACTAGAAAAGTTTCTTTGTAATTGGTGTGAGGAGAAGACTAAATATGTCGAAATTTTTGTGGAATTATCTACTGATCAGTCCAGCAGTCTTAGGAGCTACCCTAGTAGTTTCTTCGAGCGCGATCGCAGCAGACGCTCAAACCGCTGCTGATGCTTCCCGAACTCAAACTGCAAAAACTGCAATCACTGAAATCTCCGAAGCGAAGCTCAATGCTTTAGCAGCCGTTCCTTCAGGAACCGCAACCCAGACAATTGAAGAAATTTCCCAAGTTCCAGTCAGCGAAATTCAGTCAGCAAATGCAGCCACTGATGCTAAGGCTGTGACTGATAATAATGCGATCGCAGCCAACACAGCTACAGAAACAGCATCAGAACCGAACACTGCATCTTTAGCAGCAGTTGAACCCACCGTGGTTCAGCAACAAGCAACTCCGGCGGCAGTTGTCGTTCAACCAGAAACAACTGTTCCCACAGTAGTAGCAGAGTCGGCACAACCAAGTTTGCCCAAACCCGCTGAATCAGTGGCCCAAACCACCGCACCAGCAACTCAAAACTCCAACGCTACACTAGAACAGCTCAGCCAGTACAGCACCGAAGGTGCAGCCGAAAGCGAAACTCAAGGTCAAGTGACCTCAGTCTCTCAACTTTCCGACGTGCGCCCCACAGACTGGGCATTCCAAGCACTGCAATCCCTCGTCGAGCGCTACGGCTGTATCGCCGGGTATCCTGACGGCACCTTCCGTGGCAACCGAGCCATGACCCGCTACGAATTTGCCGCCGGTTTAAACGCTTGTTTAGATAAAGTTAACGAACTAATCAAAGCAGGTACAACCAACTTAGCAACCAAACAAGACTTGGCAGCCTTGCAACGGCTCCAAGAAGAATTTGCCGCGGAACTAGCAACCCTACGTGGCCGAGTAGATTCCTTGGAAGCTCGGACATCCGAACTCAAAGCCAACGAATTCTCCACCACTACCAAGCTGACAGGGGAAGCAATTTTCGCCCTCAGCGACGACTTTGGGGGCAGCGCAGGCTTTTTTGGCAGAGACCGCACAAGAATCGGCAGCAACCAAAATGAAGCTGTCTTTCAACAACGTGTGCGTCTCAATCTAAACACTAGCTTCACCGGCAGAGACTTGTTGCTGACCAGGCTGCAAGTTGGCAACGGTCGAAACTTTAACTTTGGGGCTACCAGCGAAGGTACTCAAACTTGGAACGTAGTCGGCAACACCGCCGCCAACGTTTTTGCCCTAGACAGCTTGCTGTACAAGTTTCCTGTCAGTCAGCGGTTGAACGTTACCATTGCCGCTAACGGTGGCGTTTGGGACGACATCATACCGACTGTTAACCCATACTTTGAAGACTATGACGGTGGCAACGGGGCATTGAGCACCTTTGGACAGCGGAACCCGATTTATCGTCTAGGTGGCGGTGCAGGTATCGGCTTTGACTACGCCTTCGGCGGCCGGGGATTACTGGGTGGCGTGTTCGGCCCAACTTCTCTTTCCTTCGGTTACTTGGCGTCAAATGCAGCCAATCCAGCTAAAGGTGCGGGTTTGTTCAACGGTGACTACGCAGCGATGGGGCAGTTAACTTTTACCCCTGGACGTAACTTGCAAGTTGGTTTGAACTATAACTACGGTTACTTTAGTAGAGGTAACTTTGGGTTTGACAATGGCTTAAGGAATGGCCCAGGCCAATTGGGCGGTTTCACCGGTACCGGTGTTGCCAACTCCATTAACGGTTTGAGTGAGGGCTTTAAAGGCTTCGCCAGTCGTAAAGTTGTCAGCAATTCCTACGGTGCTCAGGCTTCGTTCCGACTGAGCCCCAGGTTTATTGTTGGGGGCTGGGCTGGTTTAACTAATGCTCGCGTCATCGGGATTGGCGATGCGAGAATTTGGAACTACGCAGTTACTTTGGCTTTGCCCGATTTAGGGAAAGAAGGCAATTTGCTGGGCTTTGTGGTAGGTCGCGAACCTTACTTGGATAAACTTGAGGCTGCCGGCAATTTGGGGAACTTCACAAATAATACTTCGTGGCACCTTGAAGGCTTCTACAAGTACCAGCTCACAGATAACATTTCTGTGACTCCGGGGGTAGTTTGGATTACTAACCCTAATCAAGATAGGGCTAATAATGATGTCATCATTGGTACTCTCAGAACTACTTTCAGTTTCTAGGAACAGGTTCTAGGAGGCAGGATGACTAATGTTTTTTCTGCCAAGAACTCTCAATTTTCAAGTTAGCCCTGCTATAGGCAGGGCTTTTTTTGTGCGCTTTGTATTCAAAAATGAGTCGTAAAGTTTTTTACCCCACCCCAACCCTCCCCTTATTAAGGGGAGGGAGTAAGAAGTTCACAAATGATTTAGGATTGCTATTGTTTCAACAGTGCGATCGCAGAGATTTTGTAAATTTGCTTCAGCTTCAGTGTATGTAATCTCAGTTGACATACAATTCTAACTCCCAGTGTCAAAGGCATAAACGAACAGTGCAGCGTCGGAAATGCCCGAAATCAAAGCAGCGAGACGCTTCCCAACTTCGATCGCACTTTCCATACTTCCCGACTTGTCAATCAACAAACCGGTAGCTTTAGCAATCTTGCCGCGCTTCTTTACCTGTTCGTTTGTCACCGCTTCCAGCTTCGCCGCCGTTGCTGCGTCGAAGTTCGCGCCCGCGCCCGCAACACTCGCTTTGTAAGCAGAAACGGGCGAGCTCTTTGCCGCTTCATCCAACTTGGAATCAATCAACTGCTTGACTTCCGGGTGATCCATCGCGCCGCGAGACTGAATCGATTTCAAGTTGTTGATCACTTCCTGCGGTGACATTGAGTTGATCAACGCAGCCAAAACCGTTGGTGTTAGCATTTTGATCGCACCAATGGCGATCGTATACGGAATCTTGTACTCAACAATCAAATTCGCTTGTTCCGCCGGTGTCGCCGCCTTAGCCAACTGCTTCAAAACGAATGCCAGAGAGTCTTCCGGCGGATTGTTTTGGAATAGAATTGCATTAGCGCGATCGCTCGGCTTGACGTGCAAAGTCGCGTACAAGTGCTTCATTGCTTTGCGGTTGCGGAGGGCGGCGCGATCGAAAAACTGCGGATTCTTTTCCCGCGATTTCAGATAGCGAGTGACAGCAGTGCGCGCACTCCGAGGCACCTTATTTTGATGCTGTTTCATGAAGTCCACAATCCGCGAAACCTCGTAGGGAGGGAACTCTTGCAACATCATAAAACCAGCATCCCGGTGTTCTGTTAGCGCCGAAGTCAGCAAATTTCCGATAAAAACTTCCTTGTGGTCGCGCACGTCGCCTTGACGCTGATACCAGACCGCTAAATGACCGTAAAAGATCGGGTCTAATTCGACAATTAACTTGTGAATTTCTGCTACTTTTTCTAATTGGCGGTGAGGAGTTGTCAGCAGACTATTGAGCATTTCTAAACGCAAATCTCGTTCTGCTGCATTCATATTCATTGGTGTCACCTAATATTTTGCACCTATTGCCTTAGTCCGCCAGGGATTGAAATCCCTGGCTCAAAGCTGAAGTCCTCTAAAGAGGACTGAAATGCGTTTTTCCGAATTTGTTTGCTGTGAGTTCTAAACAAAAACAAATATCTTTAGTCCTCTTCAGAGGACTTTAGCTATTAGACAGGGATTTTAATCCCTGGCGGACTGTTTCGGAGTCGAGTGACTTCAAATCGGGTTCAACCCAATGATTGCGGGCTTCTGAAGACATCAGGCGATCGCGCGTGTAATAGCGAAATGGTAAAGTGCGATCGGCATATTTATCAATCAAACCGTTAGCCAGATGTACGATCGAGCGATTCCGGCTTTCCTGGGCTAGATATTGGCGAATAGTTCGCACCCAAAACAGCGTTAGAGTTTCGTGATATCCGCCATCTTTTGTGCTTTCAATTCCGTGAGCCGAGTTGTAACGTTTAATCCCATTCCGAATTGCATTTATTGCTTCTTGCTCCGAATCGTAAAACAGATACCAAAGGGCAACGGTTAAGTGTGCTTCGTGCGTCCATTGATTTCGCGGCAGGGTGCATTCTTGGAAGGCGTGAATCAGACTGTCTATCTCGTTTGGCGATCGGTAAATTATATTTATAGTTTTCATAATTTTATTCTCCTTACTCACCACTTTCGCATCTAAAAGTAGGTTGGGTTGAGGAACGAAACCCAACTCTCAGTTCGTAGGTTGGGTTGAGGAACGAAACCCAACTCTCAGGGATTAATCAGGCTCAAAAGTTGGGTTTCGCTTCGCTCAACCCAACCTACAACTGACTACAACTTTGTTTGTGTAGAGGCGGTTTCAACCGCCGAGTCTAAATCATTCTGGCTATCAAAAACTGTGTAAGCTTCTTATGTTAGGATGAACCCCCTAATAGCCGATCAAATTTTTGTTCCGCGCAAGTATGAAAAGCTTTGGACATTTTATTTTATGAGTATGTAGGCTTCTCGAATTGGGGCGCGGAATAAAATTCAATTTCTAGCCGTAAACGGCTTCTGGGCGGACAATTAAGTCGCCGGAAGGACGCCGATCGAGCACGTAGGACTCAAAGCGATCGCCCTTAACATCAAAATGCTTGGCCAGACGTTCCTTAATGGCTTTTTCGCTCATACCTGTGGCGATACCGAGTTGGTTTTCTGCCACATCATAGGAACGTCCTTCAAAACGAATGTGAACCATTACTGATACTTCCTTTAGCGATTTTAGATTTGGGATTTTGGATTGGTAGCCTGTCTGCTCTTTAGTCTTGCATTTATTCTCTAAAAATTGCCAGTCGTATTTCCCCAAATACGGCTGTCTTTTAATTGATGTTCCTTGAAATTTTGAGCTATATTCAGTTTTCAAGGTTCAGAAGTGGTACGGAAAATACAGGTTTTTGCTTTTTCTGCGCTTTCCATATTTATATACTACATACATACTACAGAAGTGTCAAGGGGGTGGGAAAAGTTTTTTTTTCAGGACTTCGCACTTGACCAAAGAAACCGGGTTTTTTACCAAATCTCCGCGCTGCACCGAAGTATTTTCGTGAAAAACCCGGTTTCTAGACTCCCATGCGTCGAGGGCTGTATTGATTAAAGCTCTTTGACATAAGCAATGCTATTGCGAATATTGTGGAAGCCAACAGATTCATAAAGCTTCATGGCACCGGACTGATTGTCAGCATCGACACCAAGAATCGCCGTCTCGACACCAGCAGCTTTCAGCCTGTGCAAACCAGCTAGCAACATTGCTCGTCCCAATCCAATTTTGCGGAACCCGCGCCGCGTACCGAGACACGCAATCCAGCCTTCATTGCGCCCGGTCCGATCGCACTCATCGACACTAATTTCGCAGTAACAAAACGAAACAAATTTGCCGTCATCAGCAACAGCAATCAAGTCTAAATCATTTCTGTAATCGGGTTTGGCTAAATCGTACTTGAATTTCTCCACCGTTAAATCGTGGTGATTCCAGTGATCGATAAAGGACTGGTTGAACATTTCTACCCAAGCTTCGGCATCCTGTTCGCCGGGGAACTGAATGAGGGTAAAACCTTGTGGTAATTGCGGTTCTGGGATCGGTTCCCAGATCGATCGCGCCAACCGACAAAAATAGCGATCGGGCTTGAAACCAGAACTTGTCAGCAGAGAAATGCGATCGCGATCCTCAGCGTGAGCCGAGGATCTGAGCTTCACGGGCGCACCCGGTATCGCAGACACCTCACGCATCCGCACTTCACCCCAGGCGATCGCGGCTGCTTCCACATCGCCTCCACGCGCGTCAGGATGAACGCGAAACAATAGTGAACCGTCGATGACTTCGGCTGGTTCAGAAATCCACAACTGAGCGAAACCGATTAATTCGCCGTTTGCATCGAACCAAAGGCGGATATCGCGGGCTTTGTCTAGGGATGGTGCGTTAAATTCTTGTTGTAATTCCGAGATTGTAGTGCCATCATTGAGCCGATCGACCTTTTCGCAAGTATTGATTAAATGGGCGATCGCTTCCAGGTCACTTTCATTGAAAATATCTTGTGGAACAGGCATCTTGCCTGTGCTTGAGCTGTTTTTGAGCATGGTGTAAGATATCTGTTCAACGAAAAAATGTAACTTTAGCCACAAAAGTAACAATTTGTTACTTTGTTTCTAAGGAATGAGACAGAGGCCACACCCCAAAGATATATTCAAAACCATCAAGTTCGTCACCAATTTTGACCAACTGAGATAAGAAATAAATTTTCGTCTAAGTTAAGGAGAACTCAATGCTTGACGCTTTTTCAAGAGCTGTAGTTTCAGCCGATGCCAGCACCTCCACCGTCGGTGATATTGCTGCCCTCAGAGCTTTCGTTGCCAGCGGCAACCGACGCTTGGATGCAGTAAACGCGATCGCCAGCAACGCTAGCTGCATGGTTTCCGACGCTGTTGCCGGTATGATCTGCGAAAACCAAGGCTTGATTCAAGCTGGTGGTAATTGCTACCCTAACCGTCGCATGGCTGCTTGCTTGCGCGACGCAGAAATCATCTTGCGCTATGTCACCTACGCTTTGTTGGCTGGTGATGCTTCCGTTCTTGATGACCGTTGCTTGAATGGTTTGAAAGAAACCTACGCAGCTTTGGGCGTGCCAACCACATCCACCGTCCGTGCCGTTCAAATCATGAAGGCTCAAGCCGCTGCTCACATCCAAGACAACCCCAGCGAAAAATTTGCTGGTGCTAAGTTGCGGAAAATGGGAACAATCGTAGTTGAAGATCGTTGCGCCACTCTAGTTGCCGAAGCTTCCAGCTACTTCGATCGCATCATTTCTGCACTGAGCTAGTCAATTGCTAATCGCAATCCGCTCAGCAAAATTAAAACTACGCTCACTGTCAAAATCACTTTAGGAGATTTAGGAAATGAAATCAGTTCTCACCACCGCTATCGCCTCTGCTGATGCAGCAGGTCGCTTCCCTAGCACCTCTGATCTAGAATCAGTTCAAGGTTCTATCCAACGCTCGGCTGCTCGTTTAGAAGCTGCTGAAAAGCTTGGCAACAACCTCGATTCCGTTGCTAAAGAAGCTTATGATGCTTGCATCAAAAAGTATCCTTACTTGAACGAAGCCGGTCAAGCTAACTCCACCGATACTTTCAAAGCCAAATGTCATCGTGACATCAAGCACTACCTGCGCTTGATCCAATACTGCTTAGTTGTTGGCGGCACAGGCCCTCTTGATGAATGGGGTATTGCTGGTCAACGCGAAGTTTATCGCGCTTTGAGCTTGCCTACTGCTCCTTACGTTGAAGCATTGAGCTTTGCTCGTAACCGTGGTTGCACTCCTCGCGATATGTCTGCTCAAGCTTTGACTGAGTACAATGCTCTTCTTGACTACGCCATCAACTCCCTGTCCTAATTAATTAGCAGGTTTGTGATGTCGTGACTGGGTAATTTATACCCCGACAAGTCTGGGAAATCTTGGCTCGTTGCTTTACCGAAATCGGTAAGGTAAGGGTAAAGAATTCCTGGGCTTGTTATTTTGTTTTAATAAGCTTATGCTAATTTCTATCGGGCATCGGGCATTGGGCATTGGGCATTGGGCATTGGGCATCGGGCATCGGGCATCGGGCATCGGGCATAGTTTCTTCCTTCTTCCTTCTTCCTTCTTCCTTCTTCCTTCTACTATAATTTTATGGATAAACGCTTTTTTAGTTTTTTTAATTTAACGGAAGATCAGGCGATCGCCCTTTTAGATACGC
Source organism: Tychonema bourrellyi FEM_GT703 (assembly GCF_002412335.2). GTDB lineage: Bacteria > Cyanobacteriota > Cyanobacteriia > Cyanobacteriales > Microcoleaceae > Microcoleus > Microcoleus bourrellyi. The sequence goes on from NZ_NXIB02000038.1 coordinate 7,996, forward strand.
CCCAAGCTGAGATTGGCGAAGAGGATTCTCGTTACATAGCCGCTTCCCACTTGATCAATTTCTCCACAGATCGATCGATCGCAGCACTGATCCGAGCCGTACAGCAAACCGATCCGGTGCTGGAAAACCGGATTGTGCGCCGCAAGTCGGTGGAAACTTTGGGAAGATTGCAAGCTGTGTTAGCATTGCCAGTGATTCGCACCTGTCTGGCCGATAATGATTGCTATACGGTGGAAAATGCAGTTTGGGCGATCGGCGAAATTGGCACTCAAGATGCGGATGTTTTAGAAGAAGTTGCTCAATTGCTGGATAAACCGGGACAAACCTACCGCGTAATTATCCACACCCTGACAAAATTAGATTATCAGCCAGCCCTAGCCAGAATTCGCAGATTCGTCGATGATATTGACCCGCCGACTGCTAGTTCTGCGATCGCCGCCATTTGTCGCTTAACCAGAGACTTTTCTCAAATGGGAAAAGTTGTCGCGATGTTGCAACACAAAAATGTACTAGGGCGCAGATTATCCATCCAAGATTTGATTGATGCGCGTTACTACGATGCAATTCCCAATATTGCCAGATGTCCCGTATCTTTAGTCTTTCGGCTGAGAGGAATTAGGATGTTAGCATCAGCAGGAATTGCTGACAAATCCCTGACTTTTGCCACCATTCAACCTTATTTGGAACAAACCTTAAGAGACTATCCAGCAGATTTAGATTTAGTACATAGTTATGAAAAATTACCAGATTTATCGTTTTTGATTCGCCAATTATACGAAACAGATTTTGGACGTTGCTATTTAGCGGCTAAAACGATTCTTGAAAATTACTCAGAGGAAGCGCCAGCCGCCCTATTTGCCACGTTTGCAGAAGAAGCAAATAATGACTATGGAGCGCATTTTCATGTGGTAAAATTGTTTGGTTGGTTAAAACATTCTGCCGCCTACGATTTGTTATTGGAAGCTTTGAACAACTCCCAACCCCAGTTTCAGAAATCCCGTGCAGCGGCGGCGATCGCCCTGGGGGAACTGGGAGAACAGCGTGCCATTCCAGCATTGAAAGCTTGTCTGGAAACTAAAATCTGGGATTTGAAGTATGCTGCATTAATGGCACTAGAAAAACTTGGTGATTTCAGTGGTTATGCGATCGCTGCGGCCGACCAAGATTGGTTGGTGCGAGCTAAAATAGATGCTCATACTGGACTTTAAACCAAGATAATAACCTTCCTTCTTCCTTCTTCCTTCTTTAAAAATTATGACAACCGATGCTTTGTTTGAACAACTAAAACACCCGAATCCTCATATGCGCGATCGGGCAATGTTTGAAATTGCTGATTCCCGCGATGAAAATACAATTTCTCGACTGGTGGACATTTTAGATGATCAAGATGTCACCTATCGTCGGGCGGCGGTGAAGGCTTTGGGTGCGATCGGTGAGGATGCTGTACCATCGGTAGTTGACGCATTATTAAACAGTGAGAATGTGACTGTGCGAGGGAGTGCAGCGAAAGCATTAGCACAAATTGCGATTAATTATCCAGATTTGCCTTTCCCAGAAGTGGGTTTGCAGGGATTGAAAGCAGCGATTAATGACGCTAATCCTGTGGTGCATATTGCAGCGGTGATGGCTTTGGGGCAGATGGGTTCCTCTGCGTTTGAGATTTTGGTAGAATCGCTGAATACAACGGATAATGTGGCGGTACAGGTGGCGATTGTGAGTGCATTGGCTTCTGTGGGCGATCGACGTTGTGTAGAAGTTCTCACCACATTTGCCAATGATGAAGCCGTGGATTCCTATGTGCGGGAATCAGCGACAAGTTCTTTATCGCGGTTGGATTTGGTGATGAATTATAAACGTGCAGAATAGTTAGATTTATGGCTGCATAAAGACTAAACTGAGGCACATTGCAATCTAAGGAAGACACCAGTCACTAACCCCGGCTGATCGGGACGGGGCTTGCTAGAAACCAAGCCAGAGGCGGAATGCAAGGTAAGCGAAGGCTAAGTAGGACTAGACAACGGTTGAGAAACCAATTTGAACTAGCTGAAGATGGCACTTCAAAAGACGTTACAGGCGCTCTTCCTAACCCGTAACCACTCTGTTAGTCAAAGTCGAAGGGAATTAAACAATCAGGCTTATCGCCAAACAAACGCTATGCAATACGTCCCTGTCGTGGACTTCGATCAACGTCCTTTAATGCCAACAACACCAGCAAGGGCAGAGCGTTGGATTAAGTCCAGAAAAGCAACGCCATTCTTTCGCAAAGGAGTATTTTGTGTTCGATTAAATGTCCAACCTTCAACTCGTCATACGCAACCCGTAGCTGTTGGGATCGATCCCGGATCTAAACGTGAAGGGTACACGGTAAAATCAAAAGCTCACACTTACATCAACCAACAATTTCATGCTGTTGATTGGGTAAAAGATGCCGAAGAAGCTAGTACCAATGCCAGACGCGCTCGACGTTATCGAAAAACACCCTATCGGCCCAATCGCCAAAATCGCAAGCGTGGCGGGATTCCCCCTAGCACTAAAGCGCGCTGGCAGATCAAGATTCGAGTAGTCAAAGTTTTAGCAGCAATTTTTCCCATCTCTCATATTGGTATTGAGGACGTTAAAGCTACGACAAAAAAAGGCAGTAAGACATGGAATACATCGTTCTCTCCTCTTGAAGTAGGAAAGCAGTGGTGTTATTCCGAGTTGGAAAAGATTGCGCCTGTCACTAAGTTTGACGGATACCATGACACATTCCTAACTCGTCAAGAATTGAGTTTAAAAAAGTCTAAAGCCAAGCTGTCAAATGACTTCAAAGCTCATTGTGTTGACTCTTGGGTACTAGCTTATTTGCTAGTAGGTGGTGGTTCTTTCCCAGAAAACACAACAGTGATGGAATGCAAACAAATCCGAATTTATCGCCGACAATTGCACGTTTTCAACCCGGGTAAAGATGGCAATCGCCGTCCCTATGGCGGCTCTATGTCGCAAGGATTGAAGCGTGGAGGAATTGTCAAACACCCCAAATACGGAAAGTGCTACGTAGGTGGTGAGGACGCTAAAAAATCTCGGATTAGCTTACACAGCCTTGATACAGGTAAACGCTTGTGTCAAAATGCAAAACCAACAGATTGTAAGTTCTTAGCTTACAATTCCTGGAGAACTGTCAAGCCGTCCTAAAAGGACGGGGTTTCTACCCAATTTTCTGATGAAAATTAAAGTCAAAAATCTTGGTGCCCTAAAACAAGCCGAATTCACCCTGGGCGAGTTGACAATTATTTGTGGCGGCAACAATACCGGGAAAACCTACGCTACCTATGCACTGTTTGGCTTTTTGTTTACTTGGCGACGGATGTTGGCGATCGAAATCAACGACGATAAAATCCAGCAACTCCTTGCTGACGGCGTAATTCGTCTGGATATACAAGAATATGTAAAACAGGCACAGCAAATTATTGCTAAAGGTTGTCAGGCTTATACACAGCAATTACCTCAGATTTTTGCAGCGCCGGCTAAACGATTTAAAGACACAGAGTTTCAAGTCACCCTAGACATCAAAAATATTAGCTTGGCAAGCAGATTTCAGTCAACATTAGGATCTACAAATGTCGAATTCTTCTCAATGACCAAAAGTCAAGAGAGTACAGAATTAGTTGTCACCCTCCTAGTTGAGAAAGAAAAGGTAAAATTTCCCAATGAAATACTGAAGCACACTATTGCCGATGCACTAAAAGACATCATTTTTGCTACAATTATTCCTCGCCCTTTCATCGCTAGTGCAGAGCGAACAGGTGCCGCAATTTTTCGCAAAGAATTGAATTTTGCCCGCAATAGATTGCTTGACGAAATGGGTCAAGGCAACAATAATATCAATCCAATGGAGCTTTTATTTAAGGCTTATCAGGACTATGCCCTGCCGATCAAGACAAACGTTGACTTTACGAGGGAACTGGAAACCATTGTCAAAAAAAGCAGTTTCATTGCAGAAAACCATCCTGATATATTGACAGATTTCGCTGACATCATCGGCGGTAAATATACAGTCACTCGTAATGATGAACTTTATTACGAGCCGAAGGGTAAACGGCTCAAGCTTTCTATGGATGAAAGTTCTAGTGCTGTGCGTTCTCTATTAGACATCGGTTTTTACCTCAAACATGAGGCTCAAATTGGCGATTTATTGATGATAGATGAACCAGAATTGAATCTACATCCTGAAAACCAGCGCCGCGTCGCACGGCTATTTGCCCGCTTGGTAAATCTGGGTATTAAGGTTTTTATCACTACCCACAGTGATTACATTATTAAAGAACTGAATACATTGATTATGCTTAACCACGATAAACCTCATCTGAAGCGAATTGCTGAAGAAGAAGGTTATAGGGAAGTAGAACTAATTTCGTCTAACAAAATCAAGGTTTATATTGCGGAAGAGACAGGGAAGACAAAAACAAATAAATGTCAAACTCTTACACCAGCCGATATCGATCCAGAAATGGGTATTGAAGCCCGCAGTTTTGATACAACTATTGAAACGATGAACAGAATTCAGGAAGCGATTGTTTGGGGTGAGGATTGATGTCTGATATTGCTATCCTCAAAGAGATGATTCAAGAAAGTGCTACAGTGCCATTGGAAGAACACAAAGGTAAAAAGCAAGTTATACTCAAAGAGCCTCCGCCTGCTGACTATTCTGTAACGATTGATGGAATGCCTGATGATGCTCAAGTTATTGTCATTAAAGCCGATGCTTTCCCAGCACCAAGCAAGATTTTTACCAGCTCAAAAGGTCAGTGCAAACGCGCTGATTTTGTGATCATTGCTGATACTCCCACAGAAAAAATCATCTTTTGTATTGAGATGAAGAAAAAGAAAGAACAGAATACAAAAATTATCCAGCAACTAACGGGTGCAAAATGCTTTGTTGATTATTGTAAGGAAATCGGCAAAGCATTTTGGCATCAACAAAACTTCCTTGATGCTTATGAATATCGTTTTGTCAGTATCGGTCATATTAGCATTCCCAAAGTAAAAACACGCAATAATCGCTCAACTGAGACTAATGACCGTTTAAATGAGATTCACGATCGTCCTGATAGGATGCTGAAAATTAGTAGACTCAATAAAATCCAGTTCAATCGTTTAATCTACGGGATATAGATAGTTTGGTGAACTTCAAAATCAGCGATTGGGGAATTAGTTTTTACTTTCCAAGCAACTTTTTAAGCTTTTACCCTTTTCTCCTTTCAACCTTAAAAACATCCTCAATACTTTTCCCAGCCGTTTTATCATCCCAGCCCATCGCCATCAAGAAACTATCAGCAGAAGGAGTTTCCACAACATCAACCCCCCATTCTCCGGTTTGTAGCGCCTCAACATCGCTACTCAAGGGCGGAGTCTTCTTCAACCCCGCTAAAATCAGAATATCAGGAAAAGAATCATCGGCTTTCCCTTGACTCTTTCGCTTATCTACCAAAGCTTCAGCGCAAAATTCCCCAACTTGAGGCGGAGCAAAATCATTAGTAGAAAATAAAACTTCTACCATCCAATGAGCATGATTTAATTGACGACACTTAATCTCAGGATATTGACTTAAACCATCAACAAATACCAGAGTCAAATCTTCCCGACTCAAGGGTGGAAAAACACCCTCTGCTATATCAAAATTATGAGAAAGCAACATCCGCCCGGTTCCAGATTCAGTCATGTTTTTACTTAATTTGAGAAATTGCCAACTTAATCACACCTTGAATCGCCACTTCCGATTCCTTAGCTAATGCAGCTTGTAGTGGTTCGATCGCACTTCGATCGCCTACTTTCATCAAAGACAAAGCCGCCGCCCTGCGAGTTTCCCCATCACCACCATCCAGCAACTCAATCAGGTTGGGGATTGCAGGCTTATAAGCCAGATTTCCTAAAGCCGCCGCCGCCTCACAACGCACATCAACATCCACATCCGTTAGAGACTTAACCAAAATCTCGAATAATTCTGGTTTGGGTTCTTCCTGTGCAACTTTGGCGATCGCACCAACCACCGCACCACGCACCACAGACGAATCTGAAGCTATTGCCTGATACAAATACTCCTTCGCCCCCGCCCCAATAAACGCCAACGCCCAAGCCGCATGACCGATCGTACTTTCCGGCAAATCCTTCGATGCTAAAATATCCAACAAAGCCTGCACAGATGGCTCCCCAATCCTCGCCAGCGCCCCAATTGACGAGCCCTTAACCACCGTATCCTGATCGTTCAACAAAGCATGAATTAGATGAGGAACCGCAGTCGGATCGGCAATCAAAGTCAGAGTTTTAGCAGCCGCGCGTCGCACCACCGGATTAGCATGATTTGCCAAACCATCCAACAAAAAAGGAGTCGCCACTTCACCAATTTCAGCCAAAGTTTCCGCGAAACGCAGTCGAGTCATTCCCCGCGTATCTCCCATACATTCAACCAACCGCTTCAAAACCTCAGAATCATCAGGATTGAAAGTATCTAAATCTATTTGTTCAGTAACTTCCCGCAGAAAAGCATCTGCTTTTGCATGAGCCAATAAAATTGAATCATCCTGAGATTGAGCACTAGCATTGACCATAATTGTCACCTAATTATTAGTAGTTATAGCCGCCAATTGAGCGCGGAGACTCTCAAGTCCAGCATCAATTTTAGCAAGTTCCGGCTCAATTTTAGCCAGGGCTGGTTTCTGGGGAAGTTTTGCTTTTTGTGCGGCTGCGATTGTTTCAGTCACCAAACGTTCCCGATACCGCTCAAATTCCGCAATCACTTCTACCAATTCTTCAGCATCTGTCAGAGTCGAATTTTCGGTTGAATCTTCGGCAGATTCATCACGATCAGATGGTGTAACTTCTTCGTTTTCAGACATAGTTTTGATAGTTTGATAACAGGTAAAAAAATTAGGCGATCGAGTCCAGTTAAACTCACATTATACAGCATTCTTAGCAACAGGCAAGATGCCTGTTCCACAATAAATGAAATCTCTTGGCAACAGGCATCTTGCCTGTTAGACAACATATTCAGTTTATTGTGGGGTGGGCATCTTGCCCGCCCATGAAAGCTTGAATATTATGATCGATCAACCGGAATCCATCTAAATCAATCAAATAAAACACTTTTCCACACAGTTTAACATGACACCGCAGCCGCCCCATAAACTCTCAAGCGATTGTGTTCCAGCATCTCTTCTAAAACAGACTGAGAAATACAACGACGCTCAGAACAGTATGCCATTTGTTTAACCCCATTGCTCATTTGAACAGTCATCACCCGTACCCGAAAATGATCGTTAATAAACCAACAGCGTTCCTGTCCTTGATTTGTCTCATATTCCGTCTCAATAGTCAACACCCCATCATCAGCAAAATTGTAAATACCAATGACCGGAATCCCTTCAACGTAGCCACGATTTCGCAGAAACTTGCCCATCTTCGGGTTATTAGGATTAGGCACATCGATCAGAATTGCAGCATAATTTTGGTTTGGAGTAGCATCATCCAAATTATCCTGCCACATGAAACTGCATCCTCCACTAACTAAAGCGGGATCTACATTTTGCTGTTGACAAACTTCTAAGACTCTGGGATCATTTATTGACAAGACATCAATCATGACATTGGATTCTCCCGACTCATCAGCAGCAGCAGTATCAAAATTATGGACTGTTCGCTGAGTGAACCAAACGCCCTCACTCTTGCGAAAGAAATCCATCATAGTCATCGGTGGTGTTAGCAGCATTTCTGTGTCAACTTAGCGAGAGGAATCAAGTAATTAGGAGACGGCTCTTGGAATGTCCCTACAATATTATTTTGGGTAGGGACTTAGGCCAAGCCGTGTCCTCTATATCTTGTGAATGGCGATGGGAAGAGGAATCGGATCGGATTTTGGTTAAGAAAATTAACTTTCTGGCGATCGCACAACCGTCAAATTCTAGGATAAATTACACTGGCCAACTTTGAGCAATTCCATCAATAAATCTTCAAAAAATATAATGGCACTTCATCAACACTCATTTTTCCTCTCAGAACCCCTGACTCTCGCAGAAGTCTTACAAACTCTTGAGCAAAGTAAAAGTCTAGCTCAAACCAACCTCCAGGGAATCAACCTCAGCCAGATGGATTTATCCGGGATTGACTTAAGCGGGACAAACTTAATCGGGGCGAACCTCAGCAAAACCAATTTCCAAGGTGCAAATCTCCAGGGAGTTGATTTACGGCGGGCTAGCCTCAGAGATGCCAATTTGAGTGGCGCAAACTTACAAGAAAGTTATTTTTTTCGGGCAGATTTACAAGGTTGTAATCTACTCAATGCCAACCTAGAATTAGCTAAATTCAAATTAGCTTTATATGATAGCAAGACCCTTTGGCCAGAAGGATTCAACTACCAAAAATCAGAAGCAATTGGACCAAAAGCTAGTCTCAGTGGGGCTTTCTTGAATACAGCCAACCTCCGAGGAGCTGATTTGAGTTACTGTAATCTGCGAGGTGCTTATCTCAGTGGAGCCGATTTAACCGGTGCCAATTTAGAGGGAGCAGCCTTAAGTGGTGCAACTCTTCAAAATGCTTTGCTAACTGGCGCTTATTTACGGAATGCGATATTAATTGGTGCTGAATTACAGGGAGCAGATTTACGGGCGGCTGATTTGACAGGCGCGAATTTAGAACAATTAAAAAGTATTGCTGGTGCCGATTTTAGTTTAGTACAAGGATTGACAGAAGAAGCGAGAGCAATGCTTCGCAGTCGTAGTTCAAAAGAGTTAGGTACTTGGAACTCTTTCACTCGTAATAATACGGCTCAAAGTCTTGTTTGTTAAATCAATTCCGGTAGATTGATTCTGGTATAATGCCAATTTATGTAGGGGCGGGTTTTACCAACAATAATTGCCTAAAACCCACAATCTCCTAAACCCGCCCCACCCAAAAATAAGCCGCTTCTTCCTTCTTCCTTCTCCTACAGATGGCGCTCCAAATCGAACAGAAAACCGTGTATGTACTCTTCAGTCCACTCCTCACCATAGAACCGCAAAAACATCCCCCTAGCAGGATCTTTAGCAGCACGATAATTGATATAATTCCGTTGAGCCTGAAGAATCTCCGCCAATCTCTGACTATCTGTGACTGGTTGGGCCCGATCGACCAAATCGAGATAAGCTTGTAGATAATCCTGAAAAGCTGCAAAAACCGTAGTTTGCACAGCCTCCGTTTCCTTGGGACGAGTCCAGAGAAACGCTGGAGAAAAGAACTGTTTTGCCTCTTCGGGAAAATCGCCACCCCAAGGTAAGTCTTTTTGATACTTGTTAAAAATCGGCAAAATTGGATCGGAGTATTGCTTTTGATAAGCCGGATTATGGAATAGTGGCTGCATATCTAAAGCAATCAAATGTCCACCCGGCAAAGTCACTAAATCCGCCCCAAAGAAAGGCAAATCATAATTTATTTGGGGGAAAATTACAAAATTTAGTACCTGGAGAGCATCACCACCCTGCACATGAGCAGCCCGAATCTGCCGCAGTTTTGAGGATTTGAAAGCATGGCTGGTAGTAACAACCAACTGCTCTTTTTTGCCTTTCCCGGTGATACATTCTTTACTTTCAAAACCTGCTGGAATCGGATAAGGAGCTAGGTCAAGTCGTTCCGTTAGGAGTGGGATGGCGTAATCTAAAAAAGGCTGATATAAAGTCATGTTTAATTTATTTTGCCCCGGCGGGAATCGCTAATGGGACAGCATCTTCAAACAAAAACTCGTACAAAAATTTCTCTGACCATTCATGGCCAAAATAGCTGCTGAATAGCCCGGATGCCGGGTCTCTTTCTGCACTATACTGGTCGTAATCTTTTTGTGCTTTCACAATCCGCTGAACTTCTGCGGGAGTGTTGAGTGGAGAAGCTTGCTGTAGCATTTTACAATACAACTGGACGTATTCTTGATAGGCGGGAAACAATTGATTTACTACTGTTTCTGCATCGGTTTTGGCAAAGAGCAAATTTTTGGAAAAATACTGGTTGGCATCATAGAACTTCATTTCTAAGTCTTGTACCAAAGCGCTATATTTACTGCGAATTTCGGTCAATGGTTCGATATACTTGTCTATGTAGGTGCGATCGCGGAATAACGGCTGAAAATCTATCACTACCAAGATTTTCTTTTTTCCAAACGCTAAAAAGTCAATCCCTAGCAAGGGTACATCGTAATTATAGTTCGGATAAATAACGCTGTTGAAAATTTGCGCCGTTTCCCCAGCATCGATGTAGGTGTAGCGAATCTTTCGCAATTGGGGGCATTGATAGCACCAACTTTGAATAGTGGCAGGATTTTTGCCTCTTTCACTCACCACGGACTCCAAACCAGAGGGAATGGGACGACTCTCTAGTGCAAAATTCTCAGACAGTTCTTTTTCTAAAAATTGCTGAAATGGCTTAAACATAGATTATAATTCAGCCTCTTATACTTTTCCCTAAATACAGGATGATAGGCGATCGCCTGAAGTCTCGTCTCTGTTTTGGCTAACAAAGTAATATTTCGTTATGAAACCAAACTTTACGATCTGACTTCTTCTAATGAGAAATTTGTACCACATTCCCATATTTGACGGGGGCAATTGTAACAAATCTTAATAAAAACTCTCATAATTCTCGTTTATAAATTGGATTGTGTCCAATTACGTGAGTGAAATTCTAATAACCATGCAGTTAAGCGAAAGAGCCAAAAAATTAATTCCAAAAGCCAGAATCGTCAGTTTTGCTACTTGGAAAAATCTCTATTCCGATGAAGTAATTGCCATTTTTCAAGAGGCTGACAATCGAAGCGAATATCTCACCGACGAAGATTTAGAAAGCATTCAAAATCTCGTCCCCGATACCTCTTTAATGCTAGCACAAGTTAGACTACTGCGAGAACAAGCTCCCAATCTGGTTGCCAATGCGAGAGCAAAGGTGTTGACAGACTTTCCGAATATCGCCGAACCAGGTAATGACCTCTATCCTCCCGCTCGTGCTGAAGCCTGTTGGCGAGATTTCTGGCATTTCCTGCGCTCCGTCACCTATGGAATTGCCGGGAACAATCCTGAATTCCTGAGCCAGGAAGGACTCGAAAATATGGATCTACTTTATCAAGAATTGCGCGTTCCGGTTCCGGCGATGCTCTGTGGATTAGAACAGTTAAAAACAGTGAGTTTACAGCAATTTAGTTCAGAGGAACAGGATTTATTGGGTCTGAATTTTGACCATTTAATCGGCGCATTAAAACAGTTTAGTCAAGCTTGACTACGCACGGGATTTAAAAGACTTCTGGCTTTAGTAGGGATTCAAGAAACCGGGTTTTTCATCAAGATTTTGCACTCTAGCCTAGATTTTCGTAAAAACCCGGTTTCTGGCTCTAGTAGGGATTCAAGAAACCGGGTTTTTAGTTATTCCTTGCACTCCAAGTTAGATTTCGTAAAAAACCCGGTTTCTGGCTTTGCTAACTATTCTCAAGCAAGTTTTCTAAAGCAGCGCCAACAACTCGATGATGGGAGTCTTGGCGCAGTTGACTCAAAACTGCCTTCGCCTGGGGATGATCAAAATGCTTCAAAGCAGATGCGGTGTGTTGACGAATTCCTTCATACTCAGAACCAGCTAGCGTCAATAACTGAGCAAGTGCCGCCTGTTCTTGAATGGTTCCAGCTAAGGCACCGAGTCCATCCACAGCCGCTTCTTGCGTGGTCATATCTTCGCCGGCCAATGCTTCGACACAAACCTCGAAAATTTCGTTATGGCACTCCATATCCACCAACGCGCCCAGAATGCTACGACGTACCAGCCAGTGGTCATCCTGAATAAAAGTCAGCACTAAATGAGATGCAGCGCATTGGCCGAAGAGGGAAAGGGAATTAGCGGCCTCGGCTCGTACATTGGGGGTGTTATCAAGTTTGATGATTTGGAGCAGTGCGGCGAAGGATTCGGCGGTTTTTTGTTGCCCAAATCCCCGGCTGACAAAGGAACGTACTAAAAATTCTGGGTCGTTTAGTTTGGCTTTTAGTAAGGGAACGGCTATTTCTGGTGTATAGTCTTTAAGAGCTGCGATCGCCTTGAGTCGGTACTGAAAGTCAGAATTTTCTAGAGACGCTTCGATTTCGTGAATATCCATAACCACAAAGCACAAGTTTCTTTTACTGTAACAGAAATATTGCTCCTTCCTTCTTCGTACCCTGAGCGTAGTCGAAGGGCTTTATACCTCTACCTTCTACCTTCTTTGTACCTTCCACCAGACATCCGTTAAATCCGTTACAGAATCCGTTGCCGAACTTCCTTCTTCTAAACTCTCTCATCAAATCTGGTTTGAAAACTGCCGTATTTGAACCAATATTGTCGCAGTTCATGGTGAGGTGTATGCAAACTGCCTTTGGCTTGATAGAGCATCACTTGTCGATGATTTCCCATCCAAACTCGTTTGGTTGGTTCAACAGAAATTAAGCACCCTCCTAGACTGGTGATACATTCCTCAAATCGCTCAACTGTTGGATAGTCTAAAGTTTCAAAAATTAGAAACTGACCGGTGAAAATTAAGTGACGACTTCTAATCCAAGCCTGCATTTTTTTGTCAGCTATGGGAGGTAATACCATTTTAGATTTTAGATTTTAGATTTTATATTTTAGAAATAATCCTGGAGTATATAAATCAAGTTTGTGGCTTTTTTCACTAGAAAAAGAGCGAATAATCAACTCGCTCTAGAGAAAGTAAAAAATACCAAACCTAAACGAAAATCAAAGTCAAGTCTATGGGGACTTAGCTAACTTCGTTGATGCTGAGAATTTTGCCACCTGTTTTTTGGATATTTTGAATGTTTTGAGACAGTTGAGCATAGCTGACTTCGTAGTTCATGTTGCCCATTCTGACTTTAGCACCACCAGATTTAGTCGCGGTAATCCGAAAACGCTTGCCAGTGTTGCTAAAAGCTCCACTTGAGCCAACGCTAGGAAGTTTGATTTTTTGAGGTAGATTGTTAGCAACGGTAGCAATTAACTGAGGTTTATTGCTGCTATCGCTAGTGGCTGCTCCTCCTCCGAGCAAAGAAACCATCCGATTAAAACCGACATTCTTGATACCAGTTTGACTGCGAATGCTCCGAGGGTAGGGGACGACATTTTCGCCAAAGTTTTGGGTATAATCGTCACTATCGATGTAAGAATCGATTTCGGCTTCATAGCCTTGTCCGTTATAAGTTTGGACGTGTTCGGAAATTTCTGTTTGTTCCAAAGGAGCGCGACCGAGCAAATGCTTGCAGTTTAACTCGATGAACCGATAGGCGGAATTGGTGTTGAAAAAGAGAGATTGATACAGGTCTGATTTGGCAACTTGTCTGACAAATTCGCGCACTGTAATATCGCTATTGCGGAGTAAGGATTCGGCGCTGGTGAGACGCTGACTTTCCATGAGATGGACGTTTCCTAGGACTTGTCGGTAAGCAGCCCGAATCACTACTTGTAAATCTTCTTCGGTGGCATTGGAGCGGAGTTCTACGGGTTCACTGACGAAAGTTGCTGCTAAAGTGGACATGGTTTTTACCTGAAGTTAATAAGGTTGTTTTGGAGTGTCAAAAAATGTTACTGTTCCTTGAAAAATATCCACAAATGCGATCGCATTTGTTGTGGACTAGCAGTTTCTTAGCACTGGCAAGATGCCAGTGCTAAGAAAAGTCAATTTAATGACATCGGGATAGTCCCTTCATCACTGGATGTTTTAAGCAACTTCGGTGATGCTGACAATTTTTCCGCCTGCACGATGAATCCGCTGGATTTGCGGAGTCATTTTTCCGCCGGAAACCAGATATTCAGTGTTGCTTAGTCGGCGAGGGCTATCAAATTTAGCACCTTTAACTAAAATCTTGAACATCTTTTCGGTGGCATCTTTGTAAGCGCTGATTCGACCGCCGGTTGTGGGCAAAGTAATTTTGTTGCCGCTATTACCAGCTACAAAATCCACTAAGCGAGAAGCGGTAAAGGCACTGTCAACTCCCGCATAACCTTGATACAGGGAAAGGGTGCGATTGTAGCCGACTTGCTTTTGTCCGACTTGACTTTTTGCGCCTACATAATAAGGGACTGTATTCTCGCCAAATTTGTCTTGATATTCTTGACTGTCGAGGTAGGAGTCAATTTCTGCATCGTAGCCTTTTTCGATACAGGTGCGAATATGCTCAGATAGTTCCGCTTGGTCTAAGGGAGCGCGACCTAACAAATGTTTGAAGTTGAGCTCAACAAAGCGGTAGGGAGCACAGGATTCAAAATACCGACTACGATAGAAGTCGGATTTGGCGACAGCACGGACAAATTCCCGTACTGTCATTCCGCGATCGCACAATTGCGATTCTGGCACTGTCAGGCGTTCGCTTTCCATCACATGAGGATTGCCCAACACTTGCTTGTAAACGGCACGAATTACGGCCTGTTGATCATCGGAACTGCTAGTGGGCCAAAGTTCTACGGGCGCATCTAAAACGACACTCATTGAGTTTCTCCTAAGACTAAATAACGCTTCAAAACTGGAAAGTAGAGATTGTGAAAAAGGACGCTCAGGGAGGTATTTCCCCAAGTCGTTAAGGCATAAGTTTAAGCCTTTTTTAGTTGACAGCAGTGATGCTGGCAATTACGCCACCTTGTTTGTGGATGCGTTGATATTCTTGCGAAAGGCGATCGAATGGTACAAGATATACTTGGTTGCTACGACGGAATTTGGAGACTTTGTTGATCACAGTGGTTCCTGAAGAGCGATATCCAGTTACTGTAATGCGATAAACTTTGCCTTCTGCTTGTGCACCTAATCCAGCACGGCTACGTGCATTCATAGCGTACTCTTGGAATGCCCAACCGTCTCCAACAGTGCCACCGGAAGGGGGAACGATTGGTAAAGGGGTTTCTTGAATGACAAATTTATTCAGAACAGGGGCTTTGCCAGAAATGCTGCCTTTGAAATCGCTGCTGGAAGCGCCGCGCAAGAGGGCAAACATATGTGTAAACCCAACCATGTTTTTTCCTGGTTGGGTTTTGTAGCCTCGGTAAAAGGGAACGATATTTTCCCCGTAGGCGTTTTGATATTCATCGGTGTCGAGGTAAGAATCAATTTCTGCCTCGAAGCCTTGGGTATCTAAGATAGTGCTGTGTGTTCTCATTTCTTCTAGGCCATCGGGAGCGCGACCGAGAAGATGTTTGAAGTTGAGTTCAATGAACCGATAGCGAGGACAAGTGTCGAAAAAGCGAGAACGATAGGCGTCTGACTTTGCCAGAGCGCGGACGAATTCGCGTACACTGAGTTCACCACGTTTGAATTGGGATTCAGGAATTGTGGCTCGTTCACTTTCCATCACGTAAGCATTACCAAAAACGTGCCGATAGACAGCAAGAATTACGGTTTCTACTTCTTCTTGTGAATGTCCTGGCATCAGTTCTAAAGATGGTGTTTCTTCAAATAAACTGACTCCAAGTCGAGATGCAGGTCCAAAAACCATTTGAAAAATCTCCACTATTGTGTTATGAGAAAATTTACCATAATTAGATGTTGTATGAAAAAATTTTACATATCGTAATATCATCGCAATATTACAATATGTTAATTTTTTTTGTACTACAAGGTTGATTTTTTTAGTCGGAAGGTTTTTCTGGCAAGATGTGTGACTGTAGTATGCTTGGGGTTGTGTTGCCGATCGCCCAAACCGAAAGTTAGACCAACGGTACTTCTGCTGCAAAGCTTTGGCGCTTTTCAAACCATAAGGAGCCGTTGTCTGATCCCCAGATCTGTTGATGAGTATTTACGTCCATACCGCGATCGAGACTACCCCAAGTTGTTTCGGTGATTTCGACGTCACTGATTAGGTAGGTTGAACAGCCTCTTTTTTCGATGAGACATTGGTTTCCTGGCTCTACACTACCTCGAAACATTTCTCCGTCTCGCTCGAAGACCATAGAGCAATTATAGCGTCTTTGAATGCAATCTGGTTTAATTGTTTTGAGAATGCTTAATTCTCGTGCTGCGCCGGCGTATTGTACTGGATCGTTGAGACTATAATTTTCAATATAAATTTGTGAATCTTGGTCAATTAGTTTGTGGACTCCTTGACGATATGGTGTCCAGAGGTCATGGTCATATACTTGTTCGGAATAAAAGCCGATCGCATTGAAGAACTCAAAGGGTAAGGGGCGAAATAAGATGTGAATATGGGCGAACTGTTGTGGTTTGTCATAGGATTGTTTGTAGTTACTAAAATCCCCTGCCATCCACTGAGCCAGAGTAATTAAATCATTGCTTTTGACTGAATTCATAAGCTGTTTTCTAGTTGCTTATTTCGCTGGGAGTGAACGAATTTCCGAGGAAAATGATGCTGTGACAACTCCACTTCCTTGGCTTGTTTTGATCAGGGAAACACGAAACCGGAGGTTAGGATTGGCAAACCAGATTTTTTCTTCGGCGGCGGCGTTGTCGTAGCTGGTGAGTAGGACAAAGGTGCCATCGTCGGTGAAGTGATAGTCAGCGGCGGCGGGGATGGTTTCGGCATATCCTTGATCTCGCAGTAGTTTGCCGCGATTGGGGATTGTGCGATCGGGGATTGGTACGAGGATACAACTGCCTTTCATTTCGGCGTTTTCGTCCCAATCTGTGTGTCCCTCCCAGGTCATTTGGAAGGGGCTTACTGCTTGGGTTGGGTCTATGTTGTAGGACTTGCAGAGGTCGATTACGGCTGTGTCGTCGGGTGAGACTGCAACGATATCAATGACTGACTCTATGGCTTCAAAGTGTCTGAAGGTCAAGTGATGGGCGCTGCGCTGCGATCGCCATTGTCCTAGTGAATTTTCTACAAACTGGTTGATGTTCATGAAAATTATTGTACAAGGTCGATCGCCTTTTTCAAAATTGACAAAAACACCACTGCTTCCACATCAGGTTTTTCAGGTAGTGTTTTTGTGGCATTTCGTTGGAGGATGGGAGTAGAAGGACTTGAACCTTCGACCTTGAGATTAAGAGTCACCTGCTCTAACCAACTGAGCTATACTCCCGCATCTAAGCTACTATAACATAGCTGATTTATTTTAGCAACACTTTTAAAAATTTAGTGCGATCGCCCCGCTGACAATTGCAATATCTGGCTCTGGTTCAGAGTCTGATAGTGTAATGGGCATCAGGTTTTCTGAAGTGCGATCGGGCAAACACCTCATTTCTGCAATCGATCTGATCGGCACGATTAGTCACGGTGAGTGCGGTAATAATTTTTCCCATTGAGGTGTTGTCAGTTGCTAGCATAGTTTAACCTTGAACTACTCTACCTTAATTATGGCAAATTTTTGGGAAAATTAGTGCGATCGCACTTCAAGAAAATTCTATTATTTGGCAATTTCGATTACTTTCTCCCTCCCCTTAATAAGGGGAGGGTTGGTGTGGGGTATTGCTTGAGGCAACGCAATCCCCCAAGTCAGTATCGAACTGACGACTTCTTGTTCTTCAAACAAGCGCTCTACCAACTGAGCTATCGGGGGAAAACGGAGAAGGTGGGATTTGAACCCACGGCGGGTGTTAAACCGCTCTTTCTTAGCAGGAAAGCGCCTTAAGCCGCTCGGCCACTTCTCCATAGCGAGAACGGAGGGATTTGAACCCTCAAATCTTCAGTTTTGCATACTAAGATGTTGTCCGGTTACAACTCGTTCTCAAGATTGCAACTGCCGATTAAATGCAGTTACAAATACTTTATAATCTCAAATCTTAAATTTTAAATCTTACAATCCAAAATCTAAAATCTAAAATCGTATGGGCTGGGCTGGAATTGAACCAGCAACGCTTTAAACTACTGTTTTACAGACAGCTACCCACGCCAATAGGAGGGCCAACCCAAGATAGAAAATTTGGTAGGTCGTCGAGGAATTGAACCTCGATCGATCCGCTTAAAAGGCGGCTGCAAAACCATTCTGCCAACGACCTATGAGAAGTGCTGACGGGAGTTGAACCCGCAGATCACTTGGATGAAAACCAAGCGGCTTAAACCATTTGCCTACAGCACTATAAATTGGCACAGGGACTGAGATTTGAACTCAGAAAATCAGTTTTGGAGACTGAGATGTTGCCAGTTACATCATCCCTGCATTTGGTGGCAGCGTCGGGATTTGAACCCGCATTAACCAAGGTATGAACTTGGGACTTTACCGTTAAGCTACGCTGCAATATTGCCAGAGGTTAGGGTGAGATTTGAACTCACGAAAATCGCTTTTGCAGAGCGAAGCCTTGAACCACTCGGCCACCTAACCTGGGAGTCCCGACGAGGTTTGAACTCGCAATCTTCTGCTTGAGGGGCAGACGGCTTAAACCAATTTGCCTACGGGACTTTGAAAGTTTTGAGTTTTAAGTTATGAGTTTTGAGTTAAAGAAAATTTTTAGTTCAAAACTCATAATTTTTTACTCGCAACTCCGGGAAGCGGAGACGAGGCTGACGGGTTTCGATCCCGCTACCTTCGCTTTGACAGAGCGATGCTCTCCCAATTGAGCTACAGCCTCAGAAATTGCTGTTTGGACGGGTGACGGTTGACTCTGCGTACTACAACCCGATGGGTCGATCGCACTTGGAGTCAAGCCGCCAATGTCCAAAAGTATGTGACATGACTAATTAGCTATTCAGTTCTCAAAGTTCATATTGCTTTTGAGATAAAGCTTTGAGGCTTTTTCCCCTTCGCCATACATTTATACTACACTATGTACTACAAAACTGTCAAGGGGTAATACAAGTTTTTTTTTGAGTTGCTGCAAAAGGGGGAAACTGAGGTGCTACTTTTGGCTATACCCCTTGTAAATCAAGACATTTGAGAACTAGACTTGTTGTGTGGCGTTAGGTAAATCCGATGCTATATCTGTTTTAATTAATTCCCGTGCCCCAATCCCTAGAATCCGATCGCCCAAACCTCCCTCAGTGGCTACACTGGTTAGATACCTGTCCGAGTACCAACACGATCGCGATCGCCCGCGCAGCCCAACTCAACCACGGAGATGTCGTATTCACCAAACGACAAACCAGTGGCAGAGGCCAACACGGGCGAACATGGCACGCCCCAACCGGCGTTTTGACTGCCAGTTTTGTACTCGACAACCTCAACCCCAATCTGTTACCGGGACTCAGTTTAGCCGTTGGTTTAGCAGTGATTTATGCGATCGAAGACTTAGTTCCAGACTGTCGCACTCTGCTGCGCCTGAAATGGCCAAACGACATTTGGATCGATCGCCGCAAATTAGCTGGAATTCTCTGCGAAGCCACTTCTAGCCATGTTTCCGGCAAAACTCGCGCTGTAGTCGGCATCGGCATCAATCTGTGCGTAGACTTCGATCGCAGTGGACTTGATGCCAGCGCGATCGGTAATGCAGTAAGCTTGCATTCGATTGCTAGGCAAGTGCCAGATGAACTGTGTTTACTCGATCGACTGCGACACTATCTTCTCCAACTAGCCCATATGTTTTCCCAAACCGAAAAACCAGCCGAAAAATCCGGTTTAGCCAGACTGTTGCCAGAATTACAGCACCGTGATGCGCTTTTTGGTTGCAATGTGGCGATCGAACTTTCCGACAAAACCATCTGCGGACAAGCCGCTGGCATTGACGAATCGGGGCGTTTGTTATTGCGTTTGTTGGGCGATCGAATACAGGCCTTTAGTTCCGGGCGAGTTCGAGTGAACTGAGTTCTTGGATTATTCTCACTAAGCTTTTTCTGAACAGGCAAGATGCCTGTTCCACAGCAAAATTTATCTCTTGTGGAACAGGCATCTTGCCTGTTACTGAGAATTGTGGAACAGGCATCTTGCCTGTTGCTGAGAATTGTGGAACAGGCATCTTGCCTGTTACTGAGAATTGTGGAACAGGCATCTTGCCTGTTACTGAGAATTGTGGAACAGGCATCTTGCCTGTTGCTGAGAATTGTGGAACAGGCATCTTGCCTGTTACTGAGAATTGTGGAACAGGCATCTTGCCTGTTGCTGGATAGTAATATCGCGTTAAGATCATTCAATCTCTTGACAAACTCTCATATCCATGCCAACTTTCACAAAAAAATCCACCCGTCACTTTAACCCCGAACAAGACACATATCCTTGCCCAGTTTGTCGCACAGGCGAAATCTCTCCCATGCCGATGATGGAAGCCCTAGCTTGCAACTTTTGTCAACACATCTTCACAGGCAATGAAGAAAGACAAATGCTCAAAATGGCCGATCGCCAACCGCCAGTCAATTGGCACTGGAACGGCAAACAGTGGATCGGAGCCCACCTCGAAGGCATAGAATTTGGATGGCCTTACTTTGCCGCCGCGATCGGACTAATTTTCCTTCCCACCACCTTGCTAGGGCTATCAGCCTACTACTTTCCCCCAATTCCCGGCAGTCGCCTATCGTGGCTACCCGCAGCTTGGACAGGTTTAGCCTTTTTGTCCCATCTAGGAATCGTCCTCTGGTTAGTCGGTGAATTTTATCAATTCCCCCTCATCACATACTTTAGAGCTTGGGGGCGACGAATCTATCGATTTTAGATTTTGGATTTTGGATTGAAGAGTCGTGAGGCATCGAGGCTTAGAAACCGGGTTTTTTTACGAAAATCATTGGTTCCAGCCCGCAGATCCGGTAAAAAACCCGGTTTCTTTCGCGCATCCAAAACTGATAAAAAGTTCAAATCGACACCTAAGCAGCTATAATCATTGACTATTCTAAATAGTTAGATGCAAACGCATAGCGATTTGTGAGGAGAGCGATGAACATACTTGGAATCTCGGCGTACTACCATGACAGCGCCGCAGCCTTAATTAGCGATGGAGAAATTATCGCCGCAGCGCAGGAAGAAAGATTTTCCCGCAAAAAGCACGATGCCAGATTTCCCAAGAATGCGATCGCCTATTGCCTAAAAGAAGCAAAAATAGACCTACAGCAACTCGATCGAATCGTCTTTTATGACAAACCATTAGTCAAATTCGAGCGCCTTCTCGAAACCTATTTAGCCTACGCACCCAACGGTTTTCGCTCTTTCTTAACCGCCATGCCAATTTGGTTAAAAGAAAAGCTTTACCTCAAAACCATACTCAAAAGAGAACTCGCAGAATTGGCCAACTGCAAAACCTCAAAACTACGGCCATCTCTCCTATTTACCGAACACCACCAATCCCACGCCGCCTCAGCATTTTTCCCCAGCCCATTTCAAAAAGCCGCCGTTTTGTGTCTCGACGGCGTGGGTGAATGGGCGACAACCTCAGTCTGGCTAGGAGAAGGAAACCAACTGACTCCCCAGTGGGAAATCGATTTTCCTCACTCATTGGGTTTACTTTATTCCGCTTTCACCTACTACACAGGGTTTAAAGTCAACTCTGGCGAATACAAACTCATGGGTTTAGCGCCCTACGGCGAACCCAAATATGTAGACAAAATTCTCAACTATTTAATCGACCTCAAAGACGACGGCACTTTCCGTTTGAACATGGATTATTTCAACTATACTGTTGGCTTAACCATGACAAATCAGAAGTTTGACGAACTATTTGAAGGGCCGCCACGCAAAGCTGAAGGGAAATTAACTCAGCGAGAAATGGATATTGCTGCTTCAATTCAAGTTGTCACTGAAGAAGTTGTGTTGCGACTTTGCAGAACAGTTAAAAAAGAATTGAATGTGGATTATCTCTGTCTTGCTGGTGGCGTTGCTCTGAATTGCGTTGCTAACGGCCGCATTTTGCGGGAGGGCATTTTTAAAGATATTTGGATTCAACCAGCCGCAGGAGATGCTGGCGGTGCTTTGGGCGCGGCTTTGGCGATTTGGTATCAGTATTGCGAATCTGAACGCAATGTCAATCTGAACTTGCCAGCCAACATCATAGAACCGCAAAAAAGTCAAGTAATTCCTACCAGTGAAGTGGCAGAAGATGGGACAGAAATCCTAACTACAAACCAACCAGTGGCAACTGTTACTAAGTCTGTGGCTCATTTAACTTGTCGCGACCAAATGCGTGGTTCTTATTTGGGGCCAAAGTTTGCTGACACAGAAATTATCGAATATTTGGATGCTGTCAAAGCGAGTTATCATCGATTGGATGATGCCGAATTAATGCCACAGTTGGCAGAAATTCTGGAACAGGGTAATGTGGTGGGATGGTTCCAAGGACGGATGGAATTTGGGCCGCGGGCTCTCGGAGGGCGATCGATCATTGGCGATCCCCGCAATGCTAAGATGCAGTCGGTCATGAACCTGAAAATCAAATATCGGGAATCTTTTCGACCTTTTGCACCGTCAATCTTAGCGGAACGAGTTGCTGATTATTTTGAGATGGATCATTCTAGCCCTTATATGCTATTGGTTGCTCCTGTCAAAGCAAGTCTGCGAATTCCGATGACAGCCGAACAAGAACAACTTTTTGGTATTGACAAGCTCAACGTTCCGCGATCGGAGATTCCGTCTGTTACCCACGTTGATTACTCGGCGCGTGTCCAAACTGTTCACAAGGAAACCAATCCTCGCTATTATGACTTGATTAGTCACTTTGAAAGGCGATCGGGCTGCTCAATTTTGGTTAATACTTCTTTTAACGTCCGTGGCGAACCAATTGTTTGTACTCCCGAAGATGCTTATCGCTGTTTCATGCGTACTGAAATGGACTATCTAGTTTTGGAGAATTTCTTACTTCCCAAGTCTGAACAAATTCCTTGGAAACAAGACGATGCTTGGAAAAATGAATTTGAGCTAGATTAGTTATTGGTTATTAGTTATTGGTTATTAGTTATTAGTTATTGGTCATTGGTTATTTGTTAGTGTGAATACTGATAAATGCCCAATGCCCAATGCCCAATGCCCAATGCCCAATGCCCCATTCCCCATTCC